>DAIQOQ010000249.1:0-4392 GCA_036787795.1 Paludibacter sp. | reverse complement strand
ATATCATTAGGCTGTCCTGCTGCTGAGCCAGGAGCCACTTCAGGATAAGTTGCATCTCGATGAATCCATTTTCCAATACGTGGTGAAGTGACAGGAAAAACAAAATCATATTCTTTATAATCGCTTGCCTTTGTTGGTGATGCAACAAGCGGTTCATCTTGATTATACAAGCGATTCAAAATTGAGAAGCGCTTACGTTTGTCTGTATCCGGGAAAAGATTCAGCAAAGTTACGTCAGCTGGTCCGATATGATTGTCCTGATAGAGGTCAAAACGGAATGTAAACGGACAGTGAGTTTGGTGATTACCTTGCACATCAACATCATCTCCGTCATGATGGATCGTAAATATATGTTCTATCGATTTATCTTCGGCAGCTACTCCGAAATTACTTTCAAAATTGTTTTCTAATGCAAAATTACCGCTATCAATTACCTTGTTGGCATAATCAATCGCCTTTTGTAATTTGGTTTGATCCCAGCTTGTAGCCGAAGGATCAGTCTGACTAGTAGCAATAGCCGCTACCTGACTTTGCGAAAGCGGATTGCTAGCCCAACTCAAGTAAGCACGTGCAAGTATTGCATCGGCCGAACCCTTGCTTGGGTTTGAACGAGTCTGGTCATAACCAGGCAAAGCAGCTTCCGCCTCAGTCAAATCCTTTACTATTTGAGTATAGACATCATCGATAGATCTACGTGTAGTTTGCTCTGAAGTGCTAGGCTTAGTACTTAAAATGAGAGGAACCTCACCCCAAAGCTGTGTCAGATACAGATAACCCAAACCACGAATAAACTTAGCACGCCCTCTGGCCAAATCAATTCCTGACTGAGATAGATTGTTGGAAACAGAACTTGAATCTGCTTTTTCAATAGTGCTGTTAGCCGCACCGATGCTTACATAGAGATAATTAAAGATCTTGGTAGGATACCAGTTGTTTACGTCTGTTTTAAACAAACTCACCAAAGGTCCATCAGCATCATCGGCACCCTCAAAACTTATGGTAGCATCGGTTTGAGATTCAATCAAAAACGAAAATGATGAACTCAAACGCTGCCATGGAGAAAATGCAGCACTGGCTGATGCCAGAGCCTGCTGGTCGGTTTTCCACACGGAATTACCTGAAATTACCTGAGTCTCGTCCTTGCTGCAGGAGGAGAGTGTAACCGCACTAATTGCTATAGCAACGAAAGCTATAGGTTTAAAAAATTGCTTCATTCTTTTTTAAATTAGATTGTTAATAATAAATTGGATTATATTGAATTTTGATTGCTTTTTCAGAAAGTAATGTTTGCTCCAACCAATAAGGTACGTGCCATTGGATAAGACCCAAGATCCACCCCTTTTGCCACTTCCGGATCATACCCCTTGTAACCTGTTATTGTGAATAGATTCTCCACTGTTGAGAATAACCTTATCTTCAAAGGCAGTCTGGTGGTAGAATGAGAGAACTTATCAAAAGTGTAACCCAGAGTAATTGTTTTGAGTCTCAAATAAGAAGCATCTTCAACGTAACGGCTGTCAAGCTCGGTAGAGATAGGCGAACTGGTGATGCGTGGTACAGTGTTGGAGGGATTTGTCTCCGTCCATGCATTCAACAACACGGCTGAAGCATTATAAGCATCATTGGGGCTTTCGAGGTAACGACGCAACAAATTATACACTTTGTTTCCATGCGAACCCTGACACAAGACAAACAAGTCGAAATTACGATATTTGAACGTTGATGAGAATCCGTAGGTAAAGTCCGGCTGTATGCTACCCAATACAACGCGGTCGTTAGAATCGATATGCCCATCATCACTTACGTCGACAAACTTAGGGTCTCCTGCTTTGAGCGTTGTATAAGCTGGTGAAGTGGGCAATTTTGAAACGTCCTCTCCTTTTTGAACAACTCCGGCAAACTTCAATCCGTAAAATGATCCCAACGATTCTCCTACACGTAGAATATTTACACCATCTATAATATCACCATTATTATTCAGCTGAGTTATTTCATTGTGATTTTTGGCAATGTTGGCTGTAGCCAACCACTTGATCTTTTTTGTATCCAGTATAGTAGCATTGACTGATAATTCCAATCCCTTATTAACCACACTACCTACGTTTACCAACTTTTCATATTCATTCGACAAAGTAGCAGGAATATCCAATAATAAATCAGATGTTTTTTTGTAATAAGCATCAACAGTAGCAGTGATTCGGTTATTTAAAATTCCGGCATCCAATCCTATATTATATTGTTTGGTAGTTTCCCATTTCAGATCTTCGTAACCCGAATTTCCAACTTTATAGCCCGTTGATCCATTGTATTTTATTACAGTCAAATAAGTCTTATAGTCAAAGTCTCCAATTTCCTGATTTCCGACACTTCCGACACTCGCACGCAGCTTTAAATTGCTAACATCAGAAACATTCTTTAAAAACTTCTCATCATTTATATTCCATGATAAGCCGAGAGATGGAAAAATACCCCAACGATGTACAAAACGGGTAGAATAGTCGCTACGAAATGTTGCTGTTAGATTATAGCGTTTTAATAAAGAATAATTTAGTCTTCCCAAAATTGAATAGAGGCTACTATTACTGGCACCACTATAGGGTGTAATACCATAAGGGGTTCCATCCTGAAGATTGTTTACACCTAAAGACTCATCCGTAAACTTTGAACACATAGTAGTCAGGTAATTTGTTTTGGACTCCTGATCGGTAAAACCTGTTAGAATGTCAAACGAATGAATTCCAATTTGCTTTGCATAAGTCAATGTAAATTCGGATAAAAGAATCTCTACACTTTTATTTCCAATACCTCCGATACCAATAGGTTCCAACCCGATAGCTGTATAGTTTGGCGAGAAATAATTTTGGGTGGTATGACTGATATTACTTCCAAGGTTTATTTTCGCAGTCAAACCATCTGTGATTTTGTACTGAGCATAAAAATTGCCCAGAAAAGCTGTATTGATGGCTTGAGCCGTACTATTTTTTAGATCCGATACCGGATTTGCAGTTTTGCTTCCGTTACGTAGATAAGCATACTCGTAAGGGTTGCTATAATTATAGCTACCATTAGTATTGTAAATAGGCACAACAGGTGGAATATATAATGCATAAGTCAAAGAATTAGCAATACCTTTTGAATAGGGCGAACTGTTGTAGTTTACACCTTCAAAAGTAGTAAGGCTATTTTGCGTGCTTTTTGTTCCTGTCAGATTGACTCCAATTTTAAATCCGGGGAACACTTCTTTATCATAATTGAACTTGCCGGAAAAGCGTTTAAAACCAGAGTTCAGAATGATTCCATCCTGATTGAGGTAATTTCCTGAAACGAAATATTGCGACTTTTCATCTCCCCCACTAATGGAAAGAGAATGATTCTGTGTCGTACCGGTTTGCAAAACGGCGTCCTGCCAGTCATAGCCTTTACCTAGTTGCTCAATTTGCGCATCGGTGTATCCTGGTTTATTCAAAAAATAATCTTTTTCCATTCGAGCCCACTGCGAAGCGTCGAGTAGGTCTAGTTTTTTTGCAGACTTACTCCAACCCGTAGAGAATTGGTAGTTAACCGAGTTCCTTCCTCTTTTTCCTTTTTTGGTCGTAACCAGAATTACTCCGTTTGATCCCCGCGACCCATAAATAGCCGTAGCAGATACATCTTTCAATACTTCTATGGATTCTATGTCTGAAGGATTGAGCAGATTGAGTGGATTAGATTCGCCCTCTACTGCCCCAAAACCAACTTTGGTTGTTGATTTATCGCTGAAATACAGGAAGCCATCGATAACATACAATGGATCATTACTGGCGTTAATGGAGTTACCCCCACGGATACGTATACTGGCAGGTGATCCAGGTTGTCCGGAGCTCTGCGTGACATTAACTCCCGCTACAGCACCACCCAGCAATGCATCCACCGAAGAAGCCACATTGTACTCTAAATGTGATTTTGAGACAGAAGCAACTGAGCCGGTTAGCTCTTTCCGCTTTTGGGTACCGTAACCGACAACCACCACTTCATTTAACCGTTCAACATTTTCGACTAAACGAATATCAATAGATCCGCCTTCGTACACATTGAGTTCTTGTTTTTTATAACCGGTACTTGTGATAGATAAAACAGCCGGAAAGGATTTTGTTTTTAATGTAAACACTCCATTAATATCAGTAACTGTAGCTGTTTGCGTATTTTTCAATCGTACAGTGGCACCAATAATCGGTTCATTTGTATTTTCAACAGTGATTTTACCTTTGACATCAATCTGCTGGCTAAACAATTGAAGTGCGGGAATAATTACAAGTATGAAACTTATTCCAAATTTACGTAAACAGAATGCTGGGAACCTTTTGTAGATTCCCCTAAAAAATAGTAGTTTTGTCATGCAATTTCTAAAATTGT
>DAIQOQ010000248.1:0-4406 GCA_036787795.1 Paludibacter sp. | reverse complement strand
ACCCGCGGTTATTCACATTGAATCCTTTCAGGATTCTAAAATCTACTTTTAATTGATTGTTAGTTGTTTGCTTATATCGAACTCACGTTACTCTAGGTTGCTTCTTCCGTTTACGCTTGTTTTGCAGTTGTACATTGGTCTACCAGATAAACAATTGACATGTACGGAATGCCACTATTCGTAGTCAACCCAATTTCGCAGGTGCGGCTGTTGGAATATCCCCGTTGGATGCCTTTTGTCACAAGCTGCGGTTTTAATTTACGCAATGCGTAGCGGTTTACTTCGGGTGTGGTGAAACCTTTATCGCCGGCAAAGCCACAACAGCCGACCTCTTCGGGAATAAATGCCTGGTCTGTACAGCGATTAGCCAGACTAATCAGCGTATGTTTTAATCCCATCTTTGTCATCGAACAGGTAGTATGAATGGCAACCAGATCTTTCACGGGGTGAAAATCAAGTTTATTCACCAGGTATGTCTCTATAAATTCAACGGGCTCATACAGTTTCATCTTTTTTATTTTGTCGCGCATACGGTATAAGCATGGACTTTGGTCGCATACCACCGGATACTTACCTTGTTCGCTTGTCAGCCACAGAGCATCTTCCAGCTCTTCGGTTTTTCGGTCGGCAATGTCATACATACCTTTGCTTTCCCAGATTGTACCGCAACACATGTTTTCCATTCCCAGTGGAAAAATAACTTCATAACCTGCCTTTTGAAACAGATTGGTCATCTTGTCGGACAGCGGAGTTTGTTCGGGGCTTGCTTTGTCCACTCCCATAGACTGATTGATGCAGCTAGGAAAATAGACTACTTTCAGTTCGGAAGTGCGTTGATGTATTCTGTCGGTATGTATTTTATGCGACTTTGGCATGGCTGTAGTCCAAAGTGGAAGTCCTAGCTTATTTGCTTCGTTGCACAGAAAAGTCATATTCTTACTACCAACTACAGTGTGTGCAAAGTTGGCTAAGGTAAGTACCGACCGGAGTCCGGTTTTTATGCCTTCGAAGTGATTGGCAGCAAAGTTTCCGGTTTTCCAACCAATGCTTCCGGTGGGTATCGACGCATGTCTCACGTCGTGGGTGAGATGTCCGGTGTTGATTTCCATGGGGCAGGAGGTGGCGCAAAGACCATCACCTGCACAGGTTGCATTTCCCAGATATTTGTATCCTTTTTCCAACTCGGCTAATAAGGCCGGATCCTCCTTTGTTAGTTTTAGTCTGGAGATTTCTCGTTGTATAACAATGCGCTGACGCGATGAAAGCGTAAAGCCCGCAGTAAGGCAGTTGACTTCACAGAATCCACATTCAATACATTTGTCCACATGCGGATTGGTCAGAGGTAGTGGTTTGAAATCTTTGATAAAGCACGCAGGGTCATCATTGAAAATAACCCCGGGGTTGAGTATGCTGTTCGGATCAAACAATGCTTTTACGCGTTTCATGATGGCAAAAGCTGCACTTCCCCATTCTTTTTCGACAAACGGAGCCATGTTTCGTCCGGTACCATGTTCTGCCTTTAGCGATCCATCGTATTTCTCGGTGACCAAAACCACTACTTCGTTCATCAACGCTTCGTATCGGTCAATTTCGGCCTGTGAATCGAATCGCTGATTAATAATGAAGTGAAAGTTTCCTTCCAATGCATGTCCGTATATAACCCCGTCGTTGTATCCGTATTTCAGGAGCAGCGCTTGTAAATCGGCTGTTGCCGAGGGCAAATTTTCGATATGAAAAGCCACATCTTCAATTAAAGTTGTTGTGCCCAACTCCCTCATACCTCCCACGGATGGGAAAATGCCGGAGCGGATAGCCCACCACACATTATAGATTTCCGGATCTTCGGTAAATGCAGCCGGCATTATTATATCAAATGTTTTGATACAAGCTTCTATCAGTTCAATTTTATGTTGAAGTTCTTCCTGCGAGTCAGCCTTTGTTTCAATAAGCAATGCTGTAACCTTATTTTCCAAAGACGAAAGATATTCGGGCATACCTGCTTTTCCTTCTACCGATTTCAATGCTTTCCGGTCCAGAAGTTCGATGCCTGTCACCGGAGTGGTTTTTAGCTGCTGTACGGCTTCGCAAGCATATTTAATATCTTTCAGGTAAAGCATTGTGCTTGCTTTGTACTTCTTTTCCACTTCTGTTTTTACAGTGGCTTCAGCCAGAAATGCCAGCGTGCCTTCGGAACCCACAAGCAGGTGGGTGATGATGTCGAACGGATCTTCGAAAGTCACAAATGGCAAAATATTGAGCCCGGTAACATTTTTGATACTGTATTTATAACGTATCCGGCTTGTTAGTTCCGGGTCTGCTTTAATGTCATTGCGTATCTGAAGTATGGTGTTGACAAATTCGCTGTGCGTGGACAAAAAGGAAGCTCGGCTGGCTTCGTCACCGGTATCGAGCAGCGTACCATCGGCAAAAATGATGCGTGCCGAACAGAGTATTTTATCACTGTTGGCATGGATACCACAGCTTTTGCCGGAAGCATTGTTGATGATAATACCGCCCACCATGGCTGAATTGAGCGATGCCGGATCGGGAGAGAAAAGTCTTCCGTAAGGCTTCAAAACATCGTTTACACGACTGCCCACAATGCCGGGCTGTAAAGAAATTGTCTTTCCTTCGTCCTGGATTTTATATTTCTCCCATAGCTTTCCGGTAACCACCAACAGGGAATTACTGATACTTTGCCCCGAAAGACTGGTACCGGCAGCTCTGAAGGTAACCGGCACATGAGCGTCATTTGCCTGTTTTAATAACGATGAAACTTCGGCCTCGCAGGTAGGCATAATCACTGCCTGTGGAATTTGCCGATAGAATCCGGCATCTGTTCCCCATGCCAGTCGACGGGTGATGTCCTTAAATAGTTGAACTTTGTTTAACGAGTTCTCAACTTGCTGTATGAATGCACTAATGTTTACTGATGGTTCCATAATTACAGACGTATGTTATAAAGTTATACCGGATTATTTATAATGTAATAAATTTCCATTACACTTACAAAGAAACTCATAATGCCTTACATTTGCGCTTAAATAATGTAAAAACATTTTTCAACACAGTAAAAGATGATAAACTCATATTCGTGAAGTTACTGGTTGACGGTTTGAGAAAAGCAGATTCTGGCATTAGTCCTTTTTGATATTCATCCACGTTAGTTTGTGCCAGATACCTTCCAGTGGCCCCTGGCGGTGATTACTCATCCACCATTTACTAAACAGACCTTGCAAAACGGCCAGCGCAATGCCTATTAAAAGGCAATAGGTGGCTCCGGTATATTGGTACAACCCAAGTCCGAAACCGTAATAAATAGATGTACCCACGATAGATTGCATAATGTAGTTTGTCATGCTCATTTTACCGAATGCATTGAACATATTGAGTACGCGTCCCGAGAATTTTTCGTAGACAATAAAAAATGCCGATACCAATACGAGCATAAATGCCAGATTGGACCAGGTGGTAACGATGGTGACCAACGGACGACGAATGGCTTCGCTGCCGAGCCAGGTTGGTAAGCCGTTTTTCAGAATAAACAGGGGTACAAATGCGATGGCAGCAAAGATTAATGTTCGAAGCCAGAAACGGTTATTGTCTTCGGATGCTGCAAAGAGTTTTTTGCGACCGGCCAACATGCCAAGCATAAACAGCGAAATGGTTTGAAAAACGCGCCCGGCTTCCCACGACCAGTATATCACCGCCATTTTGCCGTTAGTGAGGTTGCCCACCCAGGTGTTGATGATTGATTTTTCGGGAAGGTATGCCGATGATTTTCCAAAATAAGCCCACGAAGCCGGATTGCTCATTTTCATTTCGGGATGTTGCAGCCCCGAAAAAACATTGAACCATTCGTAGGGCTGAAGCATAAGCAGGACGGCAATCCAAAATACCGTTTTGTTACTCAGCTTGGCAACCGGGATAAGCGCAAATCCCAGAATGGCGTAAATGGTAAGTATGTCGCCTTGATAAAAGGCTGAGTTGATAAGCCCAAAGACCAGCAATAGCACCAGTCGCCAGGCAAAACGTGCGCGGAAATCGTTTCCTTTTCGGGCCTGATTATCCGACTGGATAAAAAAGGTAAGCCCGAACAGCAAGGCAAAGATGGCATAAGACTTTCCGCCAAACAAGAAAAACAGGCTGTCCCAGATTACCTGATTAAGCCCAATCAACCATTGAGGTTGACCTGCCGGAGTAAAATAAAAATCGAAATGTTCAATATTATGCAATAGCATAATGGAAACAATGGCAAAGCCACGCAGAGCATCCACAACGTGGAGGCGGGGAGAGGATGATTCAGTCATATTATGAGTATTTTTTGCAAAGATAAAAGAAATACTCAAAACACAAAGGGTGTAAATAGTTCAGTTTAGAGGGTAAAATGATAATAGTTCGTAATT
>DAIQOQ010000247.1:1234-4437 GCA_036787795.1 Paludibacter sp. | reverse complement strand
TCATTAATCAGTTTAAATTGTTTTGATATTTCGGTCTGTGCATCTTCACTTAATGCTTTATTAGCCAATGGAAAATAATCATTTTCCTCTTTTTGGATATGGTCATAGATTAACTGCACATAATTTGCCATACAGTTGGCGATCATTTCACCGGAAAACGTGCTTCCTAATTTAAAGTTTTCTATACAACACTTTATTTCATCCAGACAGCCTTTAGCAATCGAATGTTCATTTATTATCAAACCTATACTTTCAGGGGGATATTTACTCAGTAAAAGTGCCGGATAAAAAACATTTTCTTCTTTGTTTCTATGGCATTTTTCTACATATATGGATAGAAAATCTAGAATTTTCTCCACATCATTTGTATAAAACACCTTTTTGTCCTTGATGCTATTCGAAATATTGCTCATTACGTTGAGCATGGATGTAATTGCTTTATGCTCGTAAATTAATTCTTCTGTTGGTTTCATAATTTTAGTAGCTTTTTTAGTGTATTGATTAAGTGTTTTGCATTCTTCTTTTTTTGATACAAGCTTTTTAATAAACTTATCTTTAGAGCGACACGTGATTCCGGAGTTTAATTAATTTGTAAATTTCAAACCAACTAATAGTTGTCATACCGGCTAAGCTACATATCAGAATGTTTATCAATGAGAGTTTACTAAACTGAAAAAGATCAAGGAAAAACGGGACATTGAGAATCAGTATTAAAAAGAAGACAGCTCCACCTACTACCCACAATACAGCTTTGTTAGGAGTAGCTATTATTTTAAATATATGATCAATCCACGACCTATTCGTGAGAATAACGGCTATATTTGATACAATCAATGTAGTAAATGCCATTGCTCTGACCTCTTTCGCTTCGAAACCCATGTGCAAACCGACAAGATAAACAACCATAGTTACAATAAGAATCCCTACGCCTTGCATACAGCTGAATATAATTTTTGACGCTCCAAAAAAAGGTTCATTTATACTCTTTGGCGGACGGTTCATTACGTTTTCTTCTTCCTTCTCGGCTTCGAAAATAATAGAACAGGCCGGGTCGATAATTAATTCGAGAAAAACAATGTGCACCGGCCACAAGATGATGGGAAGATGTGTCAGCAGGATTGGTAATAAGGATAAACCGGCTATGGGAACGTGGATGGCAAAGGTATATCCAAATGCTTTTTGGAGATTATCAAATATGCGTCGCCCCATCCTTATAGCACCTACAATGGATGAAAAGTTATCGTCCATCAACACCAACGAAGAAGCTTCGCGTGCCACATCAGTTCCTTTTTTACCCATGGAAATGCCAATGTTAGCAGCTTTCAGAGCGGGAGCATCATTTACTCCATCGCCGGTCATGGCTACAATTTCTCCATTTCGTTTCAGGGCTTCCACTATCTTTAGTTTTTGTTCCGGTACTACCCGGGCAAAGACATTGATGTCTTTAATCTTGTGGCACAGTTCAACATCCGAAATGGTTTGTAGTTCCAGCCCTGTCATGCATGCGTCGGGATTTTCTAACCCAATCTCTACCGCTATGTGTTGTGCTGTAATCGGGTAATCGCCGGTAATCATAATCACTCTTATGCCGGCCTGATGGCACTCTGAAACAGCTTGTTTTACATTTTTCCGAATGGGGTCGGAGAGTCCTATCAGTCCGATAAAATCAAAACTGAAGTCATGCTGAGCTTCAGGCAGATTATCGGTTTTAATCATTGCTTTTGCTACGCCTAATACGCGTAAGCCTTTTGTTGCTAATTCTTCCACAGCTTTTGCCAATCGTGTTTTCTCTTTTGTATCCAAATGACACAAATCAAAAATAGCTTCCGGAGCTCCTTTTGTGGCGATAATCTGTTGTTGAGTATCCTTTTCCGAAAACACGCGAGACATAGCCAACAGATCTTTGGAGAGTGGATATTCTTTTATCATCTTCCAGCTTTTGTGGATATGTTCAGTGCCTTTCAGATACATCTTGGCCATCCCGGTAATGGCTTGTTCCATGGGGTCGAATGGATTGGTTTGACTGGAAAGAATGCCAAACTCCATGATTTCGTGAAAATCCTCATTGAGTTCATTCTCATTTGATACCGTATGAAATTCTTTTCCATTATAAAGCTGTGAAACAGTCATTTTATTTTCAGTAAGTGTGCCTGTTTTATCGGTACAAAGCACCGTGGCCGATCCAAGTGTTTCAATAGCAGATGGATTCCGTGTAAGTACTTTCTTTTTAGACATTCGCCAAGCTCCCAAAGCCATAAATACGGTAAGGATAACCGGAAACTCTTCGGGCAACACCGCCATGGCCAGCGTTATGCCTGCCAGAAACCCGTCAATCAGGTTTCCACGGGTAAGGGTGTAGCCAACAATAACCAATGCACAGAGTACCGCAGCAATGATAGTCAGCTTTTTCACTAATGAACCCATTTCTTTTTTCAGTCGCGTGGAATTTTCTTTTACACCTTCCAGCGCTTTGCCTATTTTACCTATTTCGGTGTTGGCGCCAATGCTGGTTACACGGGCAATGCCATTTCCCTGCACAATCATAGAACCGGAATACACAAAAGGTAAGTCATCGCCACCGGGTTGTGCAATTTCTTGCTGTTCATCCCATTCACTTTTTCTGACCGTAACCGATTCACCCGTAAGTAAAGATTCGTCCACCAATAAGTTGGCAGACTGTAACACAGTTGCATCAGCCGGAACACGATCACCTTCTTGCAACACAATCAGGTCATCGGTTACCACTTCCACACCGGCAATACGCGTTTCCACCCCATCACGAATAACCAATGCTCTCGGACTGGCCATATCTTTTAGTGCATCTAATGCTTTTTCAGTTTTCTTTTCCTGAAAAAACTCAATACCCATGATAACAAAAACAAAGCAAAGCAACATGATGCCTTCGCGAAAATCGCCCAACACCAAATACAAGCTTCCACAAGCAACCAACAGGATAAACATGGGTTCCTTGATAACACCCAATGCCAATGTGAGAAAACTTTTTGGTTTGGACGACGGGAGACTATTGGCTCCTTCCGTACGCAACTTTTTAAGTCCTTGTGCAGAGGTTAAGCCTTTTAGATGCTTGTAATTAATGGTAGTATCTTGTTTTGTTTTTTTCATTGCGATATGGTAATAGAATAAATGAATGATGATTTAATTTGTTCGTACTATTGAAATAAAATTCATATTACTTGTCAGTA
>DAIQOQ010000247.1:0-1134 GCA_036787795.1 Paludibacter sp. | reverse complement strand
ACAAGTAATGGAGTATTACTTGTTAGTAATAGAGCATTCATGACAAGTAATAACATATTCCTTATAAGTAATGAGATATTACTTGTAAGGAAAAGCTGCCGTTTATGTATGAAACGAGCATTTAAACAGTTGTTTAAACCAAAGACCATGTTCATTGCGAGTTCCATGCGACAACTATCTAAAAAATAAAAATGAACGCATGAAACATGACTTATCAATTCATTATACTTTTTTCTGTTTTGCAGGCGCTTCTACTGTTGCAATTTTGCTTGGCGCCACTTTACCCGAAAACATATTGGCATAGGCATGGGTAAACTCAGCTCCATACAACACAATCATAGAAGTATAGGTTACCCAAAGCATAATTAATATGATAGAACCTGCTGCTCCGTAACCTGTTCCGGGATTAGCTTTGCCAAAATATAATCCCAGTGCATATTTACCTATTTCAAAAAGAAAGGCTGTAACCACTGACCCTATCCATACATGTCTCCATTTAATGCGGGCATCGGGTAAAACTTTAAACATCAATGCAAATAATACAGCCAGAATACAAAATGATAAACATATATTAAGAAATTGTAAAACCAATAAAAACGAATCGGTAAAATGATTCGTCAACCAATCGCCAAAAGCCGAAATAAAAGCCGATACTACCAACGATACTATCAGTAAAAATGCAATGGAAATGATCAGTCCGAACGAAAACAGTCGCACCCGTATAATTTGCCAGATACCCGATTTGGCTTTATCCAGTTTTACTTCCCAAATACCATTTAATGCCATTTGGAACTCGGCAAACACACCTGTTGCACCTACCAGAATGGTAATTACTCCAACGATGGTGGCTAATAATGAATTTCTCAGTCGACTGGCTTGTATAATAATGTCCTGAATCTGTTTGGCTGTTTCAGCTCCCATGGTGGAGGTGAATTGTGAAGCTACCTGATTATTTACTGCTTCGCGCCCGAAGAAGTATCCGCCCAGCGTCATAATCACGACCAGTAATCCCGGCAAAGAGAAAATGGCGTAATAGGCTATAATGGCACTTTCGCGAAAAGGATCATGGTCGAACCAGCTCTTGAAAGCATTCTTTAAAACAGTAAAGACCTTTTGAATATGGGTTCGCATAGA
>DAIQOQ010000065.1:10252-13724 GCA_036787795.1 Paludibacter sp. | reverse complement strand
GGGGCTTTGGTTGCAAAAATGCCATGTTTCTCAGTATCCATAAACGGGGTTACTATCAGCTCATAGTTATCTATTTGATGAAAGTGGTAAATCAATGTTATATGAGAAAAACCTTCTAAATCTTTGAGACCATTCACGTATTCGGGTAAAAGTTCGATATGCCCTTTAATTCCATCTGCTGCAATGGGCTGAATCGGCATGTTTTTTATGTCTGTGTGAGGAGTGATAATCTTCCCTATTGGCCTTATAATTATTTCATTCATAAGCAGAGTCGTAACAAAGCAGTCGGGCTTAATTGCCCGACTGCTTTAGGGTTAGTTTTATTTTCCAATCATCACTTCGGTTGACTTTACGATGGCATATACCACATCGCCTACTTTGAGTTTTAAATCGGTTACACTCTCTATAGTTACTACCGAACTAATCACATTTTCATTGCCAATGTTGATTTTTACTTTGGCCATTACACTACCTAAGGTAATTTCTTCGATAGTTCCCTTAATTTTGTTTCTTGCACTGATTTCCATAAAATGTTGGTTTTAAATGATTAATAATTACTGTTCCCCTTTTATACTTGTTTGTCTATTAAAACAGATAGTTGGGTTCATTTGTTATTTGAAAAATTATAAATATTCATAACTACTAAGCACCTATCAAAAGGATTATTAGTTATTGCAGCAACCATTCCCGAAGTTGGGAAAGTGTCTTGTAAGCGTGCGACTCGAAAATGAGGAGTTTTATGGTTTCCAGAATACATTCTCACTTATAATATAAAATACGGTTTGTCGATTGAATCCGACTTTGTGTCGATGAAATTTGGTAGATAAGCTATTTTCAGTTGATATATATAATTCTTTTACATACCTTTGCTTTATCAAAAACTAATATTAATTCAAAAAAATCAACAGAATGAAAAAAACAATTCTTTCAACAGTTCTATTTTTAATGGTTACGGCAGCTGCTTTTGCCGGAGGTTTTGAAGGTACCTGGGCATCTAAAGTAAAAGGTCAGGATGGTGCTGATATGGATTTAACCTTTGTGTTTAAAATGGAAGGCGAAAAGCTAACCGGATTCATTAAAACACCCAATGGTGATATGCCTCTTTCAAACGCCAAACTAGATGGTAAAGTACTTACTTTTGAAATCGCATTCGGCGATATGACAATGAAGCACGTATGTACCATGAAAGACGATGACACTTTTAGTGCTAAAGTTGAAGGTTCACCCATGGGCGATACCGAAATGATATTTAAACGTCAGAAATAACAAACACTTGCTGTTTTCATGGCTTTTGCACTCTGTGGTAGAAATAAAAAAAGAATCCGATTGAATCTCAATCGGATTCTTTTTATTTTCTATAAGCTTAAATACTCCATTCTTGATTTGCATTCTGTAGCTTGACTAAAAACATCAGCCGTTTTTCCTTCTTTTATTACTGTTCCGTTCCTCAACATAATGACCGAAGATGCCAGATGAAATACTTCTTGTAAATCATGACTTACCATAAGTGTAATCGTGTTTAGCACTTCGTGTGCTTTCCTAATTTCGTGTTGCAGTGCCAATCGCATATCGAAATCAAGTGCTGATAACGGTTCGTCAAGTAGCAGCAGGTTCGGTTTTGCTGCTAATGCGCGTGCTAACGCTACCCGTTGTTTTTGTCCGCCTGAAAGTTTGGGTGGATGTTGATTCCTTAATGTTCCCAGATCGAATAACGTCAGTAATTTGTCTACTTCTTCTTTGTCCTTTTCCTTTTGGGCAAAGCTTATATTCTTCTCCACAGTCATATTCGGGAAAAGTGCATAATCCTGAAACATATAACCTACATTTCGTTTCTGAGGCGGAACGTTTATTTTTTTCTCCGAATCATACCAAACCGTATCATTAAAGACTATACGTCCTTTTTCGGGTGTAGTTAGCCCTGCAAGTATACGCAGTAAGGTTGTTTTTCCTGCGCCCGAATGCCCGAACAAGCATAGCAATTCATTGCTTTGAATTTCAGAGCAAACCTTCAGATCGGTTTTACCTTCCGAAGTGAGCATGCTTCGTTGTATATCAATCTTCAACATATCAAAAAAAGATTTTTTTCTTGCCATTCATACTGTAAATGAGAGTAAGAATGAGCAAGGAAATGATAAATAGAATAAATGAATACTGATTAGCCGTCTGGTAGTTCATTGCCTGTACCTCGTCATAAATGGCAATTGATGCTACCCGCGTTTCGCCCGGCATGTTGCCACCAACCATAATAACCACGCCGAATTCGCCTATACAATGAGCAAATGTCATGGCTGTAGCTGTAATTATGGATGGAATCATGTTGGGAATCAATATGCGGATGAAGGTCGTAAACTCCGATTTTCCCAGCGTATATGCTGTTTCCCGAAAACTTTTAGGAATACTCGTCAATCCGTTTTGTAAAGGTTGAATCATAAACGGGAGGCTAAAAAGCACACTGGCTATCAATACCCCTTCGAAACTAAATGCTAATCGAGTATTAAAATGTTCTGCCAAAAATCGTCCAAATGCATTTTGCGGACTGTAAGCCACTAACATGTAAAATCCTAGTACGGTTGGAGGCAATACTAACGGCATACTGATTAATGCTTCTACAACAGCTTTTAGAAAAAATCGTTTATATGCCAACAGGTAGGCAATTGGAAACCCGATAATAAAAAGTATTACGGTTGTCCAACTGGCCAGTCTGCCTGTAAGTAGGAGCGTGTTTACGAAATCTTGATTCATGTTTTGTTAGGGCTTTGCGATATCCTAATCGCTATATTACTATTTGTTGTTTAAACTTCTCCAAAGTTTAGAACTTTGGAAAAGTTATCAATTACCAGTTATTTACTTCCAACCAGACCGTATCCGAATTTTTCCCAGATTGCTTTTGTGGCAGGTGATAGAACAAACCTCTTGAATTTTGCAGCTTCGGTGTTCAATACCGGAGTTTTAATCAGAATACATGCTTGTTCAATGGGTTTGTATAATGATTGTGGAATGATATAGTAATCTCCCTTTCCCTGCATGTCCGGTGCTAAAGCCAGAGATAAGGCAATAAATCCAACTTCGGCGTTTCCGGTAAATGCAAATTGAGCTGTTTGCGAAATATTTTCGCCTAGCACAATCTTCGATTTCAACCCGTCATACAGTTTCTGACTCTTTAATAATTCTATCGACCGTTCACCATAAGGTGCAGTTTCCGGATTGGCAATGGCTATTTTCCTTATCGATCCACTTTTCAGAACTTCAAGGCCTTTCTTTTCTACATCCAGGGTCGTACTATAAATGGCTAGTTTTCCAAAAGCATAGGTCGACATAGCTCCGGTTGTGAGTCCTTTGGCTTTGAGTTTTAATGGAAATTCATTGTCGGCTGCCATAAAAAAATCAAAATTAGCTCCGTTTTGTATTTGCTGAACCAACATACCTGAGGCTCCGAATGTCAGATTTACTTTAGCTTTAGGGTTTTGTTTTA
>DAIQOQ010000065.1:0-10152 GCA_036787795.1 Paludibacter sp. | reverse complement strand
AGAAGTTACAATATCTTTGGATATAAGTGTATTTCTGTTTTCAAAGTAAGTGCACCAACCTCCCTGAATTGCGGTCCAACTGTTGAGTTTGTAATTCACAATAATGTCCAACTCAGAGCCTAAATCTTTTCCAAATGCTATATTCTTTTTATTGTACCCTGAATATTCGGAATTGAAAATATGAAATGTTCCATCCAAACTCAGCTCCTTACTTATTTTGCCGGTAACTCCTGCATAATAGTCTAATAAACCTTGATTTAAAGGCGTTTTCCAATATTCCATTGCTCCGTTGAAGCTATGATCGGTACCATATAATTTTTTGAAATTAGATTGTATTCCATCTGTGGACTTATTGTCTCCCGAAAAGTAATCCGTACCAATATTGGCGGCTAGTATACCAGAAAACTTATAGTCAACTTTTATAGCCAATAGTTTTCCTTTCAGCGTGGAGCCGGTTGCACTTTTACCCGACTGTAAATAGGCTGTAGCCATTACACTTGCCGGAAAATCCTCATTGGAGTATTTTAAATTACCACCATAAGTGTATGCATGATTCATATTGGTTTTCAAATAATTTACTCCAGCTTTTGTTCCTGTAGTATCCTGTACGCCTTCGTCAACTCCAATCATACTTAGGTTTAATCCTTTGGCTAGATCTTTCGTCAACCAGACATATCCCATATATCGGTAGTTCGATTTTGGAGTATAGTAGGTTTCCGAAGAAATTGCGGTGTTGTTATTATATGCAACCCCAATATGCCCCTGAAAATCATTTATGCAATATTTAAACAAGGCCATATCGTGCGAGGTCCCGGTGTTACTCCATGATGAAGCCGAAAAAAGTCGATTGTCATCGTATTTTATTGCTTGTCGTCCCACTCTGAATGTTCCGCCTGGTATCAACAACATTTCAGCCCATGCTTCAAAGATCCCCACTGTTGCATCACTCGAAGCATTGGGATTTTGTCCGAAAGTTCTGGAATCTTGTAAGGTAATTTGGGTATTTAATAAAGCGCTTGTGAAAGTCATTCCTATTCGGGTGCGTTGAATACCCAATACTGCTGGGTCGGTGGTTTCAAGTAATGGTTTTGTTAGTCCATCCCGATATTCTACTCTTGGACGTATTTCTCCGTCTATTACTACATTTTGTGAAAAAGAAATAAGAGGTACTATGCTTATGGTGCACGTAATCAAAAGTTTCGTTATTGTAACTAATTTCATATTGTTTAATTTTTTTCGTTATAAACTAAAAAGAACAACGCTGAGTAATTTTTTAGCGATATTCCCCAGCAAGAATATCGCTATTCTAAAAAAAACAGCTTTCTAATTCGCTGCTGTTTTGAGCAAGAAACTGAATAATATCAGTTACTTTTTTCTCGTAAGTACGGATGAGCTTCATTCCATACGGACTAACTTTACAACCTCCTCCATCTTTGCCTCCTTTTTGTCTGATAATAATGGGTATAGGCGAAAGGTGGTTTAACTTGTCAAGCATATGCCAGGCATGTTGATACGACATTTTCAGATTCTTAGCTGCCGCATGTATCGAACCATCAATTACAACCTGATTTAAAAGTCGTATCTGGGCATTGCCGAGAAATAATTCACCTTCGCGGTAGAATGCGAGGTCGGCAACCACGTTGAAAACTTGATGATTCATAATCCCTGTAAATTCAATGTTAGTTAATCCAAAGAAAAATCACGTTTTGTGCACAAAATGATTTAATTTTCTCTCAACGCATTTCAATTCTTGTGCCAATGATGTAATGTGGTTAAGAATAGTTGTTTGTGTGTAATTTTCCTTCTTGTTCGAATGCTAAAAGTTACTGGAATGGTAATGAATCAGACACAAAGTTACTTTAATGTAGGATATGGATCTTGAGATTTTGTTCTTGTTTTGAAAAAAAAGCCCTGAAGAATGATGGCTTCAGGGCTTGTAAATACTCATTATTCGGGTCTGTTATTTTAATTTCTGCCTCAATAATTCCGGAATTTCATTGGGTTCTTTGGCGACCGGAACACCTGCTTTATTAAACGCAGCTATCTTTTCAGCTGCCGTTCCGGAGCCACTCGAAATAATAGCTCCGGCATGTCCCATTCTTTTACCCGGAGGGGCTGTTTGCCCGGCAATAAAGGCAACTACCGGTTTAGTCATCTTTTCGGCTATGAACTTAGCGGCTTGTTCTTCAGCGTCACCGCCAATTTCTCCTATCAGAACTACGGCAATTGTTTCCGGATCATTTTCGAAACGTTCCAGTAGATCAATGAAATACAATCCGGCAACCGGATCGCCTCCAATGCCAACGCAGGTTGTTTGACCAAAATCATTTTCAGTTAGCAGATTTACCACCTCGTACGTAAGAGTTCCGCTGCGGGAAATGAATCCGATGTTACCCTTTTTGAAAATATTGGCTGGCAAAATTCCAACAAGTGCTTCTCCGGGTGTAATTAATCCCGGACAGTTTGGACCGATTAAAAGAGTGCCGTTTTGTTTGAGGATGGGGGTAATGCGTATCATATCCTGTATGGGAAGCCCTTCGCTAATGGCAACAACCAATTCAATTCCGGCCTCCGATGCTTCCAAAATGGCATCAGCAGCAAAGGCTGCGGGTACAAAAATGATGGATGTGTTAGCTCCGGTTGCTTTTACAGCTGCTTTTACCGAATTATAAACCGGAACACCGTCGAGAATTAAACCTTCTTTTCCAGGTGAAACTCCTGCCACAACATTTGTTCCGTATTCTTTCATTTTGCTAGTGTGGAATTTCCCATCGCGACCGGTAATACCCTGAATAACCAGTCTGGTGTTTTTGTTGACTAATATGCTCATATTCTTTTGCTTTTTTCGTATTAGAATGGTATTTATAATCTGCTTAATTCAATTGCTTTTTGAGCAGCTTCGCTCATTGAACCCACCGTTGGTAGGTTAGTTTGTTTTAATAGTGCCAGACCTTCGGCTGCATTAGTACCCGAGAGTCGTACCACGATAGGTATTTTGGTTGAAATTACTTTCATAGCTTCAATAAGCCCTTTTGCTACGTCGTCGCAACGGGTTATACCTCCAAAGATATTAATCATTACAGCCTTCACATTTTTGTCGTTCAACAATATATTCATGGCGTCAATCACTTTCTGCGGGCTTGAACTACCTCCAATGTCCAGAAAGTTTGCTGGTTCTCCGCCATAAAGTTTTATCATATCCATGGTAGCCATTGCCAGTCCGGCTCCGTTTACCATACAACCTATATTTCCATCCAGCCGGATGTAAGACAAACCTTTACTGTGCGCATCAATTTCTAGCAATTCGTCTTCATCCGGTTCGCGCATGGCTAAAATTTTAGGTTGACGATAAAGTGCATTGTCGTCAAAATTCATTTTTCCATCAATAGCTAAAATTTCATTGTCGGGAGTAAGCACCATAGGGTTGATCTCGGCAATAGTTGCATCAGTGTCTACGTATAATTTATATAGTTTGGTGAATATGGACGCGGCTTTTTGGGCAAGTTTAATATCGTCGAAAAGTTGCAGAGCGATGTCTCTGGCCTGATAATCTAATAATCCGGTGAGTGGGTTAATATGAAATTTGATTATTTTTTCGGGACTTGTTTTGGCTACTTCTTCAATTTCAACACCTCCTTCGGAGCTTACCATTAAGGTCACGGTTTTCGTGTTTCGGTCGTTGATTAGCCCGACATAAAATTCTTTGGTTATATTGACGGCATCTGCCACCAGCACTTTTTCTACTTTAAAGCCTTTGATGTCCATGCCCAAAATTTGTTTTGCAGCAGATGTAGCCTCTTCTACCGTTTTGGCTAGTTTTACGCCACCAGCTTTACCGCGTCCTCCTACTAAAACCTGGGCTTTTACCACCACCATCCGGTTCATGTCTCGTGCCGCTTTTTCTACTTCGCTAACGCTGTAGCATAATACATCTTCTGGAACGGGAATATGATATTCCCTGAATAATTGTCTTGCTTGATATTCGTGAATCTTCATGTAACAATTGGATTTTTTTTGATTAGAGAACTAAATATATTTGAATTGATTTATTTGCTTCTCTAACAATTAGAATATAAAAGTTGTTTGATTTAGTCCAAATTATTTTACTTACTTTATTTGATCTGGCATTATAGCTGAATTTCCTTCTTAAAAGAAAATTTACATTGAGATAAATAGTTGGTCTTAATTTCAATTAAGCGGCTCTTTAAAATAAATATTTGCTATATTTGTCTGCTATTAAAATTTGTATAGTGCATTATAAAAGAAGATATAATAAATGATGAATACCGAATTAAAGAAACGTGTACTTGTTTCAACGAAGTTACTTCCCGAAGGATTTACTGAGCTTGTTGAACGGTGTGAAGTTGTATTTCCAGAAAGCGGAATTTTTAGGAAGGAGGATGTTCTTCGGCTTTTACCCTCATTTGATGCTTTTATTCCAACATTTCAGTTTAAGGTTGATAGAGATGTGATTGATGCCGGTAAAGATAAATTGAAAATCATTGCAAATTATGGTGTTGGTTATAATAATATTGATGTCGAATATGCAACTCAAAAAGGGATTATTGTAACCAATACGCCCGATCCTGTTGTTGAGCCAACAGCTGAGCTCGCTTTTGCGCTTATGCTGGCAGCGGCTCGCCGTGTTGCCGAATGTGATAGAAAGCTCAGGTTGTCTGAAGGTCTTAAGTGGGGAGTTCTGGAGAATTTGGGACAGTCGCTGTTTGGAAAAACACTCGGAATCATTGGCATGGGACGCATTGGACAGTCGCTTGCGCGACGAGCTCTCGCCAGTGGTATGAAAATTGTTTACTTTAACCGATCAAAACTAGCGCCCGAGCTTGAAGTGCTTTATTGTGCCACACGTGTAGAGTTGGATGAATTGTTGAAAATAAGTGATGTGATTTCATTGCATACTCCATTGACTGATGAAACGCAGCATCTGATTAATCGGGATCGACTGCAACAAATGAAATCAACTGTTATTCTTGTCAATACTGCGCGTGGTCAGGTGATTGATGAGGCGGCTTTAGTTGAAGCCTTGCAGAGGCGTTGGATTTATGCTGCAGCGTTAGATGTGTATGAATTTGAACCTGTTATTAGTGCAGAACTGCTGAGCCTTGATAATGTTGTTTTGGCCCCGCATAATGGGACAGCAACAATTGATGCCCGAAATGATATGAGTAGGTTTGTCTCACGGAATATTATTCGTTATTTTGCAGGACAAACAGATATTTCTCGAGTGAATTAAAAAATAAATTAAACTTTTGCAAGCTTGTATAGTCTTACAGACTGAATTGAATGAAACTTGCGCCAGTTTTACACGAAATCTAGTATGGATCCAACCGAAGAGGAATTACTACTTCAACTAAATCAACCGAAAAGCCGAAGCCGTGCATTTTCATTTGTTGTTCGTACCTATCAGGAGCGGATTTACTGGCATATTCGCAAGATGGTGATTTCGCATGACGATGCTAATGATGTTTTACAAAATACTTTTATGAAAGCCTGGAATGGAATTGATGGATTCAGGGGAGATTCGAAACTATCTACCTGGCTTTACCGGATTGCCACTAATGAAACGATTACCTTTTTGGCTAACAAACGAATGCGAAGTCAAAATTCTATTGATGATGTTGAAGGTATATTGCTCCAGAACCTACAAGCTGATACTTATTTTAATGGAAATGAGATTCAGCTGAAATTACAAGAAGCAATACTTACTTTACCCGAGAAACAGAGATTGGTCTTTAATATGAAGTATTTTGATGATATTACTTACGAAGAAATGGAAGCTATTCTGGGCACAACTACCGGGGCGTTAAAAGCTTCTTATCACTATGCTGTAAAGAAGATAGAAAAATTTTTCTCGGATGAAGATTAAGTTTATAATATATAATTGATAGGGGAAGCGAATAAAAACCGAGTTAAAATATAAATCGAATTAAACCTACCCATTCATAAATAGTCAAAGAAGCGTATGACAAACAACAAAAACATATTGAATGAAAAAGTAGCAAAAGAACTTGCATTTAGAGTCCCGGAAAATTACTTTGATCAATTTGCTCTACAGATTGATAAACAGATAGGTTATCAACGACCATCTAATCATAAATTACTGAGACGGTGGATGTATGTTGCAGCCATGTTTGTAGGTGTTCTTGTCGCGGGACAGGTATTTTATTCTACTCATCAAAAAAGGCTGGCTCGAAATGCCGAAAATTATGAATCGTATGTCCTTTCGCAGGTTGATGAAACTTCCATGGTCGATTATTATGTTGAGCAATCCAACGAATCGGATTCTAAATGAAATAATTAAAGGTGATTCTGTGAAATTTGTATGACTAAGTATTTTCAACAATTCTGAATGTCTATGCAAATTCCATGTGACTCTGAATTTTAAAATAAATATACAATGAGACTTTTTAAATATACTTTAGCTGGAATTCTGTTACTTCTAAGCAGCTTCGCAAGTGCTGATCAGTATTGTGATCAAAGAAAAGACCAGATTGATGAAATGCATCAGCATAAATGGCAGATATTATCGTCGGAAGCTCAATTGACATCAAAAGAAGCTGAGGCTGTTCTGCCTGTTTTTATGGAATATGAAAAATCGATCTGGGATTTACATCAGAAGAACCGAGAATTTTTTCAGTCAGCGATGAAAAACGCTAAAAATGTAAAACCTAATTATTCCGAGTTGAACGATAGATATGTTGATTTTGAGTTTAAAGAGGCCAAATTGTTTAAAGACTATCATATGAAATTGAGGAGATTACTTCAGCCGGAAACTCTGTTTAAGTATTATAAGGCTGAACGGGAATTTAAGCGTAAATTATTACGAGATTTTCAGGATCGTAAGCCAGGTGACAGACCCAGACCTCAATAAGTTCTGAGCTTTTTTAGCTTTTTTGCACGAAAGCTTTGGATTGAAGCAAAATTATACTATCTTTGCACACCGAAAAACAAGGTACCTTGGCCGAGTGGCTAGGCACCGGTCTGCAAAACCGCACACGGCGGTTCGAATCCGCCAGGTACCTCTTTAAAACGCTTCTGAATGCTCTATACGGCAAGTCAGAAGCGTTTTTTGTTTAATATTTTCAGTAATCCAATTCTCTTTATGGAACTAAATTCTTCCACTTATAATTTACCGGTTCGCACCAATCTGCGTGCTGTTGGTGATAACCATATTGCTATTGTGAAGCTAATCAAAAGCCGGATTATTCAAAAGGATGCTCTCAAAATTGTGGAAATGGTGAGGCAAATACAGGCTGTACAACCGGATATGAAAGTATCATTAATTTGTACTTCTGCCATTTGTTCAAAGTCATTGGCACTATTGGAGCGTGAAGGAATTCCGGTTTTGATCGAAGAATTATAAAATAGTTTGTTTGATATTCTAAGCTAGGGTTTTGCCTGACCCGGACATAATATTTTTGTTGTTCTGTTTAATTAATCAATTATGAAAACTACGATTTCTTCAGAAATACAGCAACTTGCTTACGACTCTTACCGTGCTGTAAGGCAGAAATCGGCAAAAAATGAGCCGATAGCCTTGCTTCACATTGCTGATGAGTATAGTTTTATTGTTTTTGGTGCAGAAACTGCGATCCCCGATAGATGTTGGTTATTCGATATAGGGAGATTGAAAACTACGCGGGATTTTTTTCGACACAATCTACCTACTCCTGCCGAAGTAGAGTATGCCATTCAGGTGGTAGAGGATGAGGTAATGCCTCTGCATAAACTTATTCCGCCCGGATGTGGCTTATATACCACAGATACCAGTATTCTGAAAATAGCTCAACAAACCGTGTCTAGTCATCATTCGGTCGGAGTAGTGCTTGCGCGTACGGAAATGGAACAGGTGTTTGGACGGTTGGCGGCAATTATCTCAGGTCGTCCGGCTAATCAGGATATTTTGCCAATTACAAATACTTTTGCAGCTACACTTATTATTCTGAGAGAAGTGATGCACCATCTCGGATTTGTAAATATTACTATTTTTGATTAATAACGTGTCGGCAACAAGGTTTATTCTGTCAGTGGACGTTTTTTGATAACTCCGCCTTTAGCATCCTTTACCGTATTTAATACGTAAAATGCATTGGGTTCTATCTTTTCAATTTCAATTTTTAGCTTGTTGAGTTCAAGTCGGGTTATGACGG
This sequence comes from Paludibacter sp., assembly GCA_036787795.1. GTDB lineage: Bacteria > Bacteroidota > Bacteroidia > Bacteroidales > Paludibacteraceae > Paludibacter. Next base: position 1,984 of record DAIQOQ010000065.1, on the reverse strand, counting down.
TGTAAATAATTTCGACATCTTTAGTCTCGCCCCGTTTGCCATATCCCCGTTTACCATTATATACTGTAACACCCCGTCCCATTTTGGTGATAATCATCTCGCGAATTTCTTCGCTTCGGAACGACACAATGGTGACACCCATATATTCTTCAATGCCTTCTACAATAAAATCGAGTGTTTTGGAAGCGGCCATATAAGTTATCATGGAGTACAGCGCTACTTCTATTCCCAAAAAATAGGCTGCCACCGAAAAGATTATGATATTGATGGCTATAATGATGGTGCCTATGGACGTGCTGAACTTCCGGCTTAAATAAATGGCCAGTACTTCGGTTCCGTCAATCACTGCACCACCTCGTACACTCAGTCCGATACCAGCCCCTAAGAAGAAACCTCCAAAAATAGCTACCAGGAGGTTGTCTTTGGTTACATCTACAAAGTTAACTGTGGCCAGACAAATGGATAGCCCCGTAATGGCTAATATTGTTTTAATAGCAAACTGCTTGCCCATGATGTGGTAACCCAATATAACAAACGGGATATTGATACAAATAATAAGGATATACAAAGGCCAGCCGGTGATAGCCGACACAAGTAGCGACATACCGGTTACTCCACCATCGATAAAGTGATTGGTGAGCAGGAAGCCTTTGAGTCCGAATGCTGCTGAGAAGATTCCAAGTGTTATCAGCGTAACATCTTTAAGCAATGCTTTTGAAACAATCAATAACTCTTTGTAGCCTTTGGCAATTTCGTAGTTGGAAAAAGTTTCCTTTTTTGTCTTTGTTTTATGTCTTTTACGCAGAAGCGTCTGAATGATTACGACTAAGAAATATGGATGCATAACGTTATGGTATTTAAATGAGCAATTATTTCCTGTCCTAAAACTAATCAGTCTTAATAGAACAGGTTCAAATGTACGCAAAATTCTCATTAATGCCAAGTCTTGTTCGGCTTCACTCAGAAAGATTTAAATGATTTATGGCATAAATAGGCTTTATTCGATGTCGTTTTGTCCGTAGGACATTCACATTTTTCCAGGTGTATTCCCTACGGGGAATTGATTGTATCTGTTTTCATTTTCTATTGATATGTATTCCCTACGGGAAATAACTCATTATAAATAGAATGTATGTGTATGAAACTCCAGATTTACATAAGCAATAATATTTAATGATCTGTTTCTCGAAAGCAAAGTATAGATAAACAGTTTTGTAACTCGTAATTACTTACAATTCGGGTTGCTTTTGTTTGTATTGCTGTATTAATTTCAATGTGTGTTCCAACGATTTATTGCTCGTCCAGCTCTGATGTCCGGTAATAATGTATCTGGGTTTTCCAAATTTGTGCTGGATGTTTTTAATTGTTTTGCTCCATTCTTTTACGTTTGCATCTGCCAGATTGCCTAAGTCCTTAGCTTCGGTGCTTTTTATCAAACAGCCTCCGTAGAGCAATTTTTCTTTATCAAACCATATAACGATATTGTCAATCGTATGTCCCGCCCCTGGATAATACGTTTCAAAACGATGCCCCCCTATGTTGAACGCACTGTCTTTCGAAATCAGGAACTCAGCTCTTTTTTCGTTAGTTGTTGTACTGATGCGGTCGGTTTGTGTTGTGGTATATGTTTTTATTCCTTGTCGTCTGTAGTATTCAAGTCCTGCAGTTCTGTCGCTGTGCGAATGGGTGGCTATGCACATCACCACCGGTTGATGATGCTTTACTTTTATGCTGTCCAGCAAGGGTTGAAACTGTGTTGCATCCCAGGGCGTGTCAAACAGTACAGCACCTTTTTTTGTCAGCATGTACATGCTGTTCGACGGGGTCGGGTGTCCTTTGAACTTCTGATAGGTGGTGTAAATGTAAAAGTCTCCGGTAAGATGTGTAATTGTAAGTTTTCGATGGCTTGTTTGTCCGAAAACGGATAGCACCGATAAGAGGATAATAGCCAGTATTGATAGTTTCTTCATATTGTTGGATGATG
>DAIQOQ010000246.1:0-4461 GCA_036787795.1 Paludibacter sp. | reverse complement strand
TAAAATTAGGTTTATTGAATTATATTGACATATTCATTTCTTTAATTACACATTATTTCTTCTTACTTTGTTAAAATACAAGTCTGTTTTTTTTATATTAGCGTCTAACAAAACTCACTAAATATGTCTGTAAAACAAAGAGATGGATCGAATACAATTGGCTTATTTAATGATAGTTTTCCACCTATAATGGATGGAGTATCACTTACTACATATAATTATGCCTATTGGTTACAAAAAAAGAATCAACCAGTTTGCGTAATTGCTCCAAGATCACCATACTACATCGATAACGAATCTTTTCCTGTTTACCGATATTCTTCTATTCCGATATTTGGAAGAAAACCGTATCGATTCGGTTTACCTGAAACAGATCTTTCATTTAGAACCGATCTTGATAAAATTTCTTTTGGTTTGGTTCATGCTCATTGTCCGTTTAGTTCTGGCAATATCGCTTTGCGTATTGCTAAAGAGCAAAAAGTGCCTTTTATAGCAACCTTTCATTCAAAATATCGCGATGACTTTGAACACTCGGTTCATAATAAATTTCTGGCAAAATTGATGGTTAAAGAAGTAATCCGCTTCTTTGAAAAAGCAGATGAGGTATGGATCTCACAGCCATCTGTGGAGGAAACCATTCGTGAATATGGTTTTAAAGGAAAAATTGAGATTGTTCCACTCGGAAATGATTTTTCAAATGCAGAACCAATAGAACCTATAAAAAAATCAGCTCGAAAAAAATTACAAATTTCAGAGAATGAAACTGTTTTTCTTTTTGTGGGTCAAATTATTTGGGAGAAAAATATTCGCATGATTGTTGAATCGTTAGTTCTAATAAAAGATCTTCCTTTCAAAATGTATTTTATTGGAATAGGTTATGCTGCGGAAGAATTAAAGCAATTAGTCAACAAGTCAGGATTAAGCGAAAAGATTAAATTTGTAGGATTAATAACTGAACGCAACGAACTTAAGCAATATTACGCCGCTGCAGATTTATTTTTATTTCCTTCAACCTACGACACGTGGGCTCTCGTTGTACGGGAAGCAGCTGCGTTAGGTACAGCATCTATATTGATAGAAGAATCCAATGTTGCGCAAATAATTACGAATAATATAAACGGGTTTCTAACAACTGATACTACAGATTCTTTTGCTACTTGCATTAGAAACTTAATTGCCAATCCGGCATTGATTAAACAGGTTGGGTTAAATGCATCTAAAAGCATTACTCGCTCGTGGGAGAGTGTTACTGACGAAGTATTGGATAGATATCATTATTTAATGAAAAAAATATGAATGCCAGAACTAATCCTACTATTAAAAAGTACTCGAATCCATTTAAAACATCTCAAGTTCTCATTCCAGTTATAATTGGAATAATTGTTATTGGCTGGTTATTTTTGTCTGAATTTGATCCTAAAACTTTTAAGGGTGTAACTTTCAATCTAAACAGTATTGGGTATATTCTATTGGCATTTATGTTTATGTTTGGTCGTGATTTTGGGATGATTTGGCGATTTCGACTTATGGCTTGCAAAGATTTATCGTGGAGGCAGGCATTTAATATCAATATATTAAACGAATTTACTTCGGCTGCTACACCTTCTGCTATTGGTGGATCCAGTTTGGTTATTTTGTTTTTAAATAAAGAAGGAATCAGTATTGGGCGGAGCACAGCCATCATGATTAGTAATCTTTTTTTGGATGAATTATTTTTCATTGTTATTTGCCCTACTATTTTTTTATTTGTGCCTTTACACGCATTATTTAATGCAACTTCCGTTATAACATCCACTATTGGAGTTGTTTTTTGGAGCGTTTTCGGTGTTTTATTCGTTTGGACTACTATTTTATATATTGGATTATTTCGCAGACCCGATTTAATTGCGAAACTTTTCCTGCTATTATTTAAATTACCTTTTTTGCGGAAATGGCATAATAATATTGCCACGTTTTCTGAAACCATGATTAATGCGTCTAAAGAGATGAGCAAAAAATCGATAGGTTTTTGGGCAAAAGCTTTTGGCACTACAGCTTTGTCATGGTCATCCCGTTTTCTTGTAGTAAATGCCTTATTCTTAGCTTTCACTCCGTTCAACAATCAACTTATTATTTTTGGAAGACAACTCCTTCTGTGGATTGTTATGGTAGTGAGTCCAACTCCTGGAGGAAGCGGGATTAGCGAATTTACCTTTAAAGAATACTATAATGACATTTCGTTGGGAAGTGGACCAATTCTAATTATTACACTCATTTGGAGGTTAATTAGTTATTATTTATACCTTTTACTTGGAGTGCTTATTATTCCCCGATGGATAAAAAAATCTTTCTCAAAAACAACCTCCGACAACTAGCATTTAATGTCTTTTGACCTTTGGCTTTTTTTTATTTAGCCATATTGTTTTATCTTTGCGACCATCAAAAAGAAAAACTAAAAAAATAATGATAAAGAGAGCTCTTTTCCTAATCGCTTTTGTAGCGACTTTAACCCCAGCATTTGCTTGTACCAATTTCTTAGTAGGAAAAGCTGCCACGCTTGATGGTTCCACATTAATTTCGTACAATGCCGACTCGTACTTCCTATTCGGGGCATTATACCACTATCCTGCGGCCACCTACCCTGCGGGAACTATGCTCGACATTCACGACTGGGATTCGGGAAAATATCTGGGCAAAATAAAACAGGTCGAAAAGACCTACTCGGTAATCGGAAATATGAACGAACATCAGGTAAGCATTGGTGAAACGACATTTGGTGGTCGCGAAGAACTGGTTGACACTACCGGCATTATTGATTACGGAAGCTTGATCTACATTGCTCTTCAACGCTCTAAAACTGCCCGCGAAGCCATAAAAGTGATGACCGATCTGGTAGCCGAATACGGGTATTGCAGCGAAGGTGAATCCTTCTCTATTGCTGACCCAAACGAAGTATGGATTATGGAGATGGTTGGAAAAGGAGCACATAACAAAGGTGCCCTATGGGTTGCTCAACGAATTCCCGACGACTGCATTTCAGCACATGCCAATCAGGCTCGGATCACCACATTTCCTTATGATGACAAAGCCAACTGCTTGTACTCTGAAGATGTAATTGCTTTTGCACGCGAAAAAGGATACTTTAAAGGAAAAAACAAAGAATTTAGTTTTTCTGACACCTATGCCCCACTCGACTATGTGGCTTTGCGTGCTTGCGAGGCTCGCGTATGGGCATTTTTCCGTAAATTCGATCCTACAATGGACAAATATCTTTCATACATTAAAGGAGAAACAACCGAACGCATGCCACTGTGGATTAAACCCTCTGTGAAACTTTCAACTCAAAAATTGAAAGATTGCATGCGCGATCAATATGAGGGCACTGAATTTGACATGACTAAAGGAATGGCTGCCGGACCATTCGGAAGCAAACTACGATGCAGCCCGCTGACATTTAAAGTAGATACTGTAGAATACGTTCACGAACGTCCTACTGCCACGCAGCAAACAGGATTTACGTTTGTGGCTCAGATGCGCAGTTGGTTGCCCGATTACATTGGTGGAATCCTTTGGTTTGGAGTTGACGATGCTGCTACATCGCTTTATGTGCCGATGTATTGCGGCATAAATAAAGTTCCGGAATGTTTCCGTGCCGACAACGGAAGCTTGTTGGAATATTCTGCCACTTCGGCATTCTGGACCTACAATTGGGTAGCAAATTATGCATATAGCAAATATTCATATATGTACGCTGACATCAAAAAGGTTCAGTCGCAATGGGAAAGTGATTTCAATGCACTTGTTCCTGCGATGGATAAGGTGGCAGTAGGAATGGCAGAAAGTGATGCACGAATATTTCTGACCAATTTCAGTAATTCCCAAGCCGAAAGTTCAACTGCAGCGTGGAAAAAACTGGGCGAATATCTGCTGGTAAAATACATGGATGGCAACATTAAAGCCGAGAAGAACGGAAAATTTGTTCAGAACGAAGCTAAAATTCCACCCACCATTATTCGTGCCGGCTACCCCGAAGAGTTTTTGCGTCAAATGGTGAAAGAAAATCCCGGGCTGCGTGTAAAAACGGCAGAAGAAATGAAAAACCGGAAGTAAAATTATTCGTAGACAAAACAGACCAAGCATAAAAGGGAGAGGATTGCAATTGCAATTCTCTCCCTTTTTATATAATAGTTTTGATATATACACAACTTTTCGTTACTTATTCTGTTTACTTGAAAAAGGCAGAAAGTTAATATTAAAAAGAGTCAACTGATTCATTAAATAAAAGCGTATGAAAGTAGTTATTTTTGGAGCAAATGGTAAAATCGGAGCGCTTTTGGTAGAACAAGCTCTTGAAAAAGGCTATCAGGTGGTGGCCTATATACGCAAAGCAGGATCTATCCGAACCGATCACCCCAACCTGAAGGTGATAGTAGGCAACCTGAACGAGCGACTTAACCTGACCGACGCTATTATGGATGCCGA
>DAIQOQ010000245.1:1989-4483 GCA_036787795.1 Paludibacter sp. | reverse complement strand
CGCTTGCCGGTCCACAACACTGCCGAGCGTGGAATAACCAGTTTATCTTTAAACTCGTTCAGATTGGCTTTTACCACCCCGGTTGCAAACATTTCGGGCTTTAGTTTTCCGCCCGCATTGCTCACTTCCACCCGCACTTTGGCCACGCGGTTCACCGGATCAATCACCGGATCGATAAACCGGATATTGGCCGAGAAATTGGTTCCGGGCAATGCCTGCAAACTGAAAGAAATGGTATTGCCCACTTTCAGAAAAGGCAGATCGCTTTCGTAAGCATCAAACAGCACCCAAACACTCGACAGGTTTGCCACTTCGAACAAAACAGCCCCTTCGGATACATGATCGCCGGTATTAACACGCTTAGCCGTTACAATGCCGGAAGTATTGGAATATACTTCGAAATTGGTTTTCACCCTACCCGATCGTTCTACCTGTGCTATTTGTTTTTCTGTCAGCATCCATTGCATAAGTTTCTCCATAGCTGCTTCGTAAATTTCGGGCTGGGTTTGTTTACTTTTTGCTGCTTCCAGCAGTTCCTGCTGCGCTGTAATCAAATCGGGCGAATAAATCAAAGCCAACAACTGTCCTTTACGTACCGGCTCACCCGTGAAATTCAGCATTAATCTCTCTATACGCCCACCCACATGTGCCACCTGATTTTGCAACAACCGTTCGTCGGCCTGTACTTTGCCGTACAACCGCACTTCTTTCAGCGGTTTCTGCCGGCTTACAATTGATGTAGCAACATTAGCAAGTTCCATCGCTTCTTTACTAAAATGCACTGCATTAGAATCAACCTTTACTCCTCCGTTTTGCAACGGAATCAATTCCATCCCACAAATGGGGCATTTCCCCGGATGATCCAGACGAATTTGCGGATGCATGGCACAGGTCCACAGTTGTTTTTTTGTTTCAGCCGCCGAATGATTATGCTCGTCCTTCACCGCCTTTGGCGAATGGAAGAACAACCAGCCCAGGAACAGTCCGGCAAGAAGCAAAAGAAAACCCTTAAGCCATAAAGAACCCCTAGCCCCTAAAGGGGAACTGGAGATAGTTTTAAATATTTTGTTCATATTCTATCATTTTATTCAACCCCTCCGGGGTTGAGTTTGTATTGATTTGTTGATCCTCCGGTTTTACCGGAGGTTATTCACATTCAAGTCCTTCGGACTTGTCTTTTTATACGCACGATCTTTAAGCCCCTTCAGGGGTTTGGGGTTGCATTAGGATTAATTCTTTTAATCAATGCTTCTGCCTTATTAAATTCCACCACTGCTTCCACTTGTTTCAATTCATAATCGAGCAATTGCTGGCGGATGCGCAAAATGTCGCTTAAGCCGGAAGCCGATGATGAAAAGGTTTTAATGGAAATATCCAATGATTTTTTTGCCAACCGACTTTGACTATCGAACAACTTCATGCGTCGCCCTGCATCATTATATTGTTGTAAAGCTTCGTAATATTGCGATTGTAACATATTAGCCGTAGCCTGATAATTTTGCTCCGAAGCCGTTTTCATAAACCGGGTCTCAGCTTGCTGCGCCTTATATTTCTTTCGATAAATAGGCAATGTCACCGTGAGCATAGGCATAATCATATCCTGCCCGTTCATGGCAGAGGTAGACATCTCGCTTTTGTTGATAACCGTATAGTTCAGCCCGAGTCCCACCATGGGCAGTCCCATTTGTTTCTGCATACGCGTGCGAGCCGTGAGCGACTGCTGTTCGTACGTCAACATGCCCAACATGGGATTGCGGGTAAACATAGAATCATTCACCGACAAATACGCTATATCCAAGGCTTCGGTGGGTAACAAATCAATCGTTGCAACGGGCATTTTCTGAGGACGATTCAAGAAACTATTAAACCTGGCTACAACAACTTGCTCTTCGTTTTTCAACGAGCTGATAGTATTTTCCAGATCACCCATTTCTATCTGAATTTCATACACATTTACCAAAGCAGAAGTCCCCGAAGAGGAACCCATAGAACCGGACGAAGTCACAGCAGTTGTAGGACGAGCCGAAGCTGCAGATGAGTTTCCACCCATCGTATTCATACTGCCCGAACCGGAAGAAGGTGATGTCGTATTTCCACCCGACATGCTTCCACCCGAAGATGCAGAACCGGCTCCCAAAGAACCTGACCTAAACTTCACCAACGTGAGCCGCTCAATAGTTTTCAACAGTTCTACATTTTCCTCCGAGATGCGAATATTTTGGCGGACCCTGTACAAATCGAACCAGGTGCGTTGCACATCGTAGTATACCTGCAGCTTAGCATCCCTGAAAGTTTCGTATTTAGCTTTTGCCATCAGACTCATTTCATCCTTTGCATTTTTGAGCACGCCAAACCACGGAAACATTTGCATCAGCTTGATATCTGCCACCTGATTTCCACTCAATACCTCCATCGGGCTCAGGAAAACGCCCATTTCCAATTGCGGATCGGGCAAACCACCCACTTGCGGTACCTTTTGCAATGCAGCCTGATA
>DAIQOQ010000245.1:0-1889 GCA_036787795.1 Paludibacter sp. | reverse complement strand
TGAATATACGTTCCCATGATCACACCATCGTTGGTGGCTATACCAAACAAGGCTATAAATCCAACCCAGACCGCCACGCTTAGATTTATCGGGTGCATCTGGAACAAATCGCGCAGATTCATTCCGGCAACGGAGAAGTTCAGAAACCAATCCTGGCCATAGAGCCACAGCATAATAAATCCACCCGCAAATGCTACAAATACGCCTGAAAAATGGATAAAGGAAGCTGTCACCGTTTTGAACTGGAAGTACAACAAGAGCAAAATCAGCAATAAACTAATAGGGATAACGATGGACAAGCGTTCAGTTGCCCGAATCTCATTTTCGTAGTTTCCGGCAAATTTGTAAGTAACACCAGCAGGTAATTTTAATTCACCCGAATCCAGTTTTTTCTGCAACACCTTACCGGCTTCATTTACCACATCCACTTCGGCTTTACCTTCCAGTTTGTCAAAAATAACATAACCAACCAAAAATGTATTTTCACTGCGAATCATTTGCGCACCACGTGTATAATTAATGTCGGCCAATTCGCTCAATGGAATTTGCGTTCCGTTCATGGCCGGGATCAGAATCCGCTTGATGTCTTCGGGATTATCACGTAATTCACGGGCATAGCGCACACGCATCGGGAAACGTTCGCGCCCTTCCACCGAAGTACTCAGCGCCATACCTCCCAGAGCCACTTGCAAAATCTCCTGCACATCACTCACCGTCATTCCGTAGCGCGCCATATTTTCGCGGTTCAGCTTTATCTCCAGATAAGGTGCTCCCACTGCACGATCATAAAACACGGATGAAGCCTTTACCGAAGGAACTCCTTTCAATGCTTTCTCGAACTGCATACCGGCTTTTTCTATTGATTCCAAATCCGGTCCGTAGACTTTCAGACCCATAGGCGCACGCATTCCGGTAGAAAGCATTACCAATCGGGTTTCAATCGGCTGGAGTTTTGGAGCAGAAGTCAAGCCCGGAATATCAGTCACTTTCACAATTTCATTCCAGATGTCATTTGGCTTTTTAATCTGTGGTCGCCACTGACGGAAATATTCACCACCTTTATCAATAATCAAATAATCAGAAATATTTTCACTTTTTGAAATAGAACGAAATATGTCGAAATATTTTGAAATATCAGTGTAGGGAGTTTTAGATGTAAATTCTTTATCATTTACAATAAAATGAAATACCTCTTTTTCCTTATCAAAAGATATTTTCTTTATATCTTTTATTTCTATTTTATTTCCACCTATTTCAATCGTCTTTCCGTTTATCTCATTTTCTATCTTACCCAAATTCAGAAAATAATTATTCTTATTATCCACTTTGAAGCGTTCGCGGTGCCCCTCTTCGTTCAGAATATATTCGGGACGATAATTAATCGTATTTTCAAACATCTGCACCGGAGCCGGATCGAGCGCCGAATTCACACGCCCCCATTTGCCTACAGCTACTTCTACTTCGGGAATAGATGCAAGCCGTTTATCCAGTGTTTCGATATATTGCAGATTTTTTTCGATACTCGAATGCGGCATACTGGTTGGCATAAGTAAGTACGAGCCTTCGTTGAGCGACGGCATAAATTCTTTACCAATTCCGGGAAAAGCCTTTGCCGGTGCTTGCCAACCTATCTTCTCAGCACCAGTTGCTACCGGTCCGAATACTTTATCGAATCCCATCCAGACCAACAATCCGAAGAACAACGTAAAAGCCGGCAATATCAAAAATTTCCATTTATGTATCAATGCCCAACGAAGAATCGGTTCGTAAAAATGAACCATCGTCATTAAAACACTCAGGATAGCCGCAACGATTCCCGCGACAAACAGAAAGTTTACCAACAAACTGTTGTGAGCCCCCAACGGCAACCATTCCATAGACAAATAATA
>DAIQOQ010000244.1:1474-4513 GCA_036787795.1 Paludibacter sp. | reverse complement strand
TCAATTGTTATTATTGTTTTTGCCTGCAAAATCCATGGGACGAACACCAAACTGTTTCTGAAAACACTTACTGAAATAGGATGGGTTGTTGAAGCCTACCATATAAGCAATTTCATTAATCCGGTGTTCTTTTTGCACAATATATTCGGCTGCTTTTTTGAGCCGGATAAGTTGAATCAACTCATTCGGGGTTATATCGGCTAATGTTCTAATCTTGGCAAACAATCCGGAACGGCTAATACAAAGTTCTTCTGCCAGCAGATCGATGGAAAAGTCTTCATTGGCAATATTCCGCTCTATGATTTCATTCACCTTAGTCAGAAATAGCTCATCGGCAGAGTTTCCGGCAATGGTAGTTATAGAGACAAAAGGCATCTCGGAATATTTCTTTCGCAGCAACGTGCGTGTTTCAATCAGATTGCTGATTTGTGCTTTCAGGTGGTTGATGGAGAATGGCTTTTCGATATACGAATCGGCTCCCAGATTAAGTCCGTCAATTTTAGCATCCAAATCGGTTTTGGCAGAGAGTAATACAAACGGGATATGGCTCAAAAGCATATTTGATCGGATTGCTTTGCAGAACTCCAGTCCATCCAAGCGGGGCATCATCAGGTCACTGATAATCAGATTAACTTCGTGTTTCTTCAGAAATTCCAACCCTTCCAATCCGTCGGAGGCTGACAGAACCTGATAATCCGATATGAAATTATCGCAGAGAAATTGTCGCATATCGGCATTGTCTTCTACAATTAAGAGTATCGGTTTGTCTGTTTTTACATCTACCTTATTCGATATCTCAGGTGTTACATCCACCAATGCAGATAAGATGGATGGAGTTGGTTTAGAGTCAACGCTACAACTTAGTGTTTCTTCATTGTCGCATGGCAAAATAATGCTAAAGATAGCACCCTTATTTGGTGTGTCGGTGACAGTGATTACTCCATGATGTGCGTCAACAATACTTTTTACCAACGATAATCCGATGCCTGTGCCTTGAACAGTGCCGGATGGAATCTGATAAAAAGGAGTGAATATTTTTTCTTTTTCCTCATTTGAAATTCCATCACCATTGTCCTGAACACGTATCTCGAAAGATTTTTGTCTGGTATGTACACGGCATATCAACGTAATTTTATTATCGGTAAATTTCATGGCATTGGTAAGCAGATTACTTATCACTTTTGTAATTGCTTCCAGATCAATCACTGCTTCAAAGGTTTTATCAGGACACTCGAGTGTGAATTCTATATTGTTCTGTTCGATAATCGGTCTAAACCGTTCGTAGGTATAGCTCAGCAGTTGGTAAATGTTTTGTTTGCTGAAATTCAGCACAAGCGCACCCTGTTCGGCCTTTCTAAAGTCGAGAAGTTGATTGACCAGATGAAGCAAGCGTTGGCTGTTGCGGTTGATAATATGTAAATCGTTGCGAACATAATCGGGGAAAGCCGATACGGTAGCCATGATTTTTTCCAACGGACCAATGATAAGCGAAACCGGAGTTCGGATCTCGTGCGCAATCATGGTGAAAAACTGTATCTTGGCATCGTATACTTCTTTCTCTTTTTGCTGATTGAGTTCTTTTATCTCTTCATTATGGCGATGTTCGGCACGTCGGCGCGTATTCTTTTGCAGCAATATAAGCCCGGCAATCAGTAGTCCGGCATAAATAAATTTGAACCAGATGGTCAGCCAGAACGGTGGGTGGATAACAACTTTGATGGATGTACCCTGTTCGTTCCATAGCCCGTCGTTGTTGGATGCTTTGACCCTGAACACATATTCTCCTGCCGGAAGGTTGGTGTAGGTGGCTTTGTGTTGACGGTTTACGTAGTTCCAGTCTTTGTCAAACCCTTCGAGTTTATAGGCGTACATGTTTTTTTCGGGTGTGGTATAGCTTAGTGCCACATAGCTCAGACTAAAAACATTTTGTTTGTAGGACAGATCAATTTGTTTTACAAATCCGATGGATTGGGTTAAGGCACTTTTAGGACCGACTTCTACTTCTTTGTTGAATATCTCCAAGTTGGTGATGGCTACCTTGGGCACATATTTGTTGGCAACAAGATTTTTAGGACAGAAAGCATTAAAACCATTGGCAGTCCCGATATAGATTTTTCCGGCAGAACTTTTAAAGCCCGAGTTGGCAATAAACTGATCGCTCAGCAGGCCATCGCTTCGCGTAAAGACAAGGCAAGAACCATTGCGTGTGTCGTACCGAACCAGTCCCTTGGCAGTTGTAATCCAGAGCATGTCCTGATCTTCGATAATGCTGCATATACTATTGCTGGGTGCATTCAGGGCTATGGGAATAAAGCGGTCGTTAGAATAGTCGTAACGGCACAAACCACTGGAAGATCCGAACCACAAACGCCCTTTGTGATCGGCTAGCAGACAATTCAGCTGATTACTTGGAATCGAACTGTTTGAATTCGGTTTGCTGGTATAATTGATCCAACGTTTATCTTTCGGATTGAATCTGAAAACTCCTTTTCCCTGGGTGGCAAACCATAATGACCCTTTGGCATCTTCTGTGATGGCTATGGTAGTGGCATTAAAGTATTTTACCCGGATAAAATTATCGGCCTGACGATTATAAAGGTTTACTCCCGACATACTGGTTACCCACATTCTGTTACTCCGGTCTTTGTAAATGGCATAAATACTTCCGCCATCAAGCGTTGTAGGGTCAGCTTCCACCGAATTGTACAATTTAAATTGGCCCGTTTTAGTGTTCAGCACGTTTAAACCGCCTGAGTAGGTACCGATCCACAGTTTATCATCGTCCCAGCACAGTGCATGTACATTGTGATACGAGATTCCATTTTTTCCCGGGCGTGGCATATAAGCCGAGAACCGACCTGTTTCCGGATTCAGTTCATTTAATCCTCCGTCGTCCGAAGCAATCCAGATATTTCCTTTTTTGTCTTCGGTGAAACGTCCGATAATATTTCCGTTCACCGAGTTTACATAGCGCGAATGGGTATAACGTTCGAAAAGCCCACTGTTTGGCGACACATAATTCACTCCTCCGAAATAAGT
>DAIQOQ010000244.1:0-1374 GCA_036787795.1 Paludibacter sp. | reverse complement strand
TGGGTTACGCTTTTCGTTTTTTTATCCAGCTTGCAAATTCCCTTGTTCCAGGTGCCAAGCCACAGCTTATGTTGAGAATCTTCGAAGATTTTATAGACAGAAAAATCGGTTTGCACTTGCCCGTTTTGTTTCAGATCAAAGAGGCGAAAGCAATTCTTAGTTCTGTCGAGGGCGATGAGCGGGTTGCGGGGTGTTTTGGGAGCTGCCCATACCTGATTGTTCCGGTCTACATAAATATAATTGATGAAGTCGTAGTTGGGGGATGATTTGGAATTATTGATCCAACGATATTGTTCCAGTGCTCCGGTAGATAGGTTGTAACGGAATATGCCTTGTCCGTAAGTGGCAAACCACACATTACCGGATTTATCTTCTACAATATTATTCACCGTAGACGAAATAGAAACACCATTCACCTTGTTTTGAAAATGGCTGAATTTATCAGTTGGAGGGTTGTAAATGAAAAGTCCTTCATCGGTTCCTATCCATATATCGCCTTTGCTGTCTTCGAGCAGGCTACTTATATAGTTGCTTCCCAATGAGTTTATTTTATTTTTGTCGCTGCGAAATCCTTTGAACGTATACCCATCAAAACGATTGAGTCCGTCTTCCGTACCCAGCCAGATAAATCCACGCCGATCCTGAATAATACAGCGGACAGTATTAAAGGTTAACCCATCTTCGGCTCTGTAATGTCGAAAGCTGAAGTTTGCAGCCGCAAGTGAACAGGGGATAATAAATATGAATAAAACAAGGATAAGAGTAAGCTGTTTTCTCATGTAAGTATGTGAATTTATATTTCAGTAAAAGGGTTCACAATATTACTACAATTATTCCTCATAAAGGGAAATATAATCCAAAAACATGGAATAATAGTACAATATGAAGCCTAAAACGCTTATTTGTACTAAATATAGTAAATGAAACTCTGCGCTGCGTTTAGATGATTTTGCTATCATAATGGATTATATTACAATCCGACATCTGAAAGATTCTGTTTATTTGCAACTCCTAATCAACGGAAAAACAGCGTAGAACTTTAAATGAAAAATTAAATATGATGAAGAGAAAATATTTGCTACCGGTCTTATGTTTATTTGCGGGAATTATCCACGCACAAGTTTCGTTTGGTGTAAAAGAAACCAAACAGGATTCTATATTTGAGAGTCTGGCGGCAACTCCTCCGATGGGATGGAACAGCTGGAATAAATTCGGGTGTAGTATTAATGAGAAACTGCTGATGGAAGTAGCCGATAAACTGGTAAGTTCGGGTATGCGGGATGCCGGTTACAAGTATATAGTAATAGATGATTGCTGGCAGGTGTCGCGCGATTCGGCCGGCAATATTGTGGCCGACCCGAAAAGCTTTCCTAA
>DAIQOQ010000064.1:0-13959 GCA_036787795.1 Paludibacter sp. | reverse complement strand
TTAGTCCTTCTATCAATACTTTGCGTTTGGTGGCTGTTAAAGTTATCCAGTTGAGTACACCATCTGCCGTAACTTCAGCATATTCAACTACATAAAAACGAGCACCATCAATAGCATCGCAGCTAAAATACACACTGCCTGCATTGGGTCCCATTTTTACAATCACATTTATCGGCTTCAACAATGGACCTACTGTACTTTGTTTTCGGTTTACATCAAATCCGCTACTGCTGATCATCACGCTATCACCTTTGCTGGTGAGTTGCACATATAAACCCAGGTCCTTCAACGCATTCTCCAATTTTTCACGCCAACTGTTTTTAACTACTGTATCATCAGTACTACCCTTTTCCGCTTTTATCAGCGAAGCAGCGTAAGAAACCTGAATAGCTCTTACCTCGACCAAAGTCGGTGTAGGAGTCTTGAAATACTCATTATCAGTCATATTATCAATTATTTTACAGGCCGTGTTGTTTAATTCAAGATCTGTATAATTTCTCGATGTGAAACATATTATTACTTTTAGTGTATCCATACTTGTACATTATTAAAAATAAATATTTGATAAATAGACACTTATATTGTATCAACACTATAACAGAACAGGTAAATCCCATTCATTTAACACAAAGAAACGTTGTATTTCCTGTAGGAAACAACACATCTCCTATAGGAAATGAAGCATCTTCTGTAGGAAACAGAGCATCTTCTGTAGGAAATGGAACAACTTCTGTAGGAAATGTAGCATCTTCTGTAGGAAATGAAACAACTTCTGTAGGAAATGGAGCATCTTCTGTAGGAAATGAAATAACTTCTATAGGAAATGGAATAACTTCTGTAGAAGATGAAGCATTTCCTGTATGAAATATACAGCTTTCATCCTTCACAGGAACCGGAGCTGCAATCATTGGTTGCCTGTTATAGTATTGTGTAAAACGATCAATAAACAAAGAGCGCTTGTAGAATTACAATGCAAACATAGAGCATTATATAAAGCATTGTTCTTATAGAAACTACAAAAGTGAGGGATTAAATAGCTAATTTATGTTTAATTTTAACCGAAAGAGTACTGTTATTGACTATTTAGGTATTTATGCAGATCAGGAGTTGAATATTCAATTCGCTTTCCATAGCGTTTTTCCGCCTGCTTAGGCGTACACATAGAAGCTGATTGCAACGAAAAAATTACTTCGACATGCTCAACCCAACGACATGGCTGCTTATTTTGTGTGCCGATAATTTAAAGGAGACATTCCGGTGTGTTTTTTAAAATATTTGCCGAAAAAGGATTGATTCGGAAAATTTAGCTGCTGAGACACTTCCTGGACAGTTAAATTTGAGTTGAGCAAAAATTTACACTCAATAATCACAAAATGATCTATACATTCTTTTGTGGTTTTTCCGACAACCTCTTTCATTGCTGTTGATAAATACTTAGGTGATACACAAAGTTTCTCTGCATAAAAAGAGACATCCTTTGCCTCTTTGAAATGCTCAAATATCAACGAAAAGAATGCACCGATTATTTCTTCCCTACGGGACGATGCCGGAGGTTTTTCCATATTTCGTTTTGCGGCGCAACTATAAAGATTTATGAACACCAAAGATAACAGATGCTTAATCAAATCCGGTCTGTATTCATTTTGCTTATCTTCTGCATATTTCCACATTAGATTATAGAATTCCATAATCTGATCCATTTCGGTTTCATCGAGCTTAAGAGTTGGGAATTTTTGTTTAAAAAGGAAGTAGAGTGGATATTTACGAAGGTCATTTGACAATGCATGAAAATATTTATTGGAGAAAGAAAGCAGAGCAAAACGAAAATTTTCGCTAATTTTGTGATGAAAAAGAATATGATTCGGAGGAATTAGTATTATCTCATTTTTGATTATTGTGTGTTTAATCAGGTTCACTTCAACCTCAGCATATCCATCAAGGCAAAAGCCTAAATGAACCCTGTCACTACGCACTGGATATTCCAGCAGAAAAGAGTTAGCCGAGCCAAAATACATACTGAAATAATCATCAATTAAAACGGAGCTTTTATTTAGATCAGAAACGCTAGAATTCATAGTTTACTCTTTTTTTGACCATAAATATAGCGGATATTTCCAAATTCAGGAAGAAAAAAGGAAAAATAGAACATTTTTTATGAACTTTGGGACTTTTTGATTGTTTAAATTATTGCGATCTTTGCAAATTGTTTGTAGGTACATAGTATATATATTAAATACGTAGATGTTTATGATTAAGAAAAAAACTAGATTGTTTGTAACTCCATTATCAATTATTGGAGTATTGTTAGTGTGTTTATCTTTCTATTCTTGTAAAAAGAATGGTCAACAGGGCCAGCTGGGGGGAGATATGGTTCCGGAATATGCCGTTACTACGTTAAGTAGTTCGAACGTAGAACTGAAAAGTTCATATCCTGCCGTTATCAAAGGGAAACAGGATATTGAGATTCGTCCCCAAGTTTCAGGCTTTATAACTCAGCTTTGTGTAGATGAGGGGTCTATCGTACACAAGGGTCAGATTCTGTTCAAAATTGATGCAGTTCAATACGAAGAAGCTGTTAATGTTGCTCGTGCTACTGTCAACGTAGCTAAGGCAAATGTTGCCACAGCTCAACTTACTGCTGAAAACAAACGTGAATTAGCCAAGGGTAATATTATCGGATCTTATGATTTACAAGCTGCAGAGAATTCCTTGTTGTCAGCTAAAGCATCATTAGCTCAAGCGCATGCTCAATTAATAAGTGCTCAAAAAAATCTGTCGTACACACGAGTAGTAAGTCCATCGAATGGAGTAGTAGGCAGCGTTCCTTTCCGTGTAGGAAGTCTGGTTAGTCCAACAGGAGTCACTCCTCTTACAACTGTATCAGATATTTCTGAGATGTACGCTTATTTTTCACTAACCGAAAGACAATTGCTCGGTCTTACAGCCAATGGCAAATCATCAAAAGAAATTTTGAAAAACATGCCGGGTATAGAATTGAAAATGATAGATGGAAACATATACGGCGAAACCGGCAAAGTAGAAACCATGAGTGGTGTAATAGACCAAACTACCGGTTCCGTTAGTTTACGTGCTAAATTTCCGAATAAACATCAGACTCTCCGAAGCGGTGGTAGCGGCTCAGTATTGATCCCTTACAAAATGGATAATTGCATCGTCATCCCGCAAAAAGCGACTTATGAAGTACAGGATAAGAAATTTGCATACGTAGTTGACAGCAAATCGACAGTGAAAAGTACTCCTATCGAAATATTTTTATTGGACGATGGACAGAACTATGTTGTCACTTCCGGTTTGAAAGTTGGCGATAAAATTGTTGCCGAAGGCGTTGGAACTCTTAGAGATGGAATGCAGATAAAGGAAATAACCCCAGAACAAGCTGCAGCAAAAAAAGCCAGTGCAGAAAAAGCTGCAGCAGCACAAGCTCCTAAAAAGTAAGAATTTGTCAAACACAGAAGAAATATGAAATTAGATAAATTTATAAACCGCCCGGTACTCTCAACAGTAATCTCTATATTTATTGTTATTTTGGGGATATTGGGTTTAAATTCATTGCCTGTTGAGCAATATCCGAACATAGCTCCACCAACAATTCAGGTGGCGACCACATATACTGGTGCGAATGCTCAGACAGTAATGAACAGTGTCATAGCTCCATTGGAAGAATCAATAAACGGGGTCGAAAACATGACTTATATGACCTCGACTGCTTCAAATAATGGTTCGGCTTCAATTAATGTTTATTTCAAACAAGGAGCCGATGCCGATATGGCAGCTGTAAACGTACAAAACCGTGTTACCAAAGCACAAGGCTTATTGCCGGCGGAAGTAACCAAAGTTGGGGTTATTACCAGTAAAAAACAAACAAGTATGTTATTAGTATTTTCATTGTCCAGTTCCGATGATAAATATGATCAGACTTTTTTGCAGAACTATGCCAAGATAAACGTTATTCCCCAAATCATGCGTGTTTCTGGTGTGGGTGACGCATCGGTAATGGGAGCACGGGAATACTCGATGCGTATATGGTTGAAACCGGAAGTCATGGCTCAGTATAAATTGATGCCTGGTGATATTTCTGCAGCACTGGCTGAGCAAAATATAGAAGCAGCTCCCGGACAATTTGGTGAAGACGGAAACCAATCGTTTCAGTATATTATGAAGTCTAAGGGGCGCTTGCAGCAAGTCGGAGAATTTGAAGATATTGTCATCAAAGCTTCATCTGATGGAAATGTTCTCAGACTTAAAGATGTAGCTCGCATTGAATTAGGAGCTCAATCCAATAGCGTTAACAGCTTTACAAATGGACACAATGCTGTAACTTGTGTCATCTATCAGACAGCAGGCTCAAATGCGACTGAGATTATCAATAATGTCCATAAACTCCTTAAGCAAACGGAGAAAGACTTACCAGCCGGAATGAAGTACACGGTTATGATAGATGCTAATAATTTCTTAGATGCGTCCATTGATGAGGTAATTAAGACATTGATTGAAGCCTTTCTTTTAGTGGTTTTGGTAGTATATCTTTTCCTTCAGGATTTTCGTTCGACATTGATTCCGGCAATTGCTATTCCGGTGGCATTGATTGGTACATTTTTAATGTTGGCATTGTTTGGATTTAGTATAAACCTCCTTACTTTAAGTGCACTGGTGCTCGCCATTGCGATAGTGGTGGATGATGCGATAGTGGTGGTCGAAGCGGTCCATGCTAAAATGGATCAGGGATATGATTCGGCTAAGGCAGCCTCTATAGATGCCATGAACGAAATTTCAAGTGCTATCGTTTCCATATCACTTGTGATGATGGCCGTGTTTATTCCGGTCAGTTTTATGGGAGGAACTTCAGGGGTATTCTATCGCCAGTTTGGAGTTACTATGGCAGTTGCCATCGGGCTTTCTGCATTAAATGCATTAACGCTAAGTCCGGCTCTTTGTGCTATTTTCCTTAAGCCTCACAAAAAAGAAGGAGAAGACGGTAAACCACTAAGTTTTATTCAACGCTTCCATTTGGCTTTCAATACGACTTATGAAGTAATCCTTGAAAAATACAAAGGTAGTGTAACACGGATTATTCAACATCGCTGGGTTTCCTTTGCGATGGTTACTATCGGTATTGTTGTATTAGTTTTGCTAATGAAGTTCACCCCTACCGGAATGGTTCCAAATGAAGATACAGGGATATTTATGATGACTGTAAATATGGCACCGGGTACATCGCAGGAACAAACAGAATTAACAATGAGAAAAGTGAGCGAACTGCTCAAAACCAATCCGTCAATTGAAAGTAATGTTTTAATTAGTGGTTATGGACTTTTGTCGGGAGCTGGTAGTTCGTATGGTTCTTTTTTCGCTAGACTTAAAAACTGGGATCAGCGTAAACATAAAGGGCAGGATGTAAATAGCATTATTGGCATGTTATACATGCAGACTGCACAGATAAAAGATGCTCAGATATTAATATTTGCACCTCCTATGATTCCGGGTTACAGTATAAGTAATGGTTTTGAGATGAATCTACAGGACAAAACAGGCGGTAGTCTCGATAACTTTAATGAGGCATCAATGGCATTTTTAGGTAAGCTCAATCAACGTCCGGAAATAGCAAGAGCTATGACTTTCTTTAATCCCCACTTTCCTCAATATCAGGTTGACGTAGATGCTGCAAAATGTAAACAAGCAGGCATCAGTCCCAATACAATTCTGGAAACTTTGCAGGGCTATTACGGAGGTATGTATGTTTCCAACTTTAACCGGTTTGGAAAGCTTTACAGGGTTTACGTACAAGCCGATGCTAAATACAGGATTTCTCCGGAAACATTGAATAGTGTTTATGTACGCAATGGAACAGAGATGGCTCCTATTACTCAATTTATGACTATTAAAAAGGTTTACGGACCTGATGCCATCAATCGTTTTAATATGTTTACGTCAATGTCAGTTAATGGATCTCCCGCTCCGGGTTATACTACCGGTCAGGCCATTAACGCCATTAAGGAAGTTGCTGCACAAACGCTGCCTACCGGCTATGGTTACGAGTTTTCGGGTATGACCCGCGAGGAGGAAAGCACAGGAGGAGGTAATACAACTGCTATTGTATTTGCTCTGTGTCTTGTGTTTGTTTATTTGCTACTCAGTGCGCAATATGAAAGTTATGTACTTCCTTGGGTAGTTATTCTTTCCATTCCTTTCGGGTTGGCAGGTACGTTTATCTTTGCTCAGTTTATGGGGCTGGGAAACAATATCTACCTCCAGATATCCCTGATTATGCTAATTGGATTGTTAGCTAAAAATGCAATTCTGATTACCGAGTTTGCCCTTCAAAGACGACATTCGGGAATGAGTATTACCTGGTCAGCAGTATTGGGTGCAACAGCCCGTTTACGCCCTATCCTGATGACGTCATTAGCTATGATTATCGGTTTGTTGCCAATGATGTTTGCCAACGGAGTTGGTGCTAATGGTAACAGAACATTGGGAGGTGGTGCTATCGGTGGTATGTTGATCGGTGTAGCTTGCCAGATATTCGTAGTGCCGGGCTTATTTGTAGTGTTTGAATATCTACAGGAAAAGATTAAGCCTATTGAGAAAACAGGCATGGATGTAAGCGAGGTTATACCTGAACTAGAGCAGTATACTAAAATTGATAAAGATTAATCGGAATGAAAAAACAAATAATACTAATAATGTGTGTAGCTGCTTTATTGAGCAGTTGCCACATTTATAAATCGTACAAAAGACCGAAGGTAGCCACCTCAGGAATGTACCGCGACACGGTGTCTGTAAAAGACACGCTGGCTTCCGATAGTACCAATATGGGCAATTTGCCATGGAAAGAAGTGTTCCGTGATCCAAAGCTTCAGGCTTTGATAGAACAGGGACTTTCGCATAATGTGGATTTGCAAACAGCTATGCTTCGTGTAGATGAGGCTAAAGCAAGTTTACTGGCTGCAAAACTGGCTTTTGCGCCATCATTTGCGCTTGCACCACAAGGAACCGTTGCTCGTTTTAGTGGCGTTACGGCCGAAACTTATTCGCTTCCGGTAACTGCAAGTTGGCAAGTTGACGCATTTGGAGGATTACTAAATGCTAAACGCGGGGCTAAAAGCTCTCTTTTGCAAAGCGAAGCATACCGTCAGGCTGTGCAGACACAGGTTATTGCTAATATTGCTAACTGTTATTATACCTTGCTGATGCTGGACAAACAGTTGGATATTACCGAAAAAACTGCGAAAATGTGGGGCGAGAATGTTGAAGCAATGAAAGCAATGAAAAAAGCCGGTATGACAAACGAGGCCGGTGTATCGCAAAGCGAAGCTACCTATTACCAAGTAAATGCTACTTTGCCCGATTTGCGTCGTCAGATTCGCGAAACGGAAAACACCTTGTCTCTATTACTGGCACAGAGTCCACAACAGATTCAGCGCGGCACGCTTGCCGACCAACAGATGCCCGAAAAATTATCAGTAGGTATACCTTTGCAGATGCTTTCAAATCGGCCGGATGTAAAACAAGCTGAAATGACACTGGCTAGTGCTTATTACAGTACCAATCAGGCACGCTCGGCCTTTTATCCTCAGATTACGTTGAGCGGATCGGCCGGATGGACTAACAGCGCCGGAAGCGTTATTGTCAATCCGGGTAAATTTCTGTTGTCGGCTGTAGGATCGCTTACACAGCCCTTGTTTGCCAGAGGAGCTAACGCGGCAAGACTAAAAATAGCCAAGGCAGAACAACAAGCAGCTTTGCTTGCTTTTCAACAAAGCATACTTAGTGCCGGTAGCGAAGTAAGTAATGCTCTGTACCAATATCAGGTAGCAGGGGAGAAATGCATTCAGCGCAAACAACAGATTGAGTCTTTAAACAGCTCAGTGGATAAGACCCAACAACTGATGAAATACGGATCGTCTACTTATCTGGAAGTGCTTACAGCTCAACAATCCTTATTAAGCGCCAGCCTATCGGACGTAGCTGATAGTTTCCAACGGATTCAGGCTGTCATCAACCTGTATCAGGCATTGGGTGGCGGAAGATAACAAACAACTTTAAACAATATAAACATGAATATAATCAGCCCGTTGGCTTTTGTCAGTCCCGAAGCAAAAATAGGAGATGGAGTTACCATTCACCCTTTTGCTTATATTGATAAGAATGTAGAAATAGGTAATAATTGTACGATAATGCCTTATGCAAGTGTTTTAAGTGGCACGCGCATGGGCATGGGCAACGAAGTATATCAGAACAGCGTGCTTGGTTCTGCTCCGCAAGATTTCAATTATCTCGGTGGAGATACCATTCTGGAGATAGGTAACAACAATGTGTTTCGCGAAAACGTGGTTATAAGCCGTTCTTCGAAACCGGAAGGGAAAACAGTAATCGGTAACGATAACTCGTTGATGGAAGGCGTACACATCTGTCACGATGTACGTGTGGGCGACCATTGCGTGTTAGGTCTTAAATCAATTGTTGCAGGCAACTGTATTATCGAGTCGCATGTAATATTTAGCTCCATAGTAAGCATGTTTCAGGACACCCATGTGGGTAGCTGGAGTATGGTGAGAGGGGGCTGCAGATTTAGGAAGGACGTACCTCCGTATATCGTTACATCGACCAACCCCACCAGCTATTATGGTGTAAATGTGAAGTTACTGGAATACCACAAGTTTCCAGAAAAAATAATCCAACATATTGCCCATGCGTACGAATTAATATACCATGGTAATGTAAGCCTCATCGATGCT
This sequence comes from Paludibacter sp., assembly GCA_036787795.1. Taxonomy (GTDB): domain Bacteria; phylum Bacteroidota; class Bacteroidia; order Bacteroidales; family Paludibacteraceae; genus Paludibacter. Next base: position 5,200 of record DAIQOQ010000064.1, on the reverse strand, counting down.
GCCATGCGTGTAGAAGAAGAAGTGCCGATAAGCGACGAGATACGCAATATTATCAACTTTGTACGCAATTCGAAGAAAGGAATTGTATAACAAGTAGCTGAAATAATAGGAATATTCAATTTATAAATACTGTTTAAACGATAATATTACGAACTAAAATTTCCACTCAGGGGTCACAGAATGCTTAGATCTCGAAGCTAATCCCAAGAGAATATAGCACAAATTTGTGTTTGGAAATTGAAACCGCTATATTAAATGTGTGAACTTAGTCAATATAAATTGATCAGTTGCTATAAATAACTAACGTGAGTTCGATAGAAAAAAATGGAAAGTCGAACTCACGTTAATTATAAAAGAAAGGTATCAACCGACTTCAAATGATATAAAAATAAGGATTCCCGCCCATTCTGATACGGTCTATTTTGACCATATTAACACACCCTTCCAGTCCGGGAAGTACTTCACAAAATCTGATAAACAAATAGCTCCTACCAGAGTTGCAACAGTGAGTTTCTTTTATAATAAAGGATCTCCAATGGCGTGTCCAGTAGGGAGCCTCTTAGAAACAACTATATGAAATTATGGAAACATCATTAACAAATCAAGAAAACACATGTACTGCATTTATCCGGTTGGATAGCTACAACTGCACAGCCTGTTGGGAATGTACAGAAGCTTGTCCTAACGATGTAATTGATAAATCGTTTTTATTCATTGGCAATACCCTTGTACATGAACAAGTGATTATATCTGATCCCGAAAAATGTGCAGGGTGCTTAAAATGCAAGCAAGCTTGCGAGTTCGGCGCAATTAATATTATCAGTAACAATACTTGAATTTTATTACAAACCGGAGTTCGGGATAAGCAATAAATGGAAAAGCATAATCAACTTAATAATACGTCTTGGTTATCAAATGCATCCGAGAAACAACATGTCGGTGCGCCGCAACTTTTTGAGCGACAGAGTCCCAAAATATTTGGGTGTGCTAAGCATACTATTTTTCTAAAAAGTGCGGGAAAAGCCTGTCGACAAAGAAATATGGTAAAACAGTTATTCAGTAATCCAATTTTTCAGTTCAGTAACATTGGTGCGGCTTACGATTATGCGCTCAGGTACTTCCACACGCAGATTAATCACTACCCGGTTACCAAACCATAATGTTATGTCTTTTATAGCAGGTCTGGACACAATAAATTGTCGATTAGCCCGAAAGAAAAGAGAAGGATCAAGCTGTTTCATTAGATCATCAAGAGAGAAATTGGTTATATTTTTGGTACCATCAAAATTTATTATAGCTGAATTTCTATCCTCAAAATAAATATAGGCCATATCTTTTACCAGTAGAGGAATGAGTTTATCCTTTACTGATACTAAAAGCGAAGATTTGTATGTTATTGAGCCTTGCTGCATGATCATATCAGCTACTTTCTGAATAAGTTGTGCCTTTTCCAAAGAATGTTGTGATGTAGAAAGCTTTTCTATTTTATCCAGTGATCTTTTTATGGCAGTTTTACTCACCGGCTTTAAAAGGTAATCAATACTATTCACTTCAAAAGCCTTAAGAGCATATTCGTCATAAGCAGTCGTAAAAATAATCGGACAGGTAATATCAATTTTGTCGAATATCGAAAATGACAAACCATCAGCTAACTGTATATCCATAAAAACCATATCCGGCATAGCATTTCGATTAAACCAATCGATGCTTTCGCTCACCGACTGTAGAACTCCAACAATCTCAATGGTTGAAATTAGCTCACGCAATAGCGTTTCTAGCTTTAAAGCTGTCAACTGTTCATCTTCAACAATAAGAATCTTCATACAATAAACATTTTAAAATCTAATCAATGGTAAACTTACACTAAAATCAGTTTCAGTATTCTCAATAAGTATTCCCTTCCCCCATTTAAGCAAATACATTTCATACAAGTTTTTAAGACCAATGCCAGAACATGGCTGAGACATATCTTTGGGTTGATAATTATTACTTATTACCAGCATCCCATCATTAGTAGTTTGAATAGTTATTAGCAATGGCTTTTGTTTTGAAATAATATTATGCTTTATAGCATTTTCCACCAATGTCTGCAATCCTAACGAGACAACAAGATAACTTCCATATTTATCATCTATGCTAAAATCAATTTTTAGACCATCTGCATAACGTATTTTCATCAGATCAGAATAATTATAGATAAAATCAAGTTCATCTTTGAGAGTTACCACATCTTTATTGTGTAGTATATATCTAAATATTAATGAAAATTTTTGTATGAACTTCTGTGCTTTTTGCTGGTCAATAGCAACTAAAGAATCGAGAATACTTAAAGCATTAAAGAAGAAGTGTGGATTAACCTGATTTTTCAGAGCTTCGTATCGAATCCGGATATTTTCAGTTTCAAGTGCCTCGTATTGTGAAACAAACTGCTGTTGCTTTTGAGAAAGATAAATTATTTGGGAAATAAAAATTACAAACAGGGCAAAAAGAGAATTAAATATGAAAGTTGCCAGCAAAACAGGTGATGATAGTAATGAAACATGCCCCAGCACATGATATCGCGCAAATCGAGATATCAGTAAAAGGAGAGTGAAAATTAACGTGCCCAATATAGTACCCAGAATTAATGTCACAGTCCTTTTTTTTACACTAATATTTCTATTTAAAATATTAAAATTGAACTTAAACATCAAAAATAAGAACGTGAAATACTCGATAAAGCTAAACATTATCATTGTTGAGTTTAGCGAATCGATTGTAGGGATCACAGGGTCATATCCGAAAACAACGAAATTTCCAAAAAAGAGCATCATCAGAAAAGGCAACAGTAAAACAAGATTCATTCCCAATGAAAGTACAATTGCAGAGCGAGTTGTCATATAATTTTTTTGCATAGCTATTTGTTTTTTCAGATTGCCTTTTGAAAGTTGAAATATTTCATTTAATTCTTATCTACAGAATGTGCATCCAAATTGAATTCGAAATACAAGACAAATATACAATAAATATTATTGTTGTCCAGTAAACTTTATATATGGAACTTTGTGAGAGATTTCTCACTTCGTTCGAAATGACAATCAATGCTTTATGTTTGGGGATGGGGTAGGTTGGCGGCTACGCCGCCAACCTACCCCATCCTTTACAAAGAGGATGTAATAATCTGTCATTCTGAACGAAGTGAAGAATCTGCTGTTCTTTACCGGACAATAATGAATAAATATATATACACTTAAAGTGCAGCAATAATTGCTGCACTTTAGTATTGTATAAATTCAACGTACCCCGATTTAGACTCTTTGTTTGTTTCAGTACTTGATAGTTTTTCTAAAAAGAGGTTGTCTCAAAAGTTTCTTCTTTATTGATCAGAACCTATAACCTAATCCCAGCGTAATCATCTGATTAGTGAAGGTAGAATTCTTGCTGTCTGCATCTAGCTGATCCAAAAGCCCGTGCTTGTAACTTGCATTGATCTGTATTCTGTTAGAAAATTCATAACCTGCGGTTGCAGCAAGGCCCAGATCGAAACGTTTCAAATATGCCTTATCAGCTCCATTTTTGTCATACAAGTCTACATCCGCTGTTGTGTTCTTAGCATTAAAGCCTAAACCAGCATAAGGACCGACACCCACATAAGCTCTTCCGGTATTCGTAGATGGAAGCTGTAACATAGCATAAACCGGAACTTGAACGCCCCAGGTGCGAATGTTGTTTTTCACACCACTTGTTTCGACTTTCGAGTTTTCCAATAGGAACATAACTTCTGGTTGTACGGCAAACATTTTACTAATTTCAATATTTGCAAATCCACCAACATTAGCTCCAAAACCCAGCTTACTATTAGTATCTGCCATCTTTGAAACCACTAAGTTCGACAAATTAGCTTCTGCTTTTACACCGAAAGTAGTCTGTCCAAATGTGTTGTGCATTGTTCCTAATCCGGTTACCAATGCCAATGATAAAATAATTTTTTTCATAACCTTAATTTTTAAATCGTTTATTAATTATTAATGTTGTCATTTGTTCTTGACGATGCAAAGATATATGGTTAAAGCATCAAAACTTTCGGGCGTCGAATAAACTGTCATTTTTTAGGGATGAACTGTAAATAGAAGTGTTTGAACTGTCCACTGTTGCGGAATCAGACAAAGTATTATTGATAAAACGATAAAACAAAGAACCCGAAGCAGCAAATCCCACACAATATCCGTGTCGCTCAACTATAAATTATCGGGTTCAATCTTCGTAGATATATGGCTTGAATTAAAAATAAATAGGGTGTTCTCTGATTTAGAACACCCTATTTTTATTTTTAAAATTCCGGGATTCCGGATTTTTTGATTTAGCCAATTGTGTGGCAAAGTGAATGTCGAAATTGTTTAATTCCAGATTTCGTTCATTTCAGTGAGCACAATTGGCTTTCCATCCGTTACAATAATTGTATGTTCGTGCTGAGCCATAAACCCACCTTTATTCCCGACCATAGTCCAATCATCATTTCCAAAAGTCTCAGCATAGGTTGAAGTTGTTGAAATAAAAGTTTCGACAGCCACAACTGAGTTCTTACGAAATCGAGCGGTATTCTGTTTGTCCCGAAAATTAGGTATTTCATCCGGTGCTTCATGAAGTTTTCGTCCTACACCATGTCCGGTCAGGTTTTTGATTACTTTGTAGCCTCGTTTTTTTGCTTCTGTTTCTATCAAAAGCCCGATATCCGAAATACGTACTCCACCTTTTATATTGTGAATGGCTTTATACAGAATATCTTTAGATGCATTAACGAGATCCTGATATTGGTGTTTATCACTCCCCAATACAAAAGAGCCACCGTTATCCGAAAAAAATCCATTTAGCTCGGCAGAAACATCTATGTTTACCAAATCGCCTTCTTGCAATATTCTACTGTCAGACGGTATACCATGACAAAACTCATTATTCACACTTATGCAGGTCCAACCCGGGAAGCCATAGCTTACATAAGGTGCTGATTTTGCGCCAAACTCCTTCAACAGCCGTCCTCCAAACTCGTCCAGTTGTTTGGTTGTCATGCCGGGCTTTACATAGTTTCTCATTTCTTTGAGTGTGCAGGCAACTGCTTCGCTTGCTTTTTTAATTCCAATTAATTCTTGTTCATTAGTTATTGACATATTGTTCTATATTTAATTTTATTTTTTCAAGTAGTACCATCATCCGAGGCTATGAG
>DAIQOQ010000243.1:0-4539 GCA_036787795.1 Paludibacter sp. | reverse complement strand
GTACGACTGATGTTTTCAGGTCTGCAAAGCTCGTTCGTACTAGTACGACGTTTTTTGTTAAGCTAGTTTTGCAGTCGTTTCAGAAAATCCACCCAATTCAGATTCCATGGATCAGTTTTTCGATCGGGGGCAATGTCACTATGACGAAGTACATATTTAATCTTATAGCGGTTTTTGATATCCTTTACCAGCGCCACCAACGAGTTTAGCTGTGCATCAGTCGGAGCATCTTCGGTGGAAGTAATAAGCTCAATACCGATGGAACAGGAATTAAGACCCATTCTCCCGTCGGGCAATTGACTCTGCCCCGCGTGGTACGAAATGTTTTTTTCTTTTACCAGCTGATAAATGGTTCCGTCGCGCCCTAACAGGTAATGCGAACTGACATGGTAGTGCGAAAACTGTTTGATAACTAAATCAACATCGTATTTATCACCCTCGGATGCATTAAACACGGAGTGTACAATGATAACATCAATTTTCCGGTTCTGAGCCTGATGCATGCCGAAACATACGGTTTTATCTACTGTTTTTAGTTTGGTCTGCCCCGAAACAAAGGCACAGCTGAATACGAAAATCAAACACAATAAAGAAAATCGGACTTTAATAATTTGTTTCATTTTAAAAAAATTACGAATCACTCTTATCGGATATTATTTCATAAATAATCCGTTAAAGTACATCCATGCAATGTATCGGGCAAATTTACCAATCAGCATGGAGATGGCTACTTTCCACCATTTGCAACGGAAAAATCCGGTAGCTACGGCAATTACATCGCCAATAAACGGCACAAATGAGAAAAATGCAAACCAGTCGCCGTATTTCTGTATTCGCACGGTTGTTTTTTCAAGTTTTTCCTTTTTAATGTGGAAATACTTTTCAATCCATTCAATTTTTCCCAGCAACCCTACGTAATAGCTGGTCATACCCCCGGCAAAGTTACCAAGCGTTGCCACCCACACACAAGTCCACGGATCCAGTCCGCTAAAAACCATAGCGGAAAAAATAATTTCGGAACTAAAAGGTACTACAGTTGCAGCCAAAAAAGAAGCAAAAAAGAGGCCCAGATAGCCGAGTTGCATTAGTCCGGTCATTTATAGTTAGATGATGTATTTTGATACAATGAATGCTATGTTTATAAAACAGAAAATCAGAAAGAATATGCAATAAAAACTATTTTGTTTCAACGTTAATGGGTGCGACATCAATAGCGAATAAATCAGTGCTATAATGGGTAAAAACGAAACATACTGATTTTTAAAAAGTACGGTCAGCACCGAGAATGAAATAAGAAGAAAAATTAGAAAATTCAGTTTATTACGCGTATGAATAGCGTCGCTGTGCGATAATGACCTTAGCCCCACTAAACTAATTATCATCATGACGACAAGCGATGCAGCGTATATTAAGTCGGGAATCGAAAATATTGCAAAATTAAAATTGAGGTTCAACGCAAATACAAATGCCTGCGTAAAATCAAAATAAGGATCGAACAGATATCTGCCTGACAGGTACAGAATCCAGGGGATTAACGTACCAAAAATGGCTGCCAGAAGCGTACGCAGAGAAAAACTCTGAAACATGATAAACCCAATCAAACAGATGGGAATAATGAAAATCAATGCGTTGATAAGTAAACTACTGACACTGATAAAAAAGCATCCCATAAAGGCCTCTCCTGACGAGTTCTTATTGCGCGACATGTTGAAAAACGAAAACAACGCAAAAATGAAAAGCGTCAGGGTAATATGCGAACCATTCGAGATATGAGTTCCGTTCCACGTACTCATCAGGAACAGAAAAATGATAATAGGTAAAAAAGTACGGGTTCGTATAATGGTAAACCGGTTATTTATCTGAGCAAGCAATAGTGCGTTTATCAATGTAAAGCCCAACCCGACTAAGTTCGACTGCAACGTATTGGGATGTAGAAATGTTTGTAGGGTTTGCACCAGGCTGGAAGGTTGGTCGGTCAGAGTTATCAGTCGGCCACCAAAAAAAGACGACAACCACAAGCCACAGCAAGTCAGTACAAGCAGAACTGCCATGGGGATACTGGGTACAATCAGATTTTTTAATGAAATATGCATTTTCTGTTATTCAATTTACAATTTTGAAATTGAAAATAAATCAACCAAATGCAAACTTAGGTATATACCCCGTATTTGCATTTGGTTATTTATAGCTTCAAAGTTGACTTCTATTTTAATCCTCTTTTTTTCAATAATCCGTCAGGACTAGGATTAGCTCCTCTGAAATCGCGATACAATTTCATTGCATCTTCCGAGTCGCCACGTTCTAATATTTTTTTACGGAATGCTGTTGCTATTTTCGGATTGTATACATCACCGGTTTCTTTAAATGCCTGGAAAGCATCGGCATCAAGCACGGCAGCCCAGGTGTAGCTATAATATCCGGCATAATAATCGCCACTGAAAATGTGATTAAAGAAAGTACTCCGGTAACGACTAATGATTTGCGGAATCAGACCTATTCTGTCCAAAGATGCTTTTTCAAAAGCCACAACATCAAAACTGCTGGTATCTTTACGCATGTGGAAGTCCATGTCCAGGAATGATGCAGCTAATAATTCGGTATTGATAAAACCCTGATTAAATGTAGCTGCTTTTTGTATTTTATCCACCAGTTCCTGTGGCATGGGCTGACCGGTTATATAGTGGCGGGCATAAGTCTTCATCACTTCAGGCTCCCAGCACCAGTTTTCCATTATTTGCGATGGCATCTCTACAAAGTCGCGCGACACATTTGTTCCCGACATACTTGGATACGTGCACTGGGTCAACAAACCATGCAATGCATGTCCAAACTCATGAAACAGTGTTTCAACCTCATCCATGTTCAGCAACGATGGTTTGTCGGCCGTAGGTTTGGTAAAGTTCCCTATATTGCAAATGACCGGACGATGGTTGATACCGTCTTTTTTATACTGCTCGGTAATACTATTCATCCATGCTCCGGCCGATTTTCCCGCACGTGGAAAATAATCGGTATATAAAATACCAACCAGCGATTTATCAGCATCGCGTACTTCGAATACTTCTACATCCGGATTATAAACCGGCATATCGTTCAGCTTCTTAAAAGTCAAACCGTATAGTTTCGATGCTAAATCAAATACTCCTTGTCTTACATTCTCCAGTTTGAAGTAGGGTTTCAACGCCTCTTCATTCAGGTCGTATTTTTCTTTGCGCAGTTTTTCAGAATAATACCACCAGTCCCAGGCTTCCAGCTTTTCGCCTTTGCCTTCGGCGTCCATCATTTTCTGTAGTTCGCCGGCTTCTTCAGTAGCTTTTTTCACGGCAGGTTCCCATACTGTTTTCAGCAGATCGTAAACAGCCTGAGGTGTTTTAGCCATCGTGTCGTCCAGTACAAATGCAGCCGATGTTTCGAAGCCCAACAGTTGTGCTTTCTGCGTACGTAGTTTAATAATTTTGTTGATAACAGCTTTGTTATCCTTATCGTTATCATGGTTGGCACGTGTAGTGTAAGCCATCAGCAAGTCTTTACGCAATTCGCGGTTCTGACTGTATTGCAGCACCGGAATAAAACTGGCTTTGTGTGTACTGAAAAGCCATTTACCCGGCTTCCCGGCTTCTTTGGCACTTTCGGCAGCAGCCTGACGGACGCTTTCGGGCAAACCGGCTAAGTCAGCTTCGTTATCCACTACTTTCTGATAGCTATTCGTTTCGTCCAACACATTTTGTCCGAAAGTAAGTTCAGCCATGCTCAGCTCTTTGTTTATTTCACGCAGTTTGGCTTTTTGCTGGGCATTCAGCGCAGCACCACTCCGAACAAATTCCCGATGGTATTTTTCCAATAACCGGTTTTGTTCTGTAGTAAGATTGAGTTTCGCCCGATTGTCATACAGTTTTTTTACGCGGGCAAAAAGCTTTTCGTTCAGGTATATGTTGTCGTTGTGTTCCGATAGAATGGGAGTTATCTCGTTGGCAATCTTATCCAGTCCGTCGTTGGTATCTGCCGAGTGCAGATTAAAAAACACAGACGACACCTTTTTAAGCAACACGCCGCTAAACTCTAAGGCTTCGATGGTATTACTGAAAGTAGCTGCATTTTTATTATTTGCAATGGCAGTTACTTCGGCTTGATGCTGCTTGATACCTTCTTTGAAGGCAGGCATATAATGCTCTGTTTTTATCTGATCGAAAGGAGGTGCACCGTATTTATTTGTGTACGGCACCAGAAACGGATTGTTTGCTTGTGCTAATCCCATAATGAGTAATCCCATTGTTAGAGTTAATAATGTTTTTTTCATTTGAAAAGTTTCCTTTGTTTGTAAAACCTGTTTTTTTATACCACAAAGATAAGTAATAAGAGTTTAACAAAGAATAATTAGCAAGTATTTATTCATTGTTTAGTCATTTCATTTAGGTCAATAACAAATTGTTTGTCCTTCCGTAGTTGTTCTACCAATTCATCCAAACCATTGAATTTTACCTCGTCCCTGATTTTCTGAATAAATTCGACTTTAATATTCTCATTGTAAATATCTTCATC
>DAIQOQ010000242.1:0-4539 GCA_036787795.1 Paludibacter sp. | reverse complement strand
GGATATTCATAATAAAAAATGCCGGACTCATTGCGAGTCCGGCATTTTTTATAATCTGATCACTGATCACTGTTAATTGATCACTGTCAACTGTTATAGTGTTTTTCTGACTTCAGTTTCTTCGTAACTTTCCACCATATCACCTACGCGTATATCCTGGTAGTTTTTGATGTTCAAACCACATTCGTAGTTAGTACCTACTTCTTTCACATCGTCTTTGAAACGTTTCAGTGAATCCAGTTCGCCGGTATACACTACAATGCCATCGCGAATGATTCGGATTTTGTTCGACCGTTTGATCTTTCCTTCGCGTACCAAACATCCGGCCACCGTACCCACTTTCGTGATTTTGAATACTTCAATGATTTCAACTGTAGCGGTAATTTCTTCCTTGATTTCAGGAGAAAGCATACCTTCCATAGCCGATCTGATTTCTTCAATGGCATCGTAAATGATGGAATATAAGCGAATGTCGATTTCCTCTTTGTCGGCCATTTTGCGTGCCGAAGTGGTAGGACGTACCTGGAATCCGCAGATAATAGCATTCGAAGCAGCAGCCAGCAGAATATCCGATTCGGAAATAGCACCTACTGCTTTGTGAATAACGTTTACCTGAATGTTTTCAGTCGAAAGTTTCAACAACGAATCGGCCAATGCTTCCACTGAACCATCCACATCACCTTTTACAATAATGTTCAGTTCCTTGAAATCGCCAAGTGCAATACGGCGACCCAATTCGTCGAGCGTAAAGTGCTTTTTGGTACGTATACTTTGTTCGCGTTGTAATTGTTCACGTTTGTTGGCAATCTCGCGGGCTTCGTGTTCCGAATTCATTACGTTGAAGTTATCACCAGCCTGTGGAGCACCGTTCAAACCAAGTATCAATGCGGGTTCACCCGGTTTTACTTCTGTAATACGTTGGTTACGTTCGTTGAACATAGCCTTGATTTTACCATGACTGATTCCTGCCAATACTACATCGCCTAAGCGCAACGTACCGTTGTGAACCAATACGGTAGACACATAACCGCGTCCTTTGTCCAGAGTTGATTCGATAACCGAACCTATAGCGCGTTTATTTGGGTTGGCTTTTAGTTCGAGCAATTCGGCTTCGAGCAATACTTTTTCAAGTAGCTCGGGCACTCCGTCGCCTTTCTTAGCCGAAATGTCCTGCGATTGGTATTTACCACCCCAGTCTTCAACCAGATAATTCATTTGAGCCAGCGTTTCCTTTATTTTTTCAGGATTAGCTCCCGGTTTATCTACCTTGTTGATTGCAAAAATCATAGGTACACTTGCGGCGGCTGCGTGATTGATAGCTTCAATGGTTTGAGGCATCACGTTGTCGTCGGCAGCTACAATGATAATAGCAATATCGGTTACTTTAGCACCACGGGCACGCATGGCGGTAAACGCTTCGTGACCCGGAGTATCCAGGAATGTAATACGTTGGCCATTTTCAAGTTTTACGTTGTATGCCCCGATATGCTGCGTTATACCTCCGGCTTCACCGGCAATAACATTTGTTTTACGAATATAGTCGAGCAGCGAAGTTTTACCGTGGTCAACGTGTCCCATGACGGTAACAATCGGTGCACGAGGTAACAAATCTGCTTCGTCATCCGGCTCGTCTTCGTTCAGAGCTTCCACCACATCATGACTTACATATTCGGTAGTAAAACCAAATTCTTCAGCCACAATATTAATAGTTTCCGCATCCAATCGTTGATTGATCGACACCATCAGACCGATGTTCATACAAGTTGCGATAACCTGATTTACGGTAACATCCATCATTACTGCCAATTCGCTTGCTGTGACGAATTCGGTAAGTTTAATTACGCTTTCTTCGTCACGTTCGCGTTGAGCCTGTTCTTGTTGGCGTATACTATTGCTATCGCGTTTATCACGGCGATATTTTGAACCTTTTCCTTTTTTATTGGCACCCGACAAACGAGCTAAGGTCTCTTTGATTTGTTTTTGTACGTCTTCTTCGTTTACAGCCGTTTTAACTGGCTTTTTCAACCGATCTTTGTTCGGTCTGGCAATGCCACTTCCGCCTGTTGTACCCGGAGTTACTTTCTTGGGGTGTGCAAATCCTTGTGTCGGACCGTTAGGCTGAGGCACTTTGTTGATATCCACTTTCTGATTCGAAAAACGTTCGCGTTTTTTCTTCGGTGCTGAAGTTGGATCTGCTGCAACCTCGGCTGCTGTACGTAAAATTTTCTTTTCTCCCGGAGCAATTACTTTTTTGCTATCGAGGGTGATTTTATTTTTATCTTCGCGTTCTCTGCGTTTTTGTTCTTTTGTTTTCGGTTTAGGACGAGTGCTCTGGTTTAATAGTTCCAGATCAATAGTTCCGATAACCACCGGAGCTACATCCAGCGTGGGACGAGACAACGAGAATATTTCATCTTCTTCGTGATCGTTATCCTTGGTTTCTGTGTTGTACTCAACGGGTTCTTCAACCTCTTCTTTTACTTCGAATTTCTTTACAGGCTTAATAGCTTCTACCTTTGGTTCTTCAATTAGAACTGCTTCTGGTTCCGGGCTAATGACCTTTAGCTCTTTCGGTTCTTCTTTCGGCTCTTCTTTTTTTATTACTTCAACCGGAGTAATAATTTCGGCTTTTGGTTTCGGCATAGGTTCCGGTTTCGGAGCTTCTGCTTCTTTCTTGGGCTCAATAACTACGGGCGGTACTACTTCTACCACTTTCGGTTCTTCTTTTACTATTTCTACCTTTTCTTCAACAGCTTTCTCTACAACAGGGGCAGGTTTCTCAACCACCGGAGCTTGTACTTTTACTTCCGGTTTTACTTCCGGTTGTTTTTCTTTTGTTTCCAAATCGATATGTCCAACGGATTTGAAATGAGGTAGCTGATCCTCAGGAATGGTAACATGAATAGTCTCAACCGGTTTCTCAACGGGTTTTGGTTGGTGGTAGCCTTCAATAGCTACGCTGGGAGCCTTTTCTTTTAGAAGGCGCTCCTGACTTAATCGCTCTGATTCAATTTTCAGAGCCATATCTTTATTGAATTCTTTTGCAAGTAAAAGGTGCAAGTCATCCGACAACTTTAAATTCGGGTCGACTACGATTTTATGACCTTTTTTCGCCAAAAATTCAACGGCGGTGGTCATTCCGACGTTCAAATCTTTACAGGCTTTACTTAATCTTATGGACATATTCTATTATTACAGTTTTCTATTTTAAAAAGTATCCGTTTTTTTGTGACTTAATCTTCGGCGAAGCACGGAACGCATAACACAAAACGTGTTATTTTTCTTCTTCTTCAGCTTCTTCCTCAGCCTCTTCTTCGAATTCGGCATTCAGGATAGCCAATACCTCGTCGACTGTTTCTTCTTCAAGGTCGGTACGACGAATTAAATCCTGACGTGGAATGGCCAACACATTTTTAGCTGTATCGCAACCAATTGCTTTCAATGCGTCGATAACCCATTGATCGATTTCGTCGCTGAATTCATCCAGGTAGATATCTTCGCTTTCAGCATCTTCATCCATTTCGCGGAATACATCCAGTGTATAACCCGAAAGCATGCCGGCCAGTTTAATATTCAATCCACCCTTTCCGATTGCTTGCGAAACTTCTTCGGGTTTCAGGTAAATTTCCGCTTTTTTATCCACTTCGTTCAATCTGATTGAAGAAATTTTAGCAGGACTCAAAGCGCGTGAGATAAACAGGTTGATATTACTTGTGTAATTGATAACATCAATGTTTTCGTTACGCAATTCACGAACAATGCCATGAATACGCGACCCCTTTACCCCAACACAAGCGCCTACCGGATCAATGCGATCATCGTATGACTCCACGGCTACTTTAGCACGTTCGCCCGGAATGCGGGCAATTTTCTTTATGGTAATCAAACCTTCATGAATTTCCGGAACTTCCAATTCGAAAAGCCTTTCGAGAAAAACCGGAGAAATACGTGAAAGAATAATTTTAGGGTTATTGTTTTTGTTCTCAACCATAGCCACTACCGCGCGTACTGTGTCGCCTTTACGATAGAAATCGGTTGGAATTTGTTCTGTTTTTGGTAAATAAAGTTCGTTGCCTTCTTCGTCGATAAGCAACATTTCTTTTTTCCAGATTTGGTATAATTCAGCACTAACAATCTGACCAACTTTTTCGCTGTATTTGCTGAAAACGTTATCTTTTTGTAGTTCCAATATTTTTGATGAAAGTGTTTGGCGAAGTGTCAGGATAGCCCGACGACCGAAGCCCAGAAAATCTACGGTTTCTGTAACTTCTTCACCAATTTCAAATTCCACATCTATTTTTTTTGCATCAGTCAGCGAAATTTCCAGATTTGGATCTTCCAATTCGTCATCAGCCACCACGGTACGATTACGATAAATCTCGAAGTCACCTTTATCAGGATTGATAATCACATCATAATTTTCGTCAGTTCCAAACATTTTCGAAATTACATTTCGGAACGATTCTTCCATTACACTGATTAACGTACTTCTGTCGATGCTTTTTAGCTCTTTAAACTCCGAAAAAGTATCAATTAAGC
>DAIQOQ010000241.1:0-4541 GCA_036787795.1 Paludibacter sp. | reverse complement strand
TTAAGGGCAAAACAGTTACACATAGCATAGCATCCGGATCGGTTGCAAGCTATGTATGGTAGTAAATAAAATTGGTTGGTTTCGATTATTTTGATTTGGTATTAGTTTTTTTGAGGAAGAAGAGGGGGAGGTATTAATTTAATACCTCCCTTTCCATAATGTACGCAGCCAATCGCCCAGTTTGCTTTCAGCCGGATTGTTTTGCACCTGCCAGATACGTGTCTTCGTCAGTTCATCGGGCAGGAACTGTTGTTCCACAAAGTGATTTGGAAAATCGTGTGAGTATTTATAGTTTTTACCGTAATTCAGATCCTTCATCAATTTTGTTGGAGAGTTACGTAAATGCAGCGGAACGGGTAGATTTCCGGTTCGTTCCACCAGTGCCAATGCTTCATCGATGGCCAGGTAAGCAGAATTACTTTTGGGCGATGAGGCCAGATAAACCGTGGCTTCGGCCAGAATGATACGTCCTTCGGGCCAGCCTATTTTTTGTAAGGCATCAAAGCAGGCATTGGCAAGCAACAAGGCATTGGGATTGGCCAAACCGATGTCTTCGGCAGCCGAAATAACCAACCGGCGGGCAATAAACTTGGGGTCTTCCCCACCCGACACCATGCGCGCCAACCAGTAAATAGCCCCGTCGGGATCGCTACCCCGGATGGATTTTATAAAGGCGGAAATAATATCGTAATGCATCTCCCCGTCCTTGTCGTAGGCCATAGGGTTTTGCTGCAAGCGTTCGGTAACAATTTCGTTGGTAAAATGCACAGTTGTCCCTTCGGGTTCGGCAGCCACCACCAGTTCCAGAATATTCAATAGCTTACGGGCATCGCCTCCGGCATAACGCACCAAGGACTCGGTCTCGTCAAAAATGATTTCACGACTCTTCAGCTCCGGATCGGTAGTCACGGCTCTGTTGGCCAACTCCAGCAGGTCTTCGTTTTCGAGCGACTTGAGCACATACACCTGACAGCGCGAGAGCAGCGGTGTGATGACTTCGAACGACGGATTTTCGGTAGTAGCGCCTATAAGCGTCACCGTACCGTTTTCCACTGCGCCAAGCAAAGAGTCCTGTTGCGATTTGCTGAAACGGTGTATTTCATCGATAAACAGAATGGGATTACCACCCTGCGAAAAGAACCGACTCGATTTGGCTTTTTCTATCACCTCGCGCACATCCTTCACCCCCGAGGTAACGGCACTAAGCGTGTAAAACGGACGATCCAGCTTGTTGGCAATAATTTTAGCCAGCGTGGTTTTGCCCACACCCGGAGGTCCCCACAAAATGAACGAAGCCACACGCCCCGATTCAATCATCTGACGCAGGATAGCTTTGTCACCAACCAGATGTTTCTGGCCAATGTATTCATCAAGAGTTTGTGGGCGGAGTCGTTCGGCTAAGGGTGGCATGGCGGTCTGTTTTTTTTGAATGACAAATGTAAGAATAATGTGTCAATAGACCAAGTATGCCGGCAAGGAATCGGTGCCGATCAGTGATCGGACTAATCGGCAAGCTGTTTCTTAAATTCAATGTTTTTGGTATTGCCTGTTGACGGCAATTTGTAATTACGGCAGCACAGAGTCGCGACATTGAACCATTTCAGGACTGTCTTATCTTTTTTTCAAAAATAAGTTTTAACCGCAAACTCAAACTGATTAATAAATATCTCTTTAAATCTCGAGATATTATTTTGTTCGTAAAACAATAACATTGCTTTCTTATAATCGACAGAGTCAACAGTTCTAAATGAAATTGGACAATATTTATAATTCATCAGAACAGCATTACTTACAATCCGGGCTGTTCTTTTATTTCCATCCATAAAAGGTTGAATGTATGAAATCAATAATAAGATCAACAATGCCTTTTCAAATATATTTTCTTTTTTGTTTACGAGTTTACAAGACGACTCCAAAGCCTCATGTATTTGAAATTCGTTATCAAGCGGACGATAATTCGTTCCGGAAATACCAACCCTACGTTTCCTTAAATGTTTGTCAACAGCTAACTCTTTTATAAGTAAGCTATGGATATCCTCTATCTTTAAAACCGATAACGGGATTAAATAATCCGGATTTTCGACGATAAAATCTAATGCATCCTTATGGTTCAGGAGCATTATTGCTTCTTCTTTCGTTTTTCCCGCTGCTGTTTCTCTCTCTTTAAGCAGTCTTTCTGTCTCAAGTAATGAATAGGTGTTTCCTTCAATCTGAGATGACTTCCAACTTAAATCAATAGCAAGTCGTTCAAGCTCTTTTTTGTATTCCGAGTCTGATAATTGAGAAACATTCTCAGTATATTTTTCTTGCAAATAAGTCAATTGAGAAAGTTCGGCTTCAGTAAGTATTTCACAGTTATCCAGAAGTTCAAAAATCTCTAAATTGAATTCTTCTTTGATTTGCCTTTCGTCAATCTCCTTCTGATAATAACTTTCCAGGTCAATCGAATACAATAACTCGTAAGACGAAGAAATAAAGTATTTTGTTCCTTTTCCTTTTCCTTCTGAAATTATGTACTTTTCAGTTAGAAGTTGAGATAAAAGTCGTTTTACGGTTGCGTAACTAATGGAAGTCGCAAATTCTTTATGAATTTCGCCTGTGGAACAGTTTGCGTGGTTCTGTATGAAATCTAAAATTTCTTTTTGTCTCGTTTCCGGCATATTTCAATATTTTATAGCTCACAAATATATGAAATATGGCTCAACTTCTACCACAAACGAGCTTTATTTTTTTTTATAATGAGCCTTAACGATCGATGTTGTGCATAATTTAAATCCTTATTTTTGATTCTAATGGATTCAGGTGAAATATATTTCAGAGAAAAAGAAAGAGCGCGAACTCCGGTTTTCGCGCTCTTATTCTTTTTGTTATTTAGCCTCGTCAGGTGTGTCGGTCGACTTTTTTGATTTTCCTCGTCGGATGGCGATGGTGTTATCGTATCCTTCGATGCGCTTATTCAGCTCGTTTACAAAAGGAAGATAAGCTGCTTCGCCTTCCACTACAATCAGTGCATTGAGCCGTTCCGTAATCTGGCGATAGATGCCATCTGTTTTCAGGCGCTCCTGCTTCATGCGCAAGAGGGTTTTGACAGCTTCCTCGGAATAACGGCTGTTTTTCAGGTCGTTGAAAGCCTTGTTTTTAGCCTGTAGTTCTGTTGCCCATCCGGTGAGTGTCACCTTGGCCACATCGGCAGCGTAGGTGGTAGTGAAGTCGTGAATCAGACTGTTCAGTCCACCGGTTTCGGCCTCGTAGGGTTTAACAGCCAGATTACCATAAGTATCCAGCACTATTTGCAGGCGTTTGGCGCTTGCACGTACATCGGGATCATAATAATTCAGACCCGATTTCACAGCATCACACATGCCGCGAAACACCTCGTCGCGTTCTTTGTCTGAATCTTTCAGGTCGTCGGATATGGCACTTTTTTGAACCACATCCAGTGCCACCAGCTCATTGGCATAAGCGGCCAAAAAGAGGTTAAACAATAATTCAATTTTAAGTGCCAGTACACCAAAAACCAAAACTAAATCACGAAAAGAAGTATAAAATTGGAAATGCTCTTCATCGTGAAGGCGCGTCAAACTAAAATCTTTAATTTTCATGAGTAATAAAACATTAATGGTTAATAAATTTACATATATATTTGGGATTAAGACGAATTCTGATTAAAATACGAAGTGTTTCTGTCGGCATCCAGGGATTTTGGGCTATTCATCGCCTCGTTGAACTCAGCATCCAGGGATTTTCAGCATTTTTTTGCTCGTTTGCCCCGGCATCCAAGGATTTTTGACACTTTATTGCTAGTTCGACTAATCATCCAAGGATTTTCAGCGTCTTTTTGCTCGTTGGACCAATCATCCCGGGATTTTTGGCACTTTATTGCTCATTTGCTCATTCATCCATGGATTCTGGCCTATTTTATTGCTCGTTTGCCCGATCATCCAGAGATTCCAGCCATTTTATCGCTTCGTTGGGCCGATCATCCAAGGATTTTTATCAGTTTATTGCTTCGTCGGGTTTGTTGTACACGTCCGACGACTTTTTACTGTTATAGAACACTCATCTTTATACATTTATGATTTAAACGCAGCAAAGTTAGCGGGTAGATTTGATATTTGCAAGTGTTTTAATAAGTTTTTTTATGCGAAAATTTATGTTTTACAGCAGTTTTTTGAACAATAATCCGTTTATTTCGATGAAAACACTAGAGAAGGGGCCGTTACGGAGTTCGTTTTTTTGTTTGAAGATGCGTAAAATCAATAAAGCTTGTAGGAATTACTATAAACAGACGATTCCTACGGTGTACATCTTTGAATACAAGAAACACAGAGGTGCAAATCGACGCAATTTATTGAAAAGGTCTGTTGACCTTTTTGATATATCTCATTTCATCATACTATGCCGGGCTTACAGCCCTAAAACGCCTTCCATTCATCTACCCGGGGCTTCACCCCGGGCTAGGATATATTAGCCTTTCAGGCTGAAGAAAAAAAACAGTGAATTGTCAATTATCTTGCTCATTGCTAAAAGTACTATTTGCG
>DAIQOQ010000240.1:3069-4557 GCA_036787795.1 Paludibacter sp. | reverse complement strand
TATTCGTTTTTTGGCTATCTTTGCAAAATTTTTATCTCAAAAAGAAAAACAGATATACGGTATGGCACATTATTTAAACGATATTTCACGAACTTTTAGTGAGTATTTATTGATCCCCGGGCTTACAACAAAAGAATGTACTCAAGAGAATATCTCATTGAGGACTCCGCTTGTGAAATTTAAAAAAGGGGAAAAATCTTCCATTAATCTCAATGTTCCGTTTGTATCGGCCATTATGCAGTCCGTTTCGGATCACAAGATGGCTATTGCTTTGGCTCGTAATGGTGGTCTTTCATTTATCTTCGGTTCGCAGGGCATTGAAACGCAAGCCGAAATGGTATTCAAAGCCAAATCGTACAAAGCAGGATTTGTAGTGAGCAACGCCAACCTGACTCCCGAACAGACCTTGCGTGATGTGATTGCGTTGAAAGAACAATCGGGTCACGGTACCATTGGTGTTACCTCCGACGGTACTTCTGAAGGCAAATTGCTTGGTATTGTTACAGGTCGTGATTTTCGTGTGACACGCGACGATCCGGATATGAAAGTAAAAGAGTTTATGACTCCGTTTTCTAAACTGGTGACCGGTGACTTTGGAATTTCCATAACCGAAGCCAACGATATTATCTGGGATCACAAGCTGAACTGTCTGCCTATTATTGATAAAGACCAGTTTCTGAAATACCTCGTATTCCGCAAAGACTACGAAAACCACAAAGCAAACCCCAACGAATTGTCGGACGACAATATGAAACTACTTGTAGGAGCCGGTATTAATACCCGCGACTATAAAGAACGTGTACCCCGATTGCTACAGGCCGGAGTAGACGTGATGTGTATCGACTCATCGGATGGTTTTTCGGAATACCAAAAAGAAACACTCGAATATATCAAACTGACTTATGGCGGCAACGTAAAAGTTGGTGCCGGTAATGTGGTGGATCGTGACGGATTTATGTATTTGGCTGAAGCCGGAGCCGACTTTATAAAAGTAGGTGTAGGTGGTGGTTCTATCTGTATTACCCGCGAACAAAAAGGAATAGGACGCGGACAGGCAACAGCACTGATTGAAGTGGCAGCTGCCCGCGACGAGTATTTCCACAAAACAGGAGTTTATATTCCTATCTGTTCCGACGGTGGTATTGTTCAGGATTATCACATGGTACTTGCACTGGCCATGGGAGCTGATTTTATTATGATGGGACGCTACTTTGCACGCTTCGACGAAAGTCCTACCCGCAAACTGATGGTGAATGGTAACTATATGAAAGAATACTGGGGCGAAGGTTCCAACCGTGCCCGCAACTGGCAACGTTACGACATGGGTGGCAGCGAAGCACTGAAGTTTGAAGAAGGTGTGGATAGTTTTGTGCCTTATGCCGGTAAGCTGAAAGACAACCTGAATATTACACTTGGTAAAATAAAATCGACCATGGGTAGTTGCGGTGTTCTCTCGCTGGACGACTTAAAACAAAATGCGAAGATCAC
>DAIQOQ010000240.1:0-2969 GCA_036787795.1 Paludibacter sp. | reverse complement strand
TTTTCAAAGTATGAATTATGTAAGTCATTTGTAGAATTGTGTAACAGCCCTAATCCTTACACCAACTACTTTTACATGGAACAAATACATAATCAAATTTAAAACATTCGAAAATGAAAAAAACTATTTTTTGTGCACTGCTGGCTATTTTCTCGTTAACTGCATTACCTGCATTTGCGACTACCACTCCTGTAACTGCAACTGAAGCTACTCCTGCTGCCAACACAAAACTGACTGAAGAAGAGATAAGTACTTACAGAGCCCGCGTTGAAGAAATTCGTGATATGGATAAATCGGAATTGACAGCCAGTGAAAAAAAAGAATTGAAAACCGAACTGAAAGACATTAAAAAAACAATGCACAAAGACGGTACGGTTATTTACATTGGTGGAAGTACGCTTTTAATTATTATCATCTTATTGTTGATACTTTAATCAATAAAGTAATAGGAATATAATATACCATTTGGTAAATCTAGTTTAAACGATACGAAACTAACTATAAGTTCTCTTTTAGGGGATTTAGGGGCGGTTTTCAAATTCGGTTAACCCTAAGCCTCTAAAGGAAATATTAAATGAGATAGCCTTTGAGAATCAAAATGGAACATTATATTTATCTATGTACTAAAGCCAACAAGCTGTGAAAAACTTTTGGAAACATCGTGACGCAAATAAACTAAAGCTACTCTTATTAGTTAGTTTAATGATAGCAGGACTGTTTCCGAAGGTTTTTTCCCAACACTATTTTCAGCAAAAAGTAAATTACAGCATTGATGTTACCCTGCATGATAAAAGTCATGAGCTATCGGCTTTCGAAAAAGTAGAATACCGTAACAATTCTCCTGATACGCTACGGTTTCTCTATTTTCATCTGTGGCCCAATGCTTATTCGGATAATAAAACCGATCTGGCTAAGCAACTGATTAGTATTAAAGGTCGACAGCGTTTGTTTCAAGATCCCGAACTGAGAGGATATATAGATTCATTGAATTTCAAGGTCAATAATCAGGCTGTTCGGTGGCATCTTTTACCGGGCCAACCGGATATTTGTCAGATCATGCTGACTGAACCGCTTTATCCGGGTCAGTCACTTTCAGTTTCCACCCCTTTTCATGTCAAAATACCCAAAGGAGTTACTTCCCGACTGGGACATATAGGCGAATCCTACCAAATCTCACAATGGTATCCCAAACCGGCTGTTTATGATAAAACAGGTTGGCATCAAATGCCTTATCTCGATCAGGGTGAGTTTTATTCGGAGTTCGGAAGCTTTGACGTACGCATTACTTTGCCCGAAAACTACATTGTAGGTGCCAGCGGAAACCTGCAAAACAAAGAGGAAGAAGTTTTTCTCTCTAAACTGGCGGCCGACAGCAGTTGGGTTAGTAAGTCCGACAGCCTAAGAACTGACTTTCCACCTTCATCGGTTCACAGCAAGACATTACGCTATATACAACATAATATCCATGACTTTGCCTGGTTTGCCGACAAGCGTTTCCATGTCTTAAAGAGTAAAGTCATTCTGCCTCATTCGGGCAAAGAGGTAACTACCTGGTTGATGTTTACCAATGAACAATCCACTCTTTGGAAAAATGCCATCCCTTATATCAATCATGCTATCCTTGATTTTTCGGAATGGATAGGCGATTATCCTTATAGTAGTTTTACGGCCGTACAGAGTGCGCTCAATGCCGGACTGGGAATGGAATATCCGGGCATTACGGTAATTGGACTTACTAAGGATGCTTACTCGCTGGATGAAGTAATAGCACACGAGGCTTGTCATAACTGGTTTTACGGAGCGCTGGGTTCCAACGAACGGCGGTTTCCATATATGGACGAAGGGATTACTACTTCGTATGAAGTGCGTTACCTCACCAAACGATATCCCGACAAAAAGCTTTGGGAAGATTATGTGTATAATCTGAAACAGGCAAAGTTCTTTCATATAGACAAAATGCCTGAAAAACGAATTATGGAACTGGAATGGCTGACGGCTGCCCGCAACAACCTGGAGCAACCGATAAACCTGACTTCGACCGACTTTAATACAACAAACTACAACCTGATGCTTTACAACAAAACATCCATCAGTTTTAATTACCTGCGGGCCTATCTGGGCGATAGTTTATTTGATTCGGTTATGCATGATTATTACCGACAGTGGAAGTTTAAACATCCACAACCGGACGATCTTCGCAGGGTGTTTGAGTTGGGTACAAAGAAAGATTTAAGCTGGTTTTTCGATGATCTGATGGGTAGTACCAAGCGGCTCGACTATAAAATGGTGCGTTATAAGGATGGGCAATTACTTATCCGCAATGTGGGTGAACTGGCTTCTCCGGTACTTATAGCTGGTATCAACAAAGATTCGGTTTGTGCTGAAAAATGGGTGGATGGTTTTGCCGGACAACGGTGGATTGATGTTCCGGCAGGTAATTGTTCGGAATATAAAATTGATCCGCAACATGTAATGCCCGAGATTTATCGACTCAACAATAACATCCATACATCCGGTCTTTTTCCACGTGCCGACCCTGTACAACCTCAGCTATTATTCAGTGTGGAAGATCCGGAAAAACATCCGTTGATGTATATTCCGGCAGTCAACTGGAACCGGGAAGATGGTTTTATGCTGGGTGTGGCGGTACACAATGGCTTTGTAGTGCCCAAGCGCTTTGAATATCTTATTATGCCTTTTTATACATTTAATAGCACAAAACTACAGGGCTACGGCAAACTGTCGTACAACATTACTCCCTATAATAACCTGATTCGTTTGGCAAAAGTAACGGTGGAAGGAACCCGCTTTGGTGCTCCGGGCAACCAAAACTATGAGAAACTACAGGTAGGGATTGATATTAATTTCAGGGCAAACAAAGATACTAATCCTATTCGCCAAAAGATATACGGACGCTATATACTGGCTTCCGATCTTTATCAAATAGAGAATGCTGAACACGCAAGGAT
>DAIQOQ010000239.1:0-4561 GCA_036787795.1 Paludibacter sp. | reverse complement strand
ATGATGTGACTAGCTTTTTAGCTGCGGCCCGAGCTGCAGGTACTTCTGTCTTTGGTCATACACTTTGTTGGCACTCAAACCAGAATGCAAAATATCTAAATAGTATTATTGCTCCTACAGTGGTGGTTGGAAGTGCTCCTGCAAGGTATGATCCGCTTTGGGCTCAAGATTTTGAAACAGATGCAGCTTCAAACTACTCGTACAATACTAATGCTGTAAGAGGGTTTACTGCTGTTGGAGATGGAAAAGATGGAGTTGGGAGAGCAATGAAAATTACAAATTCTTCTGTGAGAACTAATGCTTGGGATTGCCAATTATTCTTTACTTTTTCTAAGGCGGTCAAAATAGGTGATAGATTGAGACTAACTATTGATATCAAATCAGATGCCAATGCTTCATATCCAACTCAGGCTCATAATGGGCCGGGAGGGTATAAATATTGGGACTTTTTTGGTGCACCCAATTCTACACCTCAATGGACAACTTACGTAAAAGAGATAACAGTTTCTAAAGATCAGGATGGTTGTAATACTATTGCGTTTAATCTTGGTCAAACCGCTACGACTTACTACTTTGATAATGCAAAAGTAGAGATCTGGAATCCAAACCCAGGGACAACTACTATTGTTAAAACTGATGCGGAGAAAGAGGCTATTATTGATAAAGCTCTTGAAACATGGATAGGGGGAATGCTTGGAGCTACCAAAAATTATGTGAAAGCATGGGATGTCGTTAATGAACCGATGTCTGATTGGCCCGACCAAACTCAGCTTAAGACTGGTTTAGGTAAAACTTTAGCAGCTGATGAGTTCTACTGGCAAGATTATTTGGGTAAAGATTATGCTGTAAAAGCTATTACATATGCACGTAAGTATGGCAATGCGGCAGACAAGTTATTTGTAAATGATTATGGTTTGGAAAATGCGGATCAGAAGAAATGCTTAGGTCTTATTGAATACATTAAGTATGTTGAGAGTAAGGGAGTTAAAGTAGATGGTATTGGTACTCAAATGCATGTTACATTGGGTACAACTACAATTGCTGGAATTAGAGCAATGTTGACAAACTTGGCAGCTACTGGTAAGCTCATCAAAATCTCTGAATTAGACATGGGGATTATGCCTGACGGAAGCACTTCAAATTTGAAAACTGCAGATGTTACAAATGACCAATTGAAGAAAATGTCGGATTTCTATAAAGATATTGTGAAAGCTTATTTTGAACTAATACCCGCAGCGCAACGCTATGGTATTACTCAATGGGCATTAACTGACAGTCCTACCAGTTCTTCCTGGAGAGGTGGTGAGCCTATCGGACTTTGGACATTGGATTATAATCGTAAACATGCTTATGCCGGTTTTGCGAATGGTTTAGCAGGTAAATAATTTCTTGCAACAAAAATTAAAAGGATGTTCTTTATACGAGAACATCCTTTTATAAATTATAAGGTGATTAGTCAATTTTCAATCATTGTCTCTATAGCTTGTAATCAAATGAAATACACTATCAAATATTTAGTTCGGATTATTCTGTTGAATAAATATATTTTTTTTATTGGGTATATTTTTCTTTCTACTTTTTATCTTTCGGCAAAAAACAAAGTTGTGCAAGATAAACAAGAAACTGTTGCTGCCTTTAATTCGGGAAAATATAGAAATGTGTTTCTTGAATATGGTTATAAGAAAAGTGATATTGATAAAAAAGTAGCAAAAGCCTATTATGATCTTTTTGAAGGACCGAATAAGGTTTATTTTGAGCTTGGAGATTCAATGGGTTATGTTTCTGATATTAAGAATAAAGATGCCCGTACTGAAGGATTATCTTACGGTTTGATGGTGGCTGTTCAGCTGAATAAAAAAGATGTTTTTGATAGAATCTGGAGGTGGACAAATAAGTACTTGCAACATCATGGTGGGGCAAGAGATTCTTATTTTGCATGGAGTGTTGAACCCAACTCGTTGAAACATAATTCAGAAGGTTCTGCTTCAGACGGCGAACTTTATTTCATTACCGACCTTTTGTTTGCATCTAACCGTTGGGGTAATAATACAGGTATTAATTATTATGCCGAAGCCAGAAAAATCCTTGATGCTATGTGGAGTAAAGATGGCACGGGAGGAGTTCGCAACCTGATAAATGTAGAGCATAAACTGATTACCTTTACTCCAGATAACTACGGATATAACTGGACTGATCCTTCATATAATTTGCCCGCTTTTTTCGAAATATGGGCTGAGTATGCTAAAGATGGTAGAGAGCAATTTTATCGCGACTGCGCTGATTCTGCCAGAAAATACCTTCGAACGGCATGTGATCCTGTAACAGGCCTCAACGCTGATTATACTGAATTTAATGGTAAGCCTCGTTCAAATCGGTGGATGCCTGCTGCTTTCAGATACGATTCCTGGCGTGTTCCTATGAATATTGCTATGGATTATGCCTGGTTTGGAAAAGATAAAGAATGGCAGCAGGATTATTGTAGTAAGATTCAAAACTTCTTGCTGAGCAAAGGAATTGATAAGTTTGAAGATCAATTTAATGTAGATGGAAGTCGTCCTGATTTTATTCTTCAGGCTGGAGGCTTTAAAAAATTGCGTCATTCTTTAGGGCTGGTCTCAACTGCTGCAGCAACTTCGATGATAGGCACACAAGCTCAAAGCAGACAGTTTGTAGATGCCTTGTGGAATGCAAAACTGGAACCTTACGAGGATGGATATTTTGATCCATATTATGATGGCTTATTGTATTTGTTTAGCCTTATGCACTTAAGTGGAAATTATCAAATAATTACCTCTAAAAGTCACTAACGAGTTTTTCCACGATTTTTTCGTAAATAGTTCCCCATTAATTATGTTTAAATTGTATATTTGTACAGTCAATACTGATAAGTATGTTGCTGTATATAAAACTTTTGTTTACTTGTTCAAAGCGTGTAGAAGATTGACCATTAAGCGGTTTTATTCCGAATCTTCAGATACAAAGTCTGAATGGCTTTACATAGCTAAAATTGATGAGCCAATTTTAAAGCATTTTTTTTGATAAAACTATAGTATAGCCCCAATGAAAGCTTTTAAAATCGTTGTCATACTCATATTAATGTTCCCTGCTACTATTTTAGCGCAGGAGATAATTAACTTGTACCCAGGTAAAATTCCTAATTTCAAAAAATCTGACATAAAGGAATCTTTTACTTCGGGTATGTTTAGAAATGTGACAACGCCAACGCTCGAAATATATCTTCCGGATAAAGGAAAAGCTACAGGGGCTGCAGTCATAATTTGTCCCGGTGGAGGCTATAGTGTAATTGTATACCAGGGAGAGGGCATCTCAACAGCTAAAGAATTAGCAAAAAATGGTATCGCTGCATTTGTGCTTAAATATCGTATTCCTGATGATTCAACCATGGACGATAAAAAAATAGGTCCTTTGCAAGATGCTCAGCAAGCCATTAAGGTGGTAAGAGAAAATGCATCTAAATGGGGAGTTGAACCGAATAAAATTGGAATTATGGGTTTCTCGGCCGGAGGTCATTTAGCATCAACTGAAGCTACTCATTTTAAAAGTGCATTAATCGAAAACGGTAATAAGACCAGCTTACGTCCCGATTTTCAAATTCTGGTATATCCTGTAATAAGTATGCAAGAGAAATTGACTCATGCCGGGTCAAGAAATCAGTTACTGGGAAACAATCCGGCTAAAGAAATTGTAGATTTATACTCTAATGAATTACAGGTTGATGAAACTACGCCTCCTGCATATATAACACACGCCGCCGATGATAAAACGGTAGATGTAGATAACTCTATCAATTATTTTGAATCCCTACGCCATCATAATGTATCAGTAGAAATGCACATTTATCCGAAAGGGGGACACGGTTTTGTGTTTGGTCACCAAGGCTGGATGGATCCATTATTTAAATGGATGGCAGATTCTAAATTTAGCAACAAATAAATCATAATCTTATAAATTCTGAATATCATGAAACAGTTAGCTCTCTTTTTATTTGCATTTATGGCGTTTAGCTATAATGCCAGTTCGCAAAATGTGGTGACACCGGCACCACTTGGTTTCGACATTGTACGGGAATTTATTCCTCATGGAAAAATTGATACAATTACTTACAATTCTAAAACGGTAGGAGTAAAGCGGAGAGCACTCATATATACACCTCCCGGATATTCAAAAAACAAAAAGTACCCTGTTCTTTATTTGTTGCATGGTATTGGTGGCGACGAGAAGGAATGGTTCAATCAGGGACAACCTCAGGTTATTCTCGACAACCTTTACGCAGAGAAGAAAGTTGAACCTATGATTGTAGTATTGCCTAACGGACGCGCGATGAAAGATGATAGTGCTACTGGAGATGTGTATGGCAAAGCAGCTGCTTTTGCTACTTTTGAACAAGACTTGCTTAAAGATCTGATTCCTTATGTTGAAAAGACTTACTCTGTAATCAAAGATAGCGAACATCGGGCCATTGCCGGTTTATCGATGGGTGGAGGGCAGTCATTGAACTTTGGTCTTGGAAATCTTGATAAATTTGCATGGGTTGGTGGAT
>DAIQOQ010000238.1:0-4566 GCA_036787795.1 Paludibacter sp. | reverse complement strand
ACATTCAACTAAATTCAATTGAATTACTGCAATTTCCACCAATCAAAATTGAAAAGATTACCCTCTCCACCTTTGAACACAAAGTATATATCGTGTACGCCTTGCACTTTGGTAACCTTGCACGATTGAACTGTCCAGTTGGTTGCGCCGCCAGTGGATTTTACAACGCAAGTTCCTAGCAATTTTCCGGTTGGACTGTCTACGTGGATTTCAATACTTCCACCGCTAGTAGCCGATGCTACATTGGCATCAAACGATTTTGCACCTTTACCAAAATCCACACTACGTACTTTGATGTAATCACCATTACTAATGTCGGTAACATAGACACCTGCTTTTTCATCTTTTGCAGTCTCAATGCCTTCTTCCCATGCAATGGTTTCTGCTTCAACTCTTACAAATGGATTCAAGTTAGCAGCACTTTCTTTTACTCCCCCTTTGGTTGGAGCGATTAATGGAATTGAGCCATCTGCATTAAATGTAAACGGTTCAATACAAACGGAGCGTTTAAATCCACCACCACCGGGCAATGCGCCATTGTGATAGAAGAGATAAGATTTGCCTTTAAAATCGATGTATCCCGGATGGTTGGTAAATGCTCCACCTTCCTTAATTACTTGCATAATGGTATCTCCATAAACCCACGGACCTGTCGGGCCTGTACTGGTAGAATAAGCAAAATGCTCTGGAACACCTCCAGCCGGATAAAGCACGTAGTATTTACCATTCCGTTTAAAAAACCAGGGACCTTCTTCGTAGGTAGTAGTTCTTTTTTCGGTAGAGTAAACGGTTCCTTTAATTTTTGATACAAATCCATCTTTTTTATCTGCAGGAATTTGTTCGACATCTGCAGTCTGGTCGTACGAAATCATGTCACTGTTAAGTTTGGCATACCATAAATCCGAATCGCCCCAGGTAAGGTAAGATGTTCTGTTGTTGTCAACAATAACGGTAGGATTAATATTCCCTTCACCGCAATGTTCTGTAATCAGTGGCTTTCCCAACAAATCGGTAAAAGGTCCGATAGCTTTGTCGCCTACTGCCACTCCTATCACTTTTTTGTTGGTAGTTTTATCTATTGCGCTGACATACCAGTAGTATTTGTTATCTGTACCCCTAACACTGTGTGAAGCTGATCCATCAATTGACTTTGCCCAAGCAAACGTTTTATGGGCATCAATGGTACGAAGTTTAAAGCTTTGTTCAGTCAGAGGAACTTGTACCACTCCAACCTTTTGATCATACGAAATCATATCCTGGTTAAGCTTTGCATACCACAAAAACGGATTTCCCCAATATAAGTAAGCCTGACCATCATCGTCGATGTAAACTGTCGGGTCGATATAGCCATAGCCAGTCAGCAATGGTTTACCAAGTGCATCTTTAAATGGACCTGTCGGGCTGTCGGATACCGCAACCCCAATAGCATTTCCACCATTTTTTTGATTTACCGGCAAATAATAATAGAACTTACCATTCCGGTAAATACATTGTCCGGCCCAAGCATCACCGCGCGACCATTCAAAAACCTTATACGACAAAATCGGACCATGATCAGTCCAGTTCACCATGTCAGTTGACGAATAACAACGCCAGTCGTTCATAGTGAAAAAGTTTCGTACTGTTTTGTCTTCATCGTGCGATGTGTAAAGGTAAACTGTGCCGTTGTATACCATAGGTGCAGGGTCAGCAGTATAGTTGGTTTGAACGATGGGATTCTGCGCCTTACTTATAAAAGGCAACAGTACAGTCAAAACTGCAATGAAAACTAACTTTCTCAACATTTTGTATTTCATATTGTATTATTTGTATATATGTAATGGCCAGAATAGTATATAAGTAATGGAACGAATATATTAAATTTCTATTACTTAAGCCGATTTTTAGAGAGCTATTTCTTCTTCATAAAGAACTTACGGTATTGAATTTACTTTTAGGTGTTGTTATTTTTAAAATTGTTTATACATGTAATTGTATAAAAAGAGAATAATAATCACTTTCCCATCCTTCGTTCATCGTTCGTCCATCGTTCGTCCATCCTATACCTGAAAGTTGGGCTTATTTTGTTGATAAATTGTATAAAAACTGTATATGTAATAGTAGTAATAAAATAATGTCTGATTTTTCAGAAAGGTGTAGACTATGCGGTTGTAACATTGAAAATAATTTCTACTTATCGAATCGAAGATCAACACGGTTAAATTAAAATTCGTATTGAAATCCGCTAGATCAGCGT
Organism: Paludibacter sp.; assembly: GCA_036787795.1. Lineage (GTDB taxonomy): Bacteria > Bacteroidota > Bacteroidia > Bacteroidales > Paludibacteraceae > Paludibacter. Next base: position 2,330 of record DAIQOQ010000238.1, on the reverse strand, counting down.
TTATCCGCATTCTAATATTCTTTTCTTTTTGATTTAGTTATACGACATTATATTTATCCAAGTACTTATATTCTTCAATTTAGTTTGATCTACTTATACACATTATTTATTTTCTGCTTATCTCAATTTAAAACAAAAAGCGATACCGATTCATCACCAAATTATTCCTTGATTTCTTACCTGAAAATTTATTTTTCGTCAATATCAAAAGATCTATTTAGCAGGAGAAAGTTTGTAGAGTAACACCCCATGAACAGGAACTTTGAGCGCAAGCTGGCTTGTTTTAGTTTCTATTGTGCTAATATTTTTCTGTCTCCATACATCACGTACATTAAATTTTCCGTTAAGACCAATTTTTTCGAAATCTTTGTAGGAAATATCAACAATATCAGTACCTAAGTTACAGAAACCAACTGCACGGCTGCCATCTTCAAGCTCTTTCACGTAAATACGAAGCTCACCTATTGTTTGTAAGCATGTAGCCTGCTTACCAAGCGGATCTTGATTGATTTCGATTACTTCATCATTTGTAAGCAAATTCAAGGTGAAATCATCCAATTTTTCCATGTCACAACCAATCAGAAGTGGTGCAGCAAACAAGCTCCAGAGACTAATATGAAGATATTGTTCATCAGGCTTAAGCTTACTTGGATGCGGATTTCCCCAACCTACGTGGCCAACCACAAGCATATCGGGATCGTTCCAATTGCCGGGTTTGGCATAAGCAGCCGATTTATCCTGATCGAGAACTATATTTTTTACACTTGCCCAAGTATCCGTAATATCATTGGTTGTGCGCCAGCTGTTACCGCCAACCGAACCGCCCCACTTCCATACATCAGACATACCATACTGACATACACTAAATACGATGTCGCGAGGTTGTTGACGAAGAAGTTCGCCCATTACCTTAAATGGTTTAATAGCGGTATTTAATTCGCTACCTCCACTGTACGACAACGATGATACTTTATATGGGTCATTATCTTGCAAACCATTAATAACATTGCCATAACTGCACCAATCGTATTTCAGATAATCGAAACCCCATTTGGCATAACTTTCGGCATCTTGCTTTTCATAACTGTAGCTTCCGGCGCAACCGCCACAAGTCCATGGACCGGGACTGGAATAAAGTCCGATTTTAAGGCCCAGACCATGCACATAATCGGCAAGTCCTTTCATATCTGAAAAACGTGAGTTAGGAACAATGTTACCAGCCTCGTCACGAAACTTACCACGTATTGACTGATCTTTGGAATCGCGGTTGTTTTCCCAGAAATCGTCAATATTAATGTATGTCCAACCGTGGTTGATGAGCCCGCTTTTTACCATTGCATCAGCAGCACGTTTTACTTTTTCTGCTGAGACCTCTTGCGCAAAACAGTTCCAACTATTCCATCCCATTGGTGGGGTGAGAGCAATCCGGTCACCACATTCAACGCGTAGCTTTTTCTGAAACTTGCCTTTAGCATTTTTAGCTTCCAGCGTAACAACATACGTTCCGGCCTTGGAAAGTTTACCAGTGATAAGACCAGTCTGAGTGTTGATCTTTAATTCTTTTGGCAAACCTGTAGCCGAGAAAGTCATTGGTCTGTCACCAGTTGCTGTTACAAGAAATTGAAATGGCGAACCCGGACGCACACCAAAAACCTTAGCTCCGGTAATTTTTGGCTCAGCCTTAGGAGCCGGAGTGAGAATGTATGGTTCAGTTGCCACCGGACTGTAGGTTTTAAAAGTACTTGCCCCGGAAGTTTCAAATTTTGCATCCACCCAATCAACGTGGTCGTAATAATTTCCATTACCTCCATCGGTTACAACCAATTCAAGTTTTTGTAAGCCAGCAAGTTTCACAGAGCAAGGTCTGGCTGTATCGCCCAAACGCATAACCCCGCTCGACCATAATTTCTTGTTATCACCATATACAACAAATTCTGCAGCCGGCTGATGACCTACTACCTCATCATCAATACCTACCTGCGCCGTGAATTCTGTTGCTTTTCCATTAAGTAGAATAGTCAAAGAACTTTCAGAATGACTTCCAAAACCACGTTCGAAAGTCTTACCAGCAATTGTAAGCACTTTATTGTCAATAGATCTGTTTTTCATTGGAATGCCATACCCTTGGGTAGCAGTACTGAGGTCTAACTGATCAAGCCATACTGTTTGAGCAGATAGTTGACCAATACCTATCAGGCTGGAAATGATTATTAAACCAGCAATAGCAGCTAATCTAATGTTGCTTGTTGTTTTCATTAATGTCTTTCTATTTGATATTATTATTTTTTGAATTTACTATTGAACATTAAATTTCCACCAATCAAAGTTGA
>DAIQOQ010000063.1:4822-14075 GCA_036787795.1 Paludibacter sp. | reverse complement strand
GCATGTTGACTTACTTGTGAGCGAAGAAAAAACGTTGAATCTTATGACGGGATATATAGAACTAAAAAAACAACATTGATACAAGTTTACACCGGTAACAATAGCTAAAATGAAAGACATAAATACATTTCTAAGTAAAATTGGTTTATCAGATGAGTTTATTTCTGAGTTTTTGAATAATTCTGAAGTATTCAATGTGAAAAAGAAGGAGTTTTTTCTAAAAGAAGGAGAGGTTTGTAAGCATGTAGGGATCTTGTTAAAAGGCAGTCTAATAACTTATTTCACAGACCAAAACTCAGATATATTTATTAACGAACTAAATCTACCTATTACTTATATCACATCATATTGGAGTTTCCTGTTGAATGCGCCATCTAAAGAAAGTATTCAGGCTACAGAAGACTCTACAATTATAGCCATTTCATACGAGAAGTATTCAAAACTAAGCAATCAAGTCATGTGGTTGTTGTTTTTCAGAGATGTGAGCGATAAATTATTTTTAAGAAAATGTTCAAGAGAAAAAGCATTAAACAAATACACTGCAAAAGAACGATACGATCAACTTTTAGTTGCTCTTCCTTCTGTTGAACAAGCTTTTCCTCAATATATTATTGCCTCGTATTTGAAAATTCGTCCAGAAACTTTGTCGAGAATGAAAAGTCTTGACATACATCAACTAAAAAAGAAATAGTTAGATACTAATTTTGCATCTAAACTTCTAATTTTTAAATTATGATTATGGACGACTTATTAAATGTCACCTATATAGGTGGCCCGACAATGATTATCGAAATTGATGGGATACGATTTATGACAGATCCCACACTAGATCAGGCAGGAGGAATATACCATTTAGGAAAAATTACTCTGGAAAAAATAAAAGCTCCTTCCCCAATAGACATTGGGAGAATAGATATTGTTTTATTAAGTCATGATCAACATCAAGACAATCTCGACAACCTCGGACGCACTTTATTAACAAATGTATCCCAAACATACACAACTGTGTCAGGGTCGGGACGTTTAAAAGGATCTAGTATTGGATTAGCTCCCTGGGAGAAAAAAACCATATATTCGCCTATCGGAACAGAGATAACCATAACAGCTACACCCGCTAGACATGGTCCTGCTGGAATAGAGCCAATAACAGGAGATGTTATTGGTTTCTTGCTTTCCATAAAAAGAGAGAACGAACCTGTAAAAGAACTTTACATTACTGGCGACACAACTTTCTATGAAGGAGTACGAGAAGTAGCACAAAACTCCAATCCTAAATATGTTTTTATTTTTGCTGGTGCCGCTCAGACCAGAGGTCCTTTTAATGTGACTATGAGTTCTAATGATGCAATTGACACAGCTTTGGCGTTTCCTGAAGCAACAATCATTCCGTTGCATTATGAAGGTTGGAAACACTATACACAAGATGAGAAAGACATAAAAAAATCTTTTGAAGTGTTAGGGATTGACTCCAAACTAAAAATACTTTTAGCAGGAGTTAAAACAGTACTTAAGTAAAACGCAGCAAATAACCAATCTGTTGTGTGTAAATTCAGGATAAGAGTGTCATTGAATAAAGAGTTACAATTTATCGAGCAATGTTCCAATTTGTCGAATTGCCCTTGTGGTAAAACAAGACAATCAGGGAACAAAATATATCAAATAAACACCGACCGCTCAATACACGTATGTGACATTGGCTGGCTGATGTGCATTTCGGCAGTTTTGCTCTCGCATTCACTTTGTCGCAGGACGACTTTGATTGACCAATAATAAAGAATTTGTTTAATGAGAAAGAGCCTTAAAGTATTGGGAAGTATTGTATTGTGGATATTTATATTGATAACTCTTCTTTTTGCAACTATGGCCTGTTATCATCACCTTATGCTCCGGAAGGAGGCAAAAGTCATTCAAGTGGTCGGGTCACTGGTAGAAGTGGATGGATATAAGATGAATATTTTGATAGTTGGCAATAAGGCAAAAAAAGGAGAACCAACTATTGTATTGCTATCAGGTTCGGGTGTTGCTGCACCAGTTTATGACTATAAAATATTGTATTCTAAACTGACAGATAGATATCAGGTTGCTGTTATCGAAAAGTTTGGTTATGGATATTCGGATATGTGCGGCTTACCCAGAGATGTTCATACAATGGTAGAAGAAGATCGAAAAGCATTGAAAATAAAAGGCCAGTACGGGCCATATATTTTAATGCCCCATTCGATGTCGGCATTAGAAGCCCTGTATTGGGCAAACATGTATCCCACTGAAGTAAAAGCAATCATTGGTTTGGATATGGCTGTACCCACCAGTTATGATGAGAAGAGTGCCCAACGGTTTAAATTATCATTCAACAAAATAATGACTTCGTTTTTTGGGATGCAAAGAATACCGGCAATCTGCAACATTCCTAAAAATGGACTTTCGAAGCAGGAGGCAGAGCAGCTCAACTGCCTGGTTTATAGAAATACATTAAACGACGATGTGTACGCTGAATGCAAAATGGTTTATGAGAATGCCAGATGTGTCAAGAAACTAAAGAATCCTGATATTCCGATTTTAATGTTTACAACAAATTTAGGCGATCCGGCTATAGGAAGATACTGGATGGCTGCTCAAGATAATTTTGCAAAGCAATCGACCAATTGTACTCAGATAAAACTTAATTGCGGACATAATTTACATTATTACAAATCAGATTACATTGCGCTGGAGATAAAAAAATTTATGAATAGTCTTTGAATATTTGTCAGAATAGATATGTTGTATTTATTACATTGCTCCCACACGATTGTATCGCGAGGCAAAGGAGTAAAATAATTGAAATAGCTATAGATAAGTCAAAACTATAAATTTCAGTAATGCCTCCACGATATAATCGTGCGGCAGCGAGCGGAAAAGTGATGGGGAACTTTAAATAAATTCAAATAATTATTCACCTTATCCTCGCGGATATATAAACATTACTTACTTGCACAAAAGTGCGGGCTGGTCGGTGGAATTTGCAATCCCACCTCTTTGCATTCTTAGGATTTTTAATCCAGCACTACACTGTTTTTGCACAAAGTAATTATACCCCATAACCCACTCTCCTACTCTCAGAAATATATTCGCCATTCTTCTATTAAAAACGAGTTAAATAACAAACTCAAGAACAAAAAACACAATTATTCGTTGTACTTTTGCATAGTTGTTTAAACAACTATTAAACACGCAACGATATGACACAATTACAAAACAATGAAATATTCGACATATTAGTCGGTAAGGTTTCAGCAGCTATCAACAGAACGTTCCTGCGGGCTTTTGTAAACGAAGGGATTGATATTAGCACTGAACAATGGTCGGTGTTGGCTTGTTTATGGCAAAAAGATAAAGTCACCCAACAGACTCTTTGCAGCCTCACCGCAAAAGATAAACCCAGCATGACCCGACTGATTGATAAGCTGGAAAAAAGAAATCTGGTAACCCGGGTTTCAACTAATAACGACAGACGAATTAATTTAATCCACTTAACCGAAACAGGTGCCGCCTTGCAGAATAAAGCTACCGAATTGGTCCAGCAAATTGCCACAAAAACATTAAATGGCATTACGGATGAAGAAATGAATATCAGCCGAAATGTATTACGTAAGATTATGACAAATTTAAAATAAACCTATAAGCATGTAGTTGCATACACAACTATTGTTTGACCAATTAAATAACAAGATATAAAGTATGAAGAAAAACGTATTCGTAATTATGATGCTCGCGGCAACCATGCAAGTCTACTCGCAAAAGGTATTGCAGCTCGAAGATTGCAGACAGATGGCACTCACCCACAACAAGAGTATCCAAATGGCACAAGAAAGCGTAAAGGCTGCTACTGAATTGAAAAAAGCGGCATTCACACAATTTCTGCCTAACTTTTCGGCAAACGGTGCATACACCTGGAATCAGAAAAACCTATCGCTATTATCCGAAGATGCTTATCTGCCGGTTTACAACATGAGCGCCAGCGGAGCTATAAACTATCAGGGTTCGTGGAACAACAGTTTTTCACAAACAACAGGTGCTCCGTTAGATGCAAGTGGAAACCCTTTTAATCCCAAAACAAATCCGGAAAAAATACAGTGGAAAAACTATGCGTTGCTACCCAAAAGTGCTCTGGAATATGATATAAATAATGTATTTGCCGGATCAGTTGGCTTTACACAACCTATCTTCATGGGTGGTAAAATCAAGGAGCTTTATAATATTGCTAAATACGGCGAGAGTCTGGCAGAAGCAAAGAGAGAAAGTAAAATCACCGATTTATTGCTGGAAGTAGATGAAGCTTACTGGCGTGTGGTATCGTTGGAAAATAAAGTGAAACTTGCGAAAGAATACCGCAATTTAGTAGCTCAGGTAGATTCGGATGTCAACGTAATGATTGAAGAAGGAGTCGCTACCAAGTCGGAAGCATTGAAAGTAAAAGTAAAACTCAACGAGGCCGACATTACCGTAACAAAAGCCGAAGATGGATTAAACCTTTCCAGAATGGCATTAAACCAACTATGTGGCATTCCGTTGGACGATGTATATTCCCTGGCCGATCAGGATTTGGCACAAGACAATACCACCCCACTTATTCCGATAGATCAGGCTTTAAGCAACAGACCGGAGATTAAACAACTGACACAGGTAGAAAATATGGCAAAAGCAAACGAGAAGATGATGCTATCGCGGTTTATGCCCAACATTGTTTTGTCCGGCAATTATTTAGTTACCAATCCAAATTCATACAATGGTTATAAAAACGAATTTGGCGGTATGTTTTCAGTAGGAGTTGTGGCTAATATTCCGTTGTTTCACTTCGGCGACAGAATTCATACTCTGAATGCTGCCAAATCTCAACATAGAATTGCAACATTAGAATTGGAAGAAACAAAAGAAAAAATGCAGCTTCAGATAAAACAAAGTTCCTACAAAGTGGCTGAGAGTTTGAAGAAAAAAGTTTCAACACAGCACAACATCGATCAGGCCGAAGAAAATCTACGTTACGCAACCGAAGGATTTGATGCGGGCGTAATCACATCCACCGATTTATTAGGTGCACAGACAGCCTGGCTTTCAGCCAAATCGGAAGCTATTGATGCTAACATAGATGTAAAACTATGTAATCTGTATTTAGCCAAATCTTTAGGTACACTAAATGCCCCTGCACTAAAATCACAAACAACCAGCACAAAGAAATAAAATACAAACGAATAAATATTAGACAACAATGAAAAAGAAGAATCAGGATTTAAGAACCGGCCTAATAGCTTTAATAGTAGTCATAGTTTTGATATTCATTATAGGTATAATTATAAACAAACCGGAACCAATCATTATTCAGGGAGAAGCTGATGCTTCTGAAATTCGGATATCGGGAAAAGTTCCGGGACGTATCAAACAGTTTTTAGCCGACGAAGGCAAACAAGTAAAAATGGGTGATACACTGGTAATACTTGACAGCCCGGAACTCACAGCGAAACTGGAACAAGCTAATGCAGCTGAAAACGCAGCACAGGCCCAAAATAAAAAAGCCCTAAAAGGAGCTCGCAAAGAAACCATTCTGGGAGCTTACGAAATGTGGCAAAAAGCATTGGTTGGTGTGGATATTTCAAAAAAATCGTATGACCGTGTTCAGCGTTTATTCGACAAAGGAGTAGTTCCGGCTCAGAAACGTGATGAAGCTGAAGCACAATACAAAGCTGCTGTGGCAACTGCAAGTGCTGCAAAATCACAATATAGCATGGCCAAAAACGGTGCCGAAAATGAAGACAAAGAAGCTGCACTGGCATTAGTAGACCGGGCTAAAGGAGCAGTAAATGAAGTGAAATCATACATCAAAGAGATAACGCTGACATCACCAATTAATGGTGAAGTAACTGAAGTATATCCTAAATGCGGCGAACTTGTTGGAACAGGTGCACCTATTATGAGCATTGTAGACCTGAGTGATATATGGTTCACCTTTAATGTTCGCGAAGATTTGCTAGGCGGATTAAAAATGGGAAAAACATTTAAAGTAAAAGTTCCCGCATTAAACAATCAGATTGTAGAAGTAAAGGTAACTTATATCAAAGCACTGGCATCGTATGCAACATGGAAAGCAACCAAAACAACCGGTCAGTTTGATGTGAAAACATTCGAAGTGCGTGCCCGTCCAACCGGAACAGTAAAAGATCTGCGTCCCGGAATGACAGCTTTATTCGAAGAAACCGTAAAATAATACGTGATTTGCAAACCTATCACTGTATCGACCTAATAAAATCATTATGTCAAACAAACTACAAACTGCATTTACAAACACATTAAACCGGGAATTGAGACGAATGGTTAGTCGTCCCATTTATTTCATTGGAACTGTTGTGATAATGGCATTTAGTTATGTGTTTTTTCTGACTTTTTTCAATGAAGGACAACCAAACAAAATGCCTATCGGAATTGTAGATTTAGACAATTCATCTTTATCCCGACAATTCTCCCGAAACCTGGAGTCTACTCAACAAGCCAGAATAGTGATGAAACTGAGTAGCCACAAAGAAGCCAGGGAAGAAATGCAACGTGGAAAAATCTATGCTTTTGTTGAAATAAAGCGACACTTTTCGGTAGATGCTCTTTCAAGCAAAAGGCCGGCAATAACTTTTTATGTCAACGACGGGTACCTGATTGCCGGGTCGCTCCTACTCAAAGATATTACTTATATGAGTGCAGCTACTTCAATCGGCATGGAACGAAAAGTATTACGGGCTAAAGGAATAGATGAAAGGCGCATTATGGGAATTATTCAGCCTATCACACAGGACACACACCTTATTGGAAACCCATGGGCCAGTTACGGTACCTATTTATTAAACGTAATCTTACCCGGCATTCTGCAACTGATGGTCCTGCTGATGAGTGTGTTTTCTATTGGAGTTGAATACAAAGAACGTACTTCGCGCGAATGGCTGAAGAATGCAGATAACACCATGTTTGCTGCTTTAAGCGGAAAACTACTGCCTTACACAATTATTTTCACCATATTGGGAGTTATTGGAAATATGCTACTTTACAGGTACATGCGTTATCCACTAAATGCCAATATAGGATGGATGTTTTTGGCAACTTTTGTGTTGGTGCTATCCTCTCAGGCTATCGCAGTAATTTTTATTGGAATAACTCCCGTTTTACGCGACGGAGTTACATTTGCCGGACTATTCGGAACATTGGGAATTACATTTGCAGGCTCCACTTTTCCTATAGAGCAAATGCCCTCGGGAGTACGTTTGCTGAGCGAGTTATTTCCAATACATCATTATTTCAATATATACGTAGACCAGGCACTGAATGGAGTTCCTATTCACTATTCGCTTAGTTCTTACCTGATCATGCTTGCGTTTTTGATTTTGCCATTTTTTGTTTTTAATCGATTGAAAAATGCTGCAATTCGTCAGAATTACCCAACTAAATAAGTTTATAATGAATACTCCACATAAAACACCATCGCGAAATAAGATTATTGCAATTTTAAAAGATACATTGAATGTTATCAAGATAGAGTTCAGAACTCTGTTTAAAGACCGCGGTGTGGTTACCATGTTAGTTTTAGCTCCATTGGCCTACCCGCTTCTTTATTGCAGCCTTTATAAAAACGAAACATTGATTGATGTTCCCATTGCTGCAGTTGATTGTTCGCGCAGTCAGGAGTCCAGAGAATTGCTGAGACATATTGATGCAACGCAAAACGTACAGGTAATCAGCAAATTTTCTACACTTGCCGAGGCTAAACAGGCATACAATGAAAAAAAGGTACATGGAGTTGTTTATATACCTGCCGATTTCAGTAAGAAACTAAATACAGGCGATCAAACAACTGTTTCCGTTTACTGCGACATTAGCAGTTTTATGTATTACCGTATTATCAACCAGGCATGCAGCAATTGTATATTAGCCATGAGCAATCAAATTCAGATGGAAAGACTGAATGCTAATGGTATTACCGGCGAATCGGCAAAGATTGCAGCAAGTCCGATTCCTTACGATGCAGTGATACTTTACAATGAAGGAGCCGGATTTGCCAGCTTCTTAATGCCGGCTATTCTGATTCTGATAATACAGCAAACATTGTTTTTGGGAATAGGTATGATTACCGGAACTTCGCGTGAAGAAAACCGCTTTCATGTACTTGTCAGTTCCACCACATACAAAGGCAGTACCTTACGGGTAATTATAGGTAAAAGCATTTGTTACTTCTCCATGTTTGCCGCCTGGTCATTTTTTGTCTTGCAGTTCGTTCCACGACTATTTAATCTGCCACATATAGGTATTCCGTTTGACATAATGATGCTCATGATACCGTTCCTGTTGTCAACAGTATTTTTCTCCATGACCGTAGCTGTGTTTATACCAAATCGTGAAACCGGTATTGTCATCTTTATGTTTATGTCACTGATTCTTTTATTCCTCTCTGGAGTATCCTGGCCGGAATCAAATATCAATGGATTCTGGAGAGCTTTTGGCTGGATATTTCCTGCAACCTGCGGTATACAAGCTTATATAAAAATAAATACGCTGGGAGCCGATTTACATCATATCTCATTCGAATATATAAGTTTGTCCGTACAGACTGTTATTTATTTTATCACTACCTACTGGGCATATCGCTGGCAAATAATGAAAAGCACCCGGAAATCTCTGAATAAAGCTGAAATTACAGAATAAACTATAAGTGTGTGTATTGCTATTTCAAAATCAGTTTAGCTATATAAAAAAGAAAAAGAGCGAATTTACATCCGCTCTTTTTCTTTTTTTATATATGTTGATTCTATTCTTCCGCCTTTTGCAGTCTGATCAACTCCTGAGAAATCAAAATTGCAGCATTCATTGATGCCACAAAAACAATCGCACAGGCAATAATCTTCCATAAAACAGGATTATTAATACAATCAATACCCAGAATCAACGACAATATACAGATAGGGAGATTAATCCAAAAAGCAGTTCTGGCCTTTCTAAGTTTTACTTTTTTTGCTTTTGCATTCATATTAATTTTATGTTTTGGTTATTTATTTCTTTAAACAGTTTTTGGGAGCTGAATATGACTCATTGATGTCTGCAATGCTTCCAACTTACATTATGCTCTCTGCTTCATTTTTTATTTTATAGTCTAAATTCAATCTTAGGATATGCTTTTATATCTGCATACAAAACATTGTCGATATAGCTATAAATAACACACAGAAATTGGGTACTAAGTTAGCAA
>DAIQOQ010000063.1:0-4722 GCA_036787795.1 Paludibacter sp. | reverse complement strand
AACATTGTCGATATAGCTATAAATAACACACAGAAATTGGGTACTAAGTTAGCAATTAAGATTCCAATAATCAAATTTTAGTATAAAATAATTTTGGACAAAACATTTTACAATGCATTATATAACAGCGTATTAAAAAATTGAGACTCGCTTTTTTTGGACATTGTATTTTATACTACAAAATAAACAGTCAAAAAGGCTCTGTTTAAATCTTCTCTTTTCCGTAAAACAGAGAGACTGCATTCATTATAAATAATGAGTTATTATTCATCAAACGGATACAAAAAAGAAAAGACTTCAATAAACAAATTCCATTTTTCTTCCTAATAACAACACAAAATAGTTAAAATAAAAGTACTTTTACTTTTTATTTAAGTTCCCCCTATAACACATGGCACAACTGCAACAAATGACTGGCGCAGGTTATTCTGAGAGCTTCATTTCCACCCATAGTTGTAAGGCAGAAAAGTAAATTTCGAAACAGTTGCTTATCATCATCACTTAATCCGGCTATGTGAATAAAACAGTCATAAGGATTAAGCTGCAATGCTGAATTCCACGAATAAGCGGTAGTTAAGCCTAATTCAGATAAAGCTAAATCAATAGCCGGACGATCTCTTTCTTCCACTATACTCCCATCAGCCGAAGCTATCAACTGATACACACAATGTAAAACAGCTAATTTCTGAATATTTTCTAACTCTTTCATCTGGTTTTTATAATCGAACTACCCATAATATAATTCATTAATGACTTATAGAATGAAATATAAAGTGGTAGTTCCAATTTCTGCTTCGGAATGTATTTTATTCTCTGATATTGTGTCATCCATAAAACAGATAGAATAAAAATCAATAAAATGATTTCTGCATCAATCAGGTCATTGCAACTAAGATGCCAAATCCATTTGATTCGTTGCATGCTGGAAATAATATTTTTCAATATCATAAGAAATTAATATTTATTTCAATATGATTGCGAATAAAAAACAGACTATTCTTTCTAAAACCAAAAACAGTTGAAAGGCACCTCATTCTATCGTAATACAGCAATGTAGCTACTTATTAAGTGTTCTCGTTTTATTAAATTCATCCAAATCAATACTATATAAATCAGAAGAAGGTGAAACAGAAGAATTATCCAGTTGAAAGCCTCCTACTATATATAGTTTGTTTTTATTACAAAACAATTCTGGTGATTTCAGATTCAGATCAATTAAATAGGTATTCGACTCCTTTGTTTCAATATTATAGGTTTGAATTTTTCCATCCTCAAAAATATAAATCAGATTTCCGTTATTAGTAATTCCCGGTCTGTCTACCTCGTAAGGCAATTCACCTTCTTTGCTCCATTGAGCCGTTGTCACATTATAACTTTGTATTTCTGCCAAAGGTCTGGACATATAACCTCCAATCAGATAAATTGTATTACCGATAATAACCCCTTTAGTTTCTTTCGCATCAGGCATTTTATCCAGTTCATACCAATATCCTGATTTCAAATCACAAAGATGTACCTTATTGGAATATTCCTTGTCGCCATTCGATTTTAATCTGGTAGAACCACCCATTACAATCAGGCTTCCGTTATAGGTAAAAGAAGCACAGTTTATAGCTTGGTGAGGATTAGTATAATCAACCAGAAGCGTCTTTTTACTCAGGTCGTACACTTCAAATTTATCATCCAGATATTCGGTTGCAGCATCTCTCGATAATGTTTTACCACCTAAAATATAGATTTTCCCATTAAAATAATGCATATCATGATAAGCTCTTTTGCTGAACTTTTGATTATCAGTGGTCCACTTATCCGTTTCAATATCATATATATGCATCGCGCCACTATATTCGCGCCAGGATATCGTAGGTTTCATATGTTGCAGGAAATCATCGCCATACTTCTCCAGTGCTTCTAATCCAGAGTTACTTCCAAATGAAGTATTTCCGGCAATAACATAAATCTTATTATTTATCAGCAAAGAACCAAATGCATACAGTCCGTCTTTCAACGAAGCCAACTGTTTATAATCTATTGTGTTCTTTAAATTCTCGGCGTTGGACACTACAGTTACCTCGTTCAACTGCTGAGCCGTTTCTGATAGATATACAATATAGTTTTTTGCCTTTAATTCCGCGGCCGTTATCTTTTTGGATGCATAACCCACATACGAAAAATACACCGTATCAGTTTTGCCGCTTGCAGATAATTTTTTCAGATTAAATTCTCCTCTCGTATTTGTAACAGCTAAAACGGTACTATTGGTTAAATATATATTTACTCCATCCAATGGTTTATTCTGTTTTTCATCTAAAACAATCCCTTTGGTTTGAGCCGACAACATAGCACCGGAAAGTGTAAACATCAAAATCACCCGAAAACACTTGTTTTTTAAATCCATATCTTTTATTTTATAGTATAAATAGCATACCGGCATAGTATTCAAACCGGTCAACCCGAAATTCAACAAAGTTTATAAAATGGAAGAAAAAGTGTGGGCTCAAATCCCAATCTTTGCGCCAGTTTAAATGAGCCCTGATTTTCTAATTTGCATCCCCAAACCGGCTCCAGCTTATTTTCCAAACAATAATCAATCAATGCCGAACAGCTTTGCAAAGCAAATCCTTTTCCAGCATAGTCTTTGGATGTTTCGATACCTATTTCTAACATAGCATCAAAAATAAAAGCCGAAAAAGCAGTAGAAACTAACTTGCCCTCGAATAATACACTAAACCCAACTCCATCGTTGGCAAACTGCTGCGAATCTTCCCAAAAGTAAGGCGGAATAACACTACCAGACATGCTTTCAAATATAGCTTTGTCGGTACGAACAATACTACAATCCTTTTTCATCTTCTTTTTAAAAGCAAGATAGGTATTGGCATTAAACTGAAAATTGACTCTGGTATTCTGTTCAATCTGGATGTGCTCTGAAGTTTCCGAACTGTTAGCCGATTGTACAATCTTTCTGCCGAAAAATCCCTCAAACCGTTTATTCCAGACTTCCGGAAAAACCTGAAGCCATTCTGTCTTGCGCCGTTTACCGGAAGTATTCAAAACATAATCGATTAACTGCGAATTAAATTTGTCATTGCTTGCATCACCAAAGAGTAAAGACATGCCATAAGGATGACAAATATAAAATGTGCGTGGCTGGTGGATATTATCTACATAAACCAAACCGTTTACCTGACCTTCAATTACTGCACGGGCAAACAGATTGTTTATGCTTACTTCTTTAAGCGGATTTACGACTTTGTGATAATCTCTTTTTTCTAATAAAATCATTGTAAGTAGGTAGTAGTTACAAGTAAATAGTTACAAGGTGTTTGTCTGAATATTGAAAATAAGAAAACAGATCATTAATTATTAATTATTATTGATTACTTAATTGTATTGAAATGGAAATCTTTATTCTATTTTATATTCATACGGAAGCCAATCAGCAATACGCTGTTCGCCCATAATACCTTTCCAGTTAATAGTTGAAGGATCAAAATAACCTGTTTTATCAAAATATACAGGCTTTTTCAGAAAAATAATATAACTGTCATCTCTATCATAACTCACATGCAAGTTTTTAGGATATTCGAGGTAACTATTATTATCTATCTGAAATACCAGATTTTTATACTTTATTTCTTCGCCGGACGGATCCTGAACTACAAATTTTGTTTTCAGCGTATCCCCACACAAGGTTCTGAAGAAATGCATTCTCGATCCCCGATAAGTCTCTTTTCGTATTGTATTATAGCGCTTTATTTGAATACTGTCCGTTCCTACTTCATCTTTGAAAATCATATTCCCAATAAAAAACGTACTTCGTCGCCTTCGGTAATACTCAAATTTGTCCAAATAATAAGTCAATTTATATCCTAATGCTCCGTTTTCAATTTCCAGAGGCTTCAGCGCAAAAACTTTTAGCGTATCGGCATCCGAATCGTAATTAAAGCTGATATCTTTTTCGTTCAATATTTTACATTTGCTAGCATTAGCACTTGTACCTAAAAATTCTTCGCGAAACAATCTCAGATTACGTTGTCTTTTTGCCTTTAGCGATTTGGCTTTTACATGTGCTTCGGTCAACTCATAGACTTTGGGAGTCAACGAAATATAGAGATGTTTTGCAGCCTGAAAACGTGCCAGTGTAACGGAAAAATAACCAACAGCACTAATAGTCAATGGCATCGAACCTTTGTTAGAAACATCCAGTTCAAAGTTTCCGTCTTTATCGGAGGTAGTTCCTGCAAAGGTGGCATTAAAGTAAACAGAAGCAAAAGGAATACCGCTTTTAGTAGTTACATCCAAAATGGTTCCTCGAATAATCTGTCCACATACCGTGCTGTAAATACTTACACCTAAAACAAATAAAATGACTTTTTTCATTATCCTTTCTTTTTGAAAACAACTATTTCCTACTTAAACGCATTTTTTCGATATTTCTCTTTATATTAGACATTATACAAATTGTATTTTTACTACTTTTGATTGTGTTTCGATTTCCATCAACCAGTTCCGCAAGCTACACTGGCGGCTATTTACATTTAGCCACTTAGTGCCATCGAATAGTCTTTAAGTTGACTCTTCTATTCGTAACTTATATAATATGTATTATTGATTACTTAATTGTGTTGAAATAAGAATTTCTATTCCATTTTATATTCATAGGATAGTTATCCGGCATTACTTCTTAATCATATCATCAAGAGCCGCCTTCTTCACTCC
>DAIQOQ010000062.1:0-14083 GCA_036787795.1 Paludibacter sp. | reverse complement strand
AAGTATCAATTAAGCTAATAGTTTCTTTTTTGCTCATGGCTTATTTGAATCTAATAATATATTTTGTATTTTTTATGTCTTCGTAGGCGAATGTAAGATCTTCTGTTACGGTTACTTTCCGCTTAGAACCTTCAGGCTTTTCTGTTTTTTCTATCTGTAAAACAAATTCGTTTTCCCGCACTTCTGTCAACACTCCTATGATTTTTTTTCCGGCTTTGGTCAATGTTTCTACTTCGTTCCCAATATTTTTTTCATATTGTTTCACTACTTTGAACGGTTCGGTTAATCCCGCTGAGCTTACTTCGAGTTCGAAATCTTCAATTTCACGGTCAAATTGCGACTCAATATGGCGGTTTAGTTCTGCGCAAAATTCAAGTGAAACGCCTTCAAATGCGTCAATTTCCACAGAAATACGATTATCCGGAGTAGCTTTTACATCTACCAAATAATAATCTGTGTTTATAAGAAAATTTTCAACTATCTGATATATAGTTTCTTTTAAAATCATACCCTGTATTGTATTAACAAATAAGGGGACTGCTGTCCCCTCCTCCATATCCTAAATCGCTTGCAAAAGTACAAAATAATTCTTTATAATACAAAGATTTAAAAGAAATATTCTGTGGTAGATATTTTTTCAATTGGATTTTGAAGAATTCCTGAATCTGATATTCTAAATAGACTTGATGTAATTATTTGAAAATTATGAATTGTACACTGAAAATTCTAAATTGAACCTGTATATTTGCATCTGCAAAAGTGTTACTTAATTATATTATATATGTATAAAATTTTATCAATAAATCCAGGTTCTACATCTACTAAATTTGCTGTTTATGAAGATGAGAAATTAGTTTGTTTGCATACCATTCGTCATACGGCAGAGGAGCTGAAAATTTATCCCAATTTATTTGATCAATATGAATTTCGTAAGAATTTAATGTTAGATTATTTGAAGAAAGATGATATAGATTTGTCCGATTTGTCCGCGGTGGTTGGTCGTGGAGGTTTGGTGAAGCCTCTTGAGTCTGGTGTTTATAAAGTAAACGATAAACTTATTGTAGACCTGAAATTGTCGCTTGGCGGAGAGCACGCGAGTAATTTAGGTGGTGTTATTGCTAGAGAAATTGCCGATGGCATTCCTAATTGTCAGGCTTTTATTGCTGATCCTATTGTTGTGGACGAAATGCAGGATGTAGCCCGTATCAGCGGATTACCTTTGTTTCCGCGTCGCTCAACTTTTCACGCGCTTAATCATAAAGCAATTGCTCGTAAGTACGCAGCTGCAACAGGAACTATGTATGAAGAATTGAACCTGGTTATTGTTCATTTAGGTGGCGGTATTTCTGTGGCGGCACATCAAAAAGGGAAAGTGATTGATACCAATCAGGCTTTAGATGGCTTTGGTCCGTTTTCGCCTGAGCGTGCGGGAACTCTTGATGCGGGGATGCTGGTGAAAATGTGTTTCGGAGGAAAATACTCGCAAGAGGAAATTCATAAAATGTTGGCTGGTAATGGTGGCTTGGTTGCTCATTTGGGAACAAATGAAGTTCTTATTATTCTTCAGCGGATAGAAGACGGTGATGCTCACGCAAAACAAATTTTGGAAGCTATGTGCTATAATGTTGCCAAAGAAATCGGAGCTATGTTGGCGGTACTTCATGGAGAGGCAGATGCAGTTATACTCACCGGTGGAATTGCGCGGAGTAAATTTGTGGTAGACTATATCAAAGGGATGGTTTCCGCTATGGCGAAAGTGGTGGTTTATCCCGGCGAGGATGAAATGGAAGCGTTGGCAATGAGTGGACTGCGTGTGTTGCGAGGCGAGGAAAGTAAAGAGTATTAGGATTCGCCTAAGTCAGGTTTTATTTTCTCTACGATCTTTTCGTCCCAAACGACCCACAGAGCAAAAATAACGAGGTAAAACAAATATTTGAAAAAATATAAGTGTAGAAACGTGAACCAGTTTGGGTGTGTACTTATGCAGCATGTAATAAACGTAATTCTAAAAATATTGAAGGCGTAAACTATGGTTAACCCTAATGGAATATACCATAGTTTATGCTTCCAGGATCCACGATAAAAAGCGAGAATACAAAAGAAAATATAGGCTTGTTTCAGCCCGGTGCAAGCCCAGATTATTTGTACAGAGTTTCCATTCGGATAAAGAAGAAAATTTTCAGAAGACAGCATTACTTTTGAACCAAAAAGATGCAAAACACTTTCACAGACATGAGTAACATGATGTGCTGTCCAAATAAATGGGGCTGAGATATTGAATCCCCAAAGAGTAACGGTTGAGCTTATGTTTTCAGATTCATCTCCGATCACATTGTATTTCCAAAGAAAGTTTGATACCATTAAAATTATGACGAACAAAATAACCCCTTTGTAAGGTTTAAGCTTTTCGGGTAATTTTAATTCTGGCAGTTTCATATTGGGTAGAGATAGGTCTTAAAACTTACTTGAGATTCGTGCAAAAGGGACTTTCTCGATAGAACAAAAATCGGCATGTTGATATTTAAAATACCCTGTGATGGCAATCATAGCAGCATTGTCTGTAGTGAAAGCCAATGCCGGAATATACACTTCCCATTTGTATTTTTTACCATGATCCAGTAGTGCCTGACGAAGTGCCGAGTTAGCTGAAACTCCACCGGCAACAGCTACCTGACGAATATTTAATTCTGTTGCCGCTTTTCGCAGTTTGCTCATCAAAACATCTACCACGGTTGCCTGAAGCGAAGCACAGAGATCGTTTAAATTTTTCTCTACAAAATCCGGATGTTCTTTCACCTTGTCACGCAGTAAATATAAAAAGGATGTTTTTAATCCACTGAAACTATAGTTGTAACCTGGAATCTGTGGTTTGTTGAATGCAAAAGCTTTGGGATTACCTTCTTTTGCCATCCTGTCAATATAAGGTCCACCGGGGTAGGGAAGTCCCATTACTTTAGCACATTTGTCAAAAGCCTCACCGGCGGCATCATCAATAGTTTGCCCAAGTACTTCCATGTCATTATAAGCCTTCACAAGTACAATCTGTGAATTTCCTCCAGAGACGAGCAAGCATAAAAATGGAAATTGAGGACGACGTTCGTCGGGTTTGCCCTCGCTGATAAAATGAGCTAAGACATGTGCCTGAAGATGATTTACATCTATTAGCGGGATATTAAGTGCTTGTGCAAATCCTTTTGCAAATGAAGTCCCAACTAATAAAGAACCCAGTAAACCCGGACCACGGGTGAAAGCAATGGCGCTTAATTCGTTTTTATTTACTTTGGCTTGTTTTAGAGCTTCATGAACTACCGGAATGATATTAAGTTGATGAGCACGTGAAGCTAACTCAGGGACTACTCCACCAAAACTGGTATGAACAGCCTGGCTTGCAATGACATTAGAAAGTAATACCCCATTGCGGATTACTGAGGCAGAAGTGTCGTCACATGACGACTCTATACCTAATATGATTGTTGGGTTCATCCTTGTAAGACGGAAATTTAAATTTGTCATGTCTTATCTCTGAAAATCACAGATATGGATGGCATGACAATTGTTATTAGTTATTTGTATTTTTTAATTGCTTTGCTAGAAGCATTTCCTTGCAGAATTCACAAATTATTATTTACTTTTGCGAAACAAAGTTCAAAGGTATAAAAAAAGAAGGTAAAATATTAGGTTTTGGTGTCGACGGAATAGTTTTATTTCTCATGCTACTGTTTATGCTGCTACAAACCAGTGTGATGCAGAACTTCATATATAATGCTGTCGTGTCTGAGCTTTCGAATAAGCTTCATACAAAAGTAAGTGTTGGAAAGATAGAGTATAAATTATTTAACGACATTGCTGTTTCTGATTTATATGTAGAAGATCAACAGAAAGACACGCTCCTGTTTGTAAGCCATGTCGATGCTCACTTTAAATTCTGGGATTTCTTCAAAGGCAAAATTATTTTTACTTCCGTAGAAATAAATCGGCTATTCGGGAATCTGATTATTGATAAAGCGGGGCATTCTAATCTGGATTTTGTAATTAAAGCTTTTAAAAGCCCTCAAAAAAGTGATACTACACAAACCGAATATCGTATAAGTCACTTCAAGATAAAGAACTCCCGGTTTAATTACACAAATTATAAACAGTTTAGAAAGCTGGCTCCCGGTGTCTTTAACGGTAACAGACTTCGTTTTAAAAATATCAATACCGATGTATCGCTAAATATACTTCCAAAAGATTCTTTCAATTTAAAAATTAAAGGCTTAAGTGCGACAGAGCAAACAGGTTTTGTGCTTACAGAGTTAAAAACACAAGTGTTTGGTTCTGCTAAGCGTATAAAAATTCCACTTATTCGTGTGAAAATGCCGAAGTCGGAAGTGAGTCTGGAAGATGTTCATCTAAGCTATGATAGTTTGGCTGATCTGAAAAATTTCACTGAAAAGGTAAGATGGAATGCGCCGATTAAATTATGTTCCGTATCACCTTCCGATTTGAAAGCTTTTGTCCCTGAATTTAAAGATGTAAAAGGTTTGTTTACTCTCAAGGGCTTGATTACGGGTCGGGTGTCAAGTCTTCATTTTAAAAAGATGGAGTTGAAGTATGGGAAATCTTTTTTGCTGAATGCTGATTTAGATGTGAATGGTTTGCCGGACTTGAGGGAGCTTTTTATCTTTTGCCAGATTAATGATCTGCATTTTGATAAGGCGGATATTCAGGATTTTGTTGCTGATTTTACCAGGAAACCGCTTCTGCTCCCAAAAGAATTAGCTCAGCTTGGGTTAATTCATTATAAAGGGAATATTACCGGTTTTTTGAACAATCTGGTGTTGTACGGTAATTTGAGTACGAATATAGGAAGTGTATCGACTGATGTTTTATTGAAGCTTGACAATAAATTAAAAGATTTGACCTATAATGGAACGATTAAGTCTGATAATTTTCAATTAGGCAGGTTACTTGGAAATAAACAACTGGGAAAGGTTTCTTTTAATCTTAATACAAAAGGAACAAAAAAGGAAAATGCAAAGCTCCAAGGAGTGGTTCAGGCTCGCGTTTCCGAATTTGAATTTAATCATTATAACTATCGCGACATTGTTTTTAATGGCAAGTATGATGGAAGAGGGTATGATGGAATAATAGATGTCAAAGATCAAAATATTGATGCTCATTTTATAGGTAAGATTGATTTAACCCAAAAACTACCAATCTATGATTTTGGATTAAAAGTGAATAAAACGAATCTGAATGCTTTAAAACTGACAGACAAATATCCGGGGGCTACTCTTTCGTTTAGTGGAAAAACCAATGTAGTCGGAAACTCATTGGATAATATAAATGGTTTTATTCGTTTTGATAGCATTGAATTTATTAATGATGGCAAGATTTTGAATGTTGATAAGATTCAGTTGGTGTCACGTATTGACAAAGATCTTACTCATTTTAGCATTGCTTCGGATTATGTAAATGGATCTTTTAATGGCAATTTCAAATATAGTACAGTTGGGCAAACGGTAGATAAGATTGTTCAGAAGTACTTGCCATCGCTTGCCGCTTCGTCTCCAAAATCAATTGATAAATCTCAAAATCATATAGATGTTGATCTTGAGATAGCTAATACAAATGCCATTTCAGATGTCCTTAATTTACCTTATACGCTCAGTGGCATTACTACGATAAATGGATACATTGACGAAAAAACGAATAAGATAGACCTTTCGGGTATTGTACCCGGTTTGAAGTCGAGTAAGCAACAAGTTGAAAATATCTCTTTGCATGTTGAAAATCTTAATCAGAAATTACAGCTAACTTCCAGAGCTCAGGTTTTGGATAAAAATGGATTGATGAATGTCTTTTTAAAGGCTTCGGCAATGAGAGATAGTGTTAGAACTCAATTAGGCTGGCAAAACACACAACAAATAAC
The DNA here is from genome assembly GCA_036787795.1 of Paludibacter sp. Lineage (GTDB taxonomy): Bacteria > Bacteroidota > Bacteroidia > Bacteroidales > Paludibacteraceae > Paludibacter. The sequence continues at coordinate 8,169 of DAIQOQ010000062.1, read as the reverse complement.
AAATGCCGGTGATATTCAGTCTGTCACTAAATTTAGAACTGAAAATGGTAAAATGGCTGCTCAATTGTCTCTTTTGCCAACTCAGGTAATAATCTCAGATTCGGTATGGAACATTCATCCATGTAAGATAGACTTTAAGCCAGATAGCACTATTCAAATTCATAATTTCGTATTTGAAAACAATAAACAGTTTGTTCATATTAATGGAATTGCGTCTAAAAATAAAAATGATAGTGTAAATCTGACTATGAATAAGTTGGATTTGGATTTTGTAATGGGGCTTCTTAAATTAAGAGGATTTAGTATTGGAGGTATTGTGACAGGAAAAGCTACGCTTTTAAGTGTGATGAAACAACCCGTTTTTGAGGCAAATCTGGATGTGAAAGATTTGAAACTAAATCATAAGTGGATAGGGGATGGCAAAGTTTCTTCAAATTGGGATAAAGTAAATAGTCGGTTGTTGGCTCATGCAGCATTTTTGAATGAGAAAAATGATACGGTTGTAGTCGCCAATGGTGTGTACACGCCTCAAACAGACACGCTAAATGTTATCTATGATGCACGCAATTTCAGCATTGAGTTTTTGGCTCAGTATTTTGATGGGGTAGTGCAGAATGTAAAAGGATTGGCAACAGGAAAAATTCGAATGTTCGGACCGCTGAAGCATGGTCTAAGTTTCGAAGGTGATGCCTTTTTGGATAAAGGGCAGGTCTCTGTAAAAACACTTAAAACAACATACTTTTTAAATGACTCTGTTCATATGACCAAAAGGGCAATAGAGCTTAGAAATGTAAAAATATATGATCAGGAAAAAAATCAGGCAACTCTGAATGCTATTATTACACATGACGGCTTCTTTAAACAGTTGAAATATGATGTAGCTGTAGTTGGAAAGAACATACTGGCACTAAATACCCAATCTGTGGATAATGATTACTTTTTTGGGAAAGCTTACGCAAATGGAACGGTGAGCATTAAAGGAGATGATAAGGTCGCTAATATTACTGTAAATGCTGTTTCTCAGCCGCAAACGAAGTGTTATATTCAAATGGGAGGAGCCTCTAAAGCATCTGACAATAGCTTTATCAATTTTGTAAGTAAAAAAGACTTTATACCAAAAGAAACAGCTTCACTTAAAAAGGCTATTTCAAGCGATCTGAACGTAAAAGTAAACCTGCAGATTGAAGTCACGCCGGATGCCGAAATGGAGTTAATTGTTGATCCAAAGGCTGGTGATATGATAACAGGGAGAGGTACCGGAAATTTGAAAATAGAATTCGATACATTTTCGGATATAAAACTTTACGGAGGTTATACCATTAGTAGTGGAGATTATTTATTTACACTACAAAACCTGATTCGCAAACAATTTAAGATTGATCAGGGGAGTACACTGCTTTGGACCGGGAGTCCTTATCGTGCACAGGGTAATATCAGGGCATTGTATCCGCTGACAGCCTCTTTAAAAGATTTGGATGAAACATTATCGAGCTCTACTACCCGTACCAGCGTACCGGTGAATTGTGTCTTAAAGCTGACGGATGATATCATGAAGCCAACCATAAAATTTGATATTGACCTACCCCAGAGTGATGAAGATGTTAAGCAGCGAGTTCGGAATATTATTAATACTGATGAGATGATGAATAGGCAGATTCTTTATCTTCTTGTCTTTAATAAGTTTTATACGCCTGATTATATGAAAACTGCGTCCACAGCTAATGTGGGAACAAGTGAAGCTATCTCATTTGCAACTTCTACTTTGAGTGGACAGCTAAATAACTGGATATCTCAGTTATCAAGAAGTAATAATCTGTCAATCGGATTTGATTATCGCCAGACTGATCAATTGAGCAGTGATATTCAGGCTCAGATATTTTATCAGCCAAATAATCGACTGATAATAAATGGAAATATAGGATATCGAAATGATGTGCTTGCAAGTAATAGTACTAATAGATTTATTGGCGACGTAGATTTTCAGTATCTGCTTACTCAGTCAGGAAAACTTCGATTTAAGGCATACAATCATACGGTTGACAGATATCAACTTAGTAAAGCTGCTCAAACTCAGGGTTTGGGTTTTATTTATAAAGAAGACTTTAATAGTATGAACGAATTGTTCAGTTATTATTGGCACTTACTTGTTGGTTCAAAAAATAATAAAGCAAATGAAAAAACAACTTCTCCGAAAAAATAATTTTCTGATAATCTCTTGTTTTCTTTTGATTAGTCAGAGCTTATTATCTCAAAGCATTGAAGATCGGTATGTGAATATGCCGGATGTTCTTAATCCAACTTTGACTAAGCAAAACCGGCTTGAGTTGCTGGAATATCATAAGGCTCATCAGACTGATAGTATCACAAACCGGTTTGGAAATCAAACGTGCTTGTTGAGTCTGGATTCTTTAAATGAACGAATTGTTGTTCAGAATACGCCAAGTTCCATTTTCGAGATGAAAATGGTTGGGTCAGGAGATAATAGCTCAGCAATTATTGGAATTATTCGAACGGTTTGTGCTCCTGCTTGTCTCTCGTCTGTTGAATTTTACGATACGGCATGGAATCAAATACCAATTCAATTTACAATGCCTAAGGCGATGGAGTGGGTGGATGAAAAGAGTATTCCTACAGATAAAATAGATTTACAATGGGTACGAAATCTGATGGAAGTTAGTTTCATTTCTCTGAGTTTCTCCTCCGATAATCAATTTTTGATTGCCAGAAATAATACGCTGGATTTTCTGACCGAAGCTGATAGGAAAGTATTAAGTCCTTTTGTATCGGATAAGCCGATTCGGTTTAAGCTTCAGGGGCAAATGTGGATACGTGAATAACAAAAAAGCCCCGGGCGTTTGCTCGGGGCTTTTTTATTAGGTTTGCTTTTTAAGCTTATTTTTTTCCTTCCATGCGTTTTGCATAGCGATTCATAAATTTATCAACACGTCCTGCAGTATCAACCAATTTAGATTTACCTGTGTAAAAAGGGTGTGATGAACTGGAGATTTCCATTTTAACCACAGGATAAGTTACACCATCAATATCGACAGTTTCTTTTGTGTTTACGGTTGAACGTGAAATAAAGGTGTCGCCGTTGGACATATCTTTAAATGCTACCGGACGATAATTTTCTGGATGGATTCCGCTTTTCATATCTGTATGTTTTAATTATTTTTCTTACTCCTTGATTGGGCTTGCAAAAGTACTAATTTCCATTTAATTATCAAACAATTTCTTTGATTTTTATTTTTTATATGGAAAAGGATTTTTCTGAAAGAATAGAAATGCTTTTAATGAGCTTATTATTAGCTGTGTGTGCCGGATGATTGCCCGGATTTATTTTGATCCCAGATATAAAAATAACATTCCGATGATTACTCCAATCAAATCGATCACTTTCAACTTTATATTTTTGTCGTGTAAAACGAAGGCACCGTAAAAAAAAGGGACAACCACACCCGAACGACGAATGGTAGAAACTACTGATATCATTGAAGCTGGCATTGTCAGCGCATAGAAATATACGAAATCGGCCGTTACCAAAAATAATGCAATGAAAGCGATGGCCCACTTAAATTTAAATGGAGTTGTTTTTTTTCGGGTGGGAGCCCATAAAAACAAGGTGATAATTCCCATGATGATTGCCTGATAAAAAGTATAATACACCTGTACCGACATAACATCGTATTTATTCATTAGGTATTTGTCATACAATCCACTTAATGCACCGGTTATGGTTGCCAGAACAATAAACCAAAACCATTTATTGGTTTTTAGCGAAAGACCTTCCTTTTTTCCGGTAACAGAAAACATATAAAACGAAACGAGTGTAATTCCTACCCCAATAGCCTGATAACCGTTAAGTTTTTCTCCGAAAATAAGCATAGCTCCTACCACAGTCCAAACCGGTTGAGTGGCTTTAATAGGAGAGGCCAACGAAAGCGGCAGATGTTTTAGAGCAAAATAGGCAAAAAGCCACGATGTTAATACAACTACAGCTTTTATGACAAATAAAAGATGAGCATGCAGATCGACCCGGGGAACAAAAAACAGCGAACCTTTGAGTAGATTGGGATAAAAATTGGAAATGAATAAGAATGGAGCAAGTAGTAAGCACGAGAATAAAATAGAAACTAAAATTACGGGAATAACAGCATTCTCTTCTAGTGAAACTTTTTTAAAAACTTCGTACGATCCTAATAAAACAGCAGATATAAGAGCAAGTAATAACCACATGAGATTAATTTATTGGTTTGAGATTTAGAAAAAGTTATTTTTATAGAAAAAGGTTTTCCGGATATTGAATGTCGACCAGATATAATCCATGAGCAGGAACCGAAACGCCTGCTTTACATCGATTTTTAGCTTCAATAACTGTCCTGAATTCTTCCACCGACATTTTGTTGCGCCCGACTTCGAATAGTGTACCCACAATGGCACGTACCATATTGCGTAAGAAACGGTCGGCCTGAATGCAGAAAATCCATTCTTCATCCTGTTGCGTCCATTCTGCGTGTGAAATAACACAATTGTTTGTTTTTACATCGGTATGCAATTTACTGAAGCTTGTAAAATCACGATATTCTAGTAATGTTTTTGCAGCTATATTCATCGCCTCGAAGTTTAGGTTGAGGTTTCCGCGTGCAGCTAATTCATTTTTAAAAACATTTTTTCGAGTAACCATATGGTATTCGTATCGACGTGAAATTGCGTCAAAACGGGCATGCGCATCAGTTTTTACTTCTACAATTTTGAATACCGCAATGTCATTGGGCAAAAAACTATTCAGTTTCGAGACTAAATCTAAGTTTGCAGGTAAGTCTGTTTCCACATCAAAATGTGCCACCATTAACTTAGCATGTACACCGGTATCGGTTCTTCCTGCTCCTGTAATTTCGAGGGTTGTACGCAGAATGGTGCATAAAGCTTGTGTCAGGACTTCTTGTACTGATATGCCGTTTGGTTGAAACTGCCAGCCGTGATAGGCTGTACCCTTATATGAAAAGTAAATAAAGAATCGTTTTCTCACGCTGCAAAGATACAAGTTTATTGCCGGTTGACAATTGGAATAAGTCACGCCAGTTCATAAGTCTCTGTAATTGAAAGTATGTTTTTCGCTTCAGAGAGTGCTTCAAGAGAATATCTTTTCGATCTTCTCTGCATAATATTCCTCAATTACATTTCGTTTAATTTTGAGAGTGGGAGACAGAAAACCACGCGGCTGTGTCCATTCGTCGGGAACGAGCTGGTAACGTTTAATTTGTTCAAAATCGCCAAAGAGATGATTGTAATGTTTTATTTCTTCCTGAAAGCGTTTTAATACCATCGGGTGCTCAATCATTTCGGCATTGCTGCTGTATTTGATTTTATGCTTCAGACACCAGGATTTCAGGTATACAAAATCAGGAGACAAGAGTGCGGCGGCAAATTTTTTGTTTTCGCCCAGAACAATCATGTTTTCGATGAAAGGTGATTCTGTAAATTTCGCTTCGATAGCTTGTGGGTTTACATATTTTCCAAACGATGTTTTGAAAATACTTTTTAACCGGCCGGTAATGGTCAGTTGTCCCTCTTGGCTGAATTTTCCGGTGTCACCGGTGTGAAACCATCCATCGGTATCAATGACCTGTGCTGTAAGTTCCGGGTCTTTGTAGTAGCCCAACATAACATTGTGTCCCCGGCAAATTATCTCGTTGCGATCGCCTAGTTTTACTTCCACACCTGGTAACGGCAATCCTACAGTCCCAAATTTTCGTCCGTTTTTTCCGCGTTGGCTTACTGCAATTACGGGTGAAGTCTCACTTAATCCGTAACCTTCAAATACAGGCATGCCTATGGCTGAGAAAAAAGAGGCAATATGAGGCTGAATGGCTGAACCACCCGAAACAACGATATCAAAGTTACCACCTATAGCGGCTCTCCATTTTGAATAAATCAGTTTTTCGGCCAGTTTAAATTGTAAATTGTACCAGGTACTCTGACCTTCCAGCTGATAATGGGTGGCTAAATTGAATGCCCAATAATAAAGTATTTTGCTTACTAACGGAAGTTTTTTGCCAGACAAGTATAGTTTATCATAGATTTTTTCCAATAGTCGGGGAACGCATGACATCATGGTTGGATTTATTTCCTTGATGTTTTCGACAATGGTACCCAGGCTTTCGGCATAATACACCGACATGCCCAGGTATTGATACAAATATACTAACATGCGTTCGTAGGCATGGCATAGAGGTAAAAAGCTTAATGCAATATTGCTCCACTTGGCTGGAATTGATTCGAGATTTTTGATCTGACTCACAATATTGCTGTGTGAGAGCATAACGCCTTTAGGGACGCCGGTAGTGCCTGAGGTGTATATAATTGTTGCTAAATCAGATTCTTTGATCTTCGATTTGATATCTGTAAGCTTATCTGGTTGCGGATGATCTTTGCCTAATGAAATAAGTTGATCGAGGTATTTGTATTCACTTTTTTGATCTACGAATGTGAATATCTCTTTGAGCGTTTTTATCTCGGGTAGAATTGGCTGAAGTTTATTTCGAAGCTCTTTGCCTTCAATAAAAATGACTTTCATCTCGGCATGATTTAAAATATGTCTGTAGTCGTCCTGGCTAATTGTAGGATAAATGGGAATTGAGATAGCACCAATTTGCATGGCCGCAAAGTCGAGCATGTTCCATTCCGGTCTGTTGCCACTTACGATTCCTACTTTGTCTCCGGGTTTAATTCCCAGTTCTAATAAGCCGTAACTTATATTGTTGGTTAATTCTATATATTCTTGAATGCTGAATTTTTTCCAAGCGCCATCGCGTTTGCAAACCAAAGCTGCATCTTGATCCGGATATTTTTCTGCGTAATTATCCAACAGATCAAATAATCTGGTTACTTCCATCTGATGTCTATTTAAAGGTTATTTCTTGAAATACAATTTTGAAAATTGATGAGATTACTGAAAAACGACAGTTCTGTTTTTGTAAGCCAGAATTTTACGATCGATGTGTTTTTCTACCGCATGTGAAAGTACTATTTTCTCCAAATCACGTCCTTTTTTTATAAGTTCGTTAACGGTGTCTTTGTGTGATATGTGGGTTACGTCCTGTGCAATAATAGGACCGGCATCTAAATCACTGGTTACATAATGACTTGTTGCGCCGATAATTTTTACTCCGCGTTCGTGAGCTGCATGATAGGGTTTGGCTCCGGCGAATGCTGGTAGAAATGAATGATGGATATTAATGATCTTATTAGGATACTGGTCTATGAAATCGGCTGAAAGCACCTGCATATATCGGGCAAGCACGCAAAATGTGATTTTGTGTTTTTTCAATAGCTCAAGCTGTTTGGCTTCCTGTTCGGCTTTGTTTTCTTTTGTTATAGAAAAAACATGATATTCAATTCCAAAACGTTTTGCAACAACCTCCATGTCGGGGTGATTGCTTATGATAAGGGGAATTTCTACCTGCCATTCGCCGGCAGCATACCGTGCAAGCAGATCGTAAAGACAATGTGACATTTTAGATACGAAGATAGCCATTCGCGGCTTAGTGTCGGCAAAATAAAGTCTGAAGTTCATATTGTATCGAACGGCGATCAATGTTTCAAAATATTCTTCAATTTTGTCTTTCGGTATTTGAAAAGTATCAAGATCCCATTCTACACGCATGAAAAAAACTTTTTCTTCGCGATTTACATATTGGTCTAAATAGAGGATGTTTCCTTTGTGTTGGTTAATAAATTCGGTGGCAGCTGCTAAAATACCCGGTTTGTCAGGACAATGCATTAATAGCACTGCCGTATTCTCATTTCCTTTCATTCAATTTCAAATTTTCTATAAACAGATTGCAAAGATAACATTTTAATCGGAGACCTGGATTTTAATCTACAAATTGTATTTTGAAGCTTGTTTTTTCGGAATTTGTAATCGCTTGAATTCCTTTTTTTGAACTTGAATCCGGCTATGAATTTTCAGGAAAGTTGAAAATATTTTCCTGTAGCTATTGTAGAAATGAAAAATTGCCGTATCTTTGCACCGCATTAGAAAACAATGCCCAACAATAAATTGGTTCGGTAGTTCAGTTGGTTAGAATGCCGCCCTGTCACGGCGGAGGTCGCGGGTTCGAGTCCCGTCCGTACCGCAAAAAAGCAATTCAGAAATGAGTTGCTTTT
>DAIQOQ010000237.1:2603-4574 GCA_036787795.1 Paludibacter sp. | reverse complement strand
TCATATTTAACGTGCTGATAATCTCATCAATATGGGGAAAGAATCCCCGCTTTTACAGGCTGAATTTTTGGTCACAACTTATAATACCTACATATCTAGACTTCTACCTTTTCAGGTTCTTTTGGTACATCGCTTGCCTATACTAATGCAGACACATATTTGTCTAACACATTTAAAAACAAAAGAATCATGAAAAAAGTAATGTTATTTGCACTCGGTTTTCTGATGATGACTAGTGCATCGGTTTTCGCTCAAGATGTTGTAAAATCTGCTAAAGACAGTACAGTAACTGCAGCGCCGATAGTTGATCCGGTAAAAACAGAAATTAAAACGTCTGAACTACCACAACCAGTTAAAGATCTTATTGTTAGCTTCAAATCTCAGGGTTGGGATGCTGCCGAAACTTCATATGTTGCAAAAGATTCGGCCAATCAGGTTGTTTTTTACGTAGTATCTTTCAAGAATCCGACTTCAGGAGAAAGTAAGAGTATCAATATTGATAAAGACGGAAAAATCGTAAATCAATAAAGTAGGAATACTTAAGTTTATTTAAAAGAAACAGGAGCTGAAAAACATTCAGCTCCTGTTTTTTTTAGTACTTTTGTGTTTCACTTATTAATACAAAAAATTCCTATGGCAAACATTCTCCTGGTTGAGGACGACAAAACCTTTATACAAATATTGCAGGGCTTTTTAGTCAAGCAAGGGTATGAGGTGGATGCCCGGGACTGTATTAAGGATGCTGTTACTGCCATTAGTAAAACTGAGTATCAACTCATTTTGCTGGATTACAGACTGCCGGATGGAATAGGGCTGGACCTGATCAAATTACTCCGATCAAAAGACATAAAAACTCCGGTTATCATTATTACCAGTTTTCTGGACATCCGAACGGCTGTAAATGCCCTTAAAATGGGAGCATTTGATTATATCACCAAGCCCATTATACCGGATGAATTGCTGATGATCATTAATGAGGCAATAAATAAAAAAGAACAAAAAGTTACCCCTCCTACAGTTACCGGACAATTTGTTGAAGGCAACAGCGAGAGATCTGTCCAACTAAGTGATTATGTAAAATTGGTGGCGCCTACCGAAGTATCAGTCATCATACAAGGCGAAAGCGGAACAGGGAAAGAACATATTGCCCGCAGCATTCATGCACAAAGCAACCGTTCGAAGGAATCTTTTGTGGCTATCGATTGCGGAACACTTTCATCGGAGCTGGCAGCCAGTGAATTGTTTGGTCATTCCAAAGGATCGTTTACCGGTGCTCTGCAGGATAAGAAAGGACAGTTCGAGATGGCAAACAAAGGAACATTTTTTCTGGATGAAGTAGGTAACCTGAGCTACGATGTTCAGGTAAAGTTATTGCGCAGCCTGCAGGAAAAAGTGATTCAACCCATTGGTAGCAACCGAACCGTAAAGATAGATGTACGCATCATTGCTGCCACCAACGAAGACCTACTGCTGAAAGTCAAAAATGGAACTTTCCGTGAAGATTTATACCACCGGTTAAATGAGTTCAAGATTTTGGTTCCCGCCTTACGTCAACGAAAAGGTGATCTTCCTCAATTCATCCAACATTTCATTGCCCTATCTAATAAAGAGCTGGGGCGAAATGTACAAAAAGTCTCGGATGAAGTCATGGAAATATTTACCCACTACGAATGGCCGGGAAATTTGCGGGAAATGAAAAACTGCATCAAACGGGCTGTATTACTAACCAAAGGGGATACGATAGAGAAACTGGTTTTACCTGAAGAAATGCTATTGGAAAACAGTTCTACCATCCACACTCCTCCGGCTGAATTTGATTTAAAAGCATTGCAGGAAACCAATGAAAGGGAAATGATTATTAAAACCCTGCAGGAAGTGAAATACAATAAATCGAAGGCCGCTCGCCTACTCAATATAGACCGAAAAACACTCTACCTGAAACTAGCAAAATATAATATTGAAGACTAATCG
>DAIQOQ010000237.1:0-2503 GCA_036787795.1 Paludibacter sp. | reverse complement strand
TATTACCGCTTCTATCAGCTTATCTATTTCCACCATCACTCCTTTCAACTCACGGGTTACTTCTATCAAATCGCAGGAGCCCTTCAGCGTTTTTTCCAACTGCCGGAGTTTGAATGATAATTCACTATCACCCACCTGCCCTATTCTGCCGGCTAGTTTATGACATAGTTCCATCATGGGTTGTTGGTCGGGCTGTTCAACAAGTTGCTGAAGTAATACCCAGTCCTGTCTGGTTTCATCCACAAACGAAGCCAGACTTTTTTGCAACAACTCTTCATCCTGCATACACATAGCACGCAGTGCAGTCAAATCCAGTTTCTTTGCAGTGCCTGAATGAGCATTTAAACAAGCTATAAGATCCTCCTCTTTAAACGGCTTTGTTATCAACCCATCAAAGCCCTGCACCAGAATAGCCGCCTGTTCTTCTTGCAAGGCATGTGCAGTGAGTGCTATGATTTTGACCTCCTTTTTTATCCGGGTACGCAATAATTTACAAAGCTCCAGTCCATTTATCCCGGGCATCCGGATATCGGTAAATATAAGACTTATATCATGATCCCATTCCTGATTAATCAAATCCTCCGACGACACCTGGCAGGTATGTTCAACGCCATATTCATCGAGTATGATGGAGCAAAGCTTCAGGATAAACGGATCATCGTCTATAATCAGCACTTTGCCCGTAAAGTTTAGTTTGTTTCCCAGCTTTTCTGTTGGTACAACAGTTTCTTTTTCGTTGGTTTGTTCGTAGCTCAGCATTACCGTAAATACCGAACCCTGATGCAAAGTACTCTCAGCAGCAAGGGTTCCTCCCTGTTGTTCCACCAGTCCTTTTACGATGTTTAATCCCAATCCTGTACCGGAACTTGCATGCTGTCCCGAAAAGTCGACCTGTTCAAATTCATTGAACACCCGCGTCAGGTCTTCTTCGGATATGCCCATACCCGTGTCCACAATACGAAACGTAAACTCAGTCATATTACCGTTCATCGTTGATTCCACTTCAAGCCGGATACCGCCTTCGTTAGTAAACTTAATGGCATTGCCTATCAGATTGTATAATATTTGTTTCAACCTAAACGCGTCGCCCAGATAAAGATTCGGGTAATTTACTTCCTTCGTATATTCAAGCTTCAGTTTTTTTTCAATGGCCTGCGACTTCATGGTTGCAGCTACTTCGGCAAGTAACCGACCCATATCAAACGGCTTTTTGTCGAAGGTGAATTTGCCGGATACAATACGGCTGTAATCCAGCACTTCATTCACTATTTGCAATAAATGTTCCGACGAATAATAAATAGCTTCAACAGCTGCTCTCGACGGTTTTTCCTGCTGCATAATTTGCTCCGAAAAACCAATAATCGACTGCAAAGGCGTTCGTATCTCATGACTCATATTGGACAGGAACCGCTGTTTCACCGTACTCAGATACTCGGCCTCCTCTTTGGCTTCAAGCAGTTGTTTACGGAAGAGATTACTACGTGCTATATCGGTAAACACCAGATAAACCAGCACCGAAGTGATAATAACAAACAGTATCATGATAATGATGATACGCGTCATACTGCTTTGCACATTGGTTACCAACAGCGCATCATTGGCTTTTACTTTTGCTATTTCGGCTGTTTCCATAGAGCGCAATACAGCACGTATGCGGTTAATGTAATTATTGGCATCGCGAATAAGACTCAACTCACCATTAGCCAACGTAACACTCCGCGTCCGATGATACTGATCGATATTTTTTACCGACTCGGTGATGGCCCGTTTCAGACTATCCCGTTGCGATAACACCAGGGTATCAATCCGGATGCTGTGTTCTTTTTGCACCACAGGTCGTACATCCGCTTTGCTTGATTTATCTCCTCCACCAAAGAGTCCAAGAAAACGCTTTATCAGTGAAGGGCGTGGTTTTGCTTTGGGCAACTGTTCTGGAGGAGCATAAGTGGTAGTGGTTATACCGTTCCGTACGGAAGTAATGATGCTGCTATCCATCTTGGCCGAATTGGCGGAAATCAGATCTGAAAGATTCTTAAACTTCCCGGTGAGAGACTGATTGCTGAACAGATCGGCATATAGTTTCAGATAATTTGCCACCAGATCATCGTACTGATTGAGCAATCGGTTTATCGAATCGATTTGATGCAACTGCGACTTACTATCAGCACAAAGTATACGTAAGGTGTCCAACCGTTTTGTCAGCACTTCAGCTTCAGGCAGCAGAACAGGGGTTGTTTTTGTGGGGTTCTTCAATATTTGTTTCCGCTGATATTGCCCTATTTGCGTTACGTCATTGGACAGCGTGTTCAGCAAAACCAATTTATTGTTAGGTTCCGACATCTCTTCGATGGTAGTCACTACCTGTCCGAAAGCAAGGTGCAAAATAAACCACGACAGCGCAATGGCCACTGCCGCAATAATAGAAATAGCGATAACCTTTCCGCGAATGGACTTTGAATCAAAATCTATTTTTACCATGTCTTGTTTTTCTTTTGTTCCTTCA
>DAIQOQ010000003.1:15434-38019 GCA_036787795.1 Paludibacter sp. | reverse complement strand
GCACTTGAAAATAAAGTCTATCCTTCATTTTTACATTTATGGTGTCAGATATAGGATGACTCTCTTTAAAATCAATAGTTTCTGCCACTGAGTCTTTGTGATATGTGATGGCATAAAAGGCGTGAAATTCTACAATGTTTTTTGTAATACTATCCGGCAACGAAAGTTTGGCAGATAAAGAATAAAGATTGTTTGAAGCTATGGAATTTTCCAGTTGTTTACATACTTCTTTCACTGTTTGCGCTTCACTTCCGTAGAGCATAGCCATAGCTTCAGCTTTATAAATCTTTGCTGACGGACGAGAAAGATATAAACCCACTCCAGTTCCACAAATAATCAAGAAAAAAGTGATCAGTCTGAATTTGTAAGTTAACTGAATCAGATGCCCGAAAAACCGGACTATACCTTTTACGCACTTTACTATCCATGCAAATAATAAGTTGAGAAGTTGTAGTAAGTTAATCTCTTTTGAACTGTTGTCTTCCATATTTTTAGTATAGCTATTATGCTGAAAAATTGTTTTTTAATCCTGCTCTTTTTCAAAGTCATCATCTAAATACGCGAGTGAATCAGGTGATTCATCTTCTTCTTCATCCCATTGCTTCATCGGTTTTTGTGGCCCATTTTTTCGATAAAATATAGATAAAGCAGAACCCACTATTCCTCCGGCCAGATGTCCTTCCCACGAAATAGGGTCTTGCGCTTTCCATGGGAAAATATGCCAAATCATACTCCCATAAATAAAAGCCACGACAAGAGATAATGCAATAAGTGGCGTATGTTTTCTAATTATTCCACTAAAAAACAAAAAGAAAGCAATAGCATAAATTAATCCGCTTGCTCCAATATGCCAACTATCTCTACCAATAATCCACAAAATCAGTCCACTCACCAAATATGAAATAACTAAAACCTTTGTAGCTATTTGCATGTAGAAATAATACAGGAAGCTTCCCAGCAGAATGAACGAAATCAAGTTATTGGCCAGATGTCCCCAATCGGCATGCACAAAGATTAACGTTAATATACCCCACAGACTTCCGACCCGACGTGGATATATGCCGGCAGTATGAAAGTCCCAGTCCATTCCTTTCTCTAACAGAAAACTCAAAACCATCAATATCCCAATTATGACAGGAATAAAAATGGCATTTATAAATTGTCGTTTATCCGCAGAGTTCTTGTGTTCGTCAGACATTTCGTGGATTTATCATTTCGACACAAAATTACAATTTCTTTGTGAAGTTAACGTGAAAAAGGAAGTAAAAGTATTTAAATAGGCAAAAGGACATTGTAGGTGAAAAGCGTTGTTGATGATTTAAGACAATGTTGGATAAATCAATCCATTATAATTGGGAATTTATCAGGCTATTTGTTTCATTGTAAATTTAATAAAAAGAGCCCTTTTATATTTCGAAAATAATTTATATATTGCGGTCGATAAGATCGAAAAATAGTTATTAATGGTTGATGGGATTTAGTTTTTTCCTTGCGCAGCATTTTTCGGAGAAAACGATATCATTTTTTTAGTTTATATTTATGAGTTACCTCAATTTTGATAAAACCTTGTTGATTAATCTCGAAAAATCTCTGTCGAAAGAGATGATTCGAACAAATCGGGCAGGAACATATAATAGCACAACCCTGATCGATTGTAATACGCGAAAATACCATGGGCAACTTGTAATTCCAATTCCGGAAATTGATAATTATAACCATGTGCTACTTTCATCGCTCGATGAAACAGTTATTCAGCATGGGGCTGAGTTTAATTTGGGAATCCATAAATATGAAGGCAGTAATTTTAGTCCTAACGGTCATAAGTATATCCGTCAGTTTGACTGCGAGGTTATATCGCGCACCATATATCGTGTTGGGGGTGTAGTCCTGTCGAAAGAAAGAATGCTGGTGTCCTTTGAACCAAGAGTTCTGATAAAGTACAGTTTACTTGAAGCACACTCTCCTACAACTTTACGATTTAAGCCGTTTCTAGCCTTCCGGAGTGTGAATGAACTGACGCATCAAAATGATCAGGCCAATACATCATACACTGAAATTCAGGATGGTATTAAGATGTGCATGTATCAAAAATATCCGTGCCTGCATATGCAGTTTTCAAAAAAAGTTGTTTACAATCATGAACCTGATTGGTACAAAAATATAGAATATTATAAAGAGCAGGAGCGAGGTTATGATTACAAGGAAGATCTTTTAGTGCCCGGCTATTTTGAGATGCCGCTAAAGAAAGGCGAATCTATTATCTTCTCAGCCGGCATTTCCGAGGTTTCACCGCGAAAACTAAAAATACTTTGGGACACTGAATTGACCCGAAGAAATCATCGGGTTGATATGTTTACCTGTCTGAAGAATTCAGCTCAGCAATTTTATAAACGGGAAGGTGATAAAACTTATTTGCTAGCAGGTTATCCCTGGTACGGAGCTCGTGCACGAGACCAGTTTGTTTCATTGCCTGGTTGTACATTGACCATTGATCGGATGGATTATTTCGATGCGATTATGGAGACAGCAATTCCCGAACTGCAACGATTTATGGATGGGGAACGTAGTGGTTTCAAACTTCAGGCTATTGATGATCCGGATGTGTTGCTCTGGTTTATATGGACTATTCAGCAATTTGCGGTTAATACATCATTAAAAGAGGCGGCGAATCGATACGAAGAATTAGCATCTAATATTATATCATTTGTCAGAAAGCAGAATCATCCTAATTTATTTTTGCATAATAATGGACTGGTTTATGTCAACGGAACAGAAAAACCGGCGACATGGATGAATGCTATGGAAAATGGACGCCCGATTACTCCGAGAACCGGATATGTAGTTGAAATTAATGCATTGTGGTATAATGCTCTTAAATTTACGTCGCAGCTTGCACGAGAAAAAGGAAATGAACATACAGCCGATTTACTCGATTATCAAGGAGAAATAGCGCGCGAAGCTTTTATCACTACCTTTTGGAACGGAACTTATTTGTATGACTTTGTAGATGGAAGCTATAATGATTGGGAGGTTCGCCCCAATATGATCTTAGCTGTGGCATTACCTTTCTCGCCTCTGAACAAACAACAACAAAAATCTGTTTTGGATATAACTACCAAAGAATTATTGACCCCCAAAGGATTAAGGTCTCTAAGTCCAAAAAGTGGTTTTTACAGGCCAAGCTATATTGGTGGACAGTTGGAGCGAGACCGAAATTATCATAATGGCCCAGTTTGGCCCTGCACTTTTGGTGCATTTGCCATGGCTTATCTGAAAGTTTATAAACAAAGCGGAAAATCTTTTTTGGAAAGGATGTTGGTTGGCTTTGAAGCCGAGATGACAGAACTTTGTGTTGGAACAATTCCTGAGTTGTTCGATGGTAATCCTCCGTTTAAAGGGCACGGAGGCATGTCATTTGCTATGAGTGTAGCTGAAATTTTGAGAGTCTTGGATTTATTGAAAAAATACGAAAACGAATAATATACATGAAGGCATTAATGTTTGGATGGGAATTTCCTCCTCATATTCTGGGAGGATTAGGAACGGCAAGCTACGGATTGACGAAAGGGATGTCGTTACAAAATGATATGGAAATCACCTTTGTGATTCCCAAGCCTCATGGTGACGAAGATCAGAGCTTTTTGAAAATAATTGGTGCCTGTAATGTTCCTATTGTCTGGAAAGAAAATAATTGGAATTATGTAAATGATCGGATTGGTTCGATCATGCATCCGGATGAATATTTCAAGCTTCGGAATGGTATCAAATATGATTATCAACGAATTTTTACGAATGATTTAGGCTGTGTGAACTTTTCAGGCCGCTATCCTGATAATCTGATTGAAGAAATTTCCAATTACGAGGCAGTTGCAAGTGTTCTGGCTCATCAACTTGATTTCGACATAATACATTCTCACGATTGGTTGACCTATCCAGCCGGAGTTTTTGCAAAGCAAATAAGCGGAAAACCACTGGTAATTCATGTTCATGCTACGGACTTTGATCGTAGTAGGGGGCAAGTGAATCCAACTGTTTATGGAATTGAAAAACGAGGCATGGATATGGCCGATCATATCATGACTGTAAGTAACCTGACGCGAAAGATTGTTATTGAGAAATATCATCAGGACCCTCGTAAAGTAACTACTGTGCATAATGCT
Organism: Paludibacter sp.; assembly: GCA_036787795.1. Lineage (GTDB taxonomy): Bacteria > Bacteroidota > Bacteroidia > Bacteroidales > Paludibacteraceae > Paludibacter. The sequence continues at coordinate 33,859 of DAIQOQ010000003.1, read as the reverse complement.
GTAGAACCACTTCCGAATATAAACTCTTATACTAAAAGTCCTCGAAAAGACAAAGTGGTAACCTTCCTGGGAAGAATTACGATGCAGAAAGGACCGGAATATTTTGTGGAAGCTGCTTATAAGGTGCTTCAAAAAACGAGCGGAGTCCGGTTTGTTATGGCTGGAAGCGGCGATATGATGAATGCAATGATAGACCTGACAGCCAAGCGTGGAATTGCAGATCGATTCCACTTTACGGGATTTCTGAAGGGTAAACAAGTACACGAAATGTTAGCAGAAAGTGATGTGTATATCATGCCTTCGGTTTCCGAACCTTTCGGAATTTCACCTTTGGAAGCTATGCAAGTCGGAACGCCGTCGATTATTTCCAAACAATCAGGATGTGCAGAAATTCTGACTCACGCTATAAAAACCGATTACTGGGATATTGATGCTATGGCCGATGCTATTTATGCTATTGTAAAAAATCCTGCCATGTACAATAGTCTTAAAGAATTAGGAAGAGATGAAGTGAATAATATCAGTTGGTATGATGCAGGATTGAAAGTCCGTAAAATTTATGAAAGTGTTATGTGACTTTTAAGTTGCTTATATGAAAAATAGAAAGTTAATATCGCCACCGGGCAAATATCTATAAATATATGAGAAACATTTGTTTTTATTTTCAAATACATCTTCCATTTCGGTTAAAACGTTATCGTTTTTTTGAAATAGGTAAAGATCATTATTACTATGACGATTTTCAAACAGGAGATCGCATTCGTAATGTGGTGGATCAATCTTATTTGAATGCAAATCGGACTATTGCTGAAATGATTCGCAGTTCAAATGGAAAGTTTCGCTGTGCTTTTTCCATTTCCGGAGTAACCTTGGAACAATTAGAGCAATATGCCCCCGAAGTAATTGATAGTTTTAAAGAATTGTCTAGAACAGGTAGTGTAGAGTTTTTAGCGGAGCCTTATGGACATTCGCTTTCCTCTGTTTATGATGCAAGTGAATTTGAACGTCAGGTAAAAATGCATGCGGATAAAATCGAAGCGTTGTTTGGAAAGCGTCCTACTGCTTTATTTAATGCCGAATTAATTTATTCAGATGAAATAGGTGAGTTGGTTTCAAAAATGGGATATAAAACTATGATAACTGATGAAGCAAAACATATTTTGGGTTGGAAAAGTCCAAATTATGTCTACAATCATTCGTATATTCCAAAATTAAAGCTATTAGTTCGAAATCAAAAATTGAGCGATGATATTGCTTTTCGCTTTTCCGCTACATCATTGACGGCTGATGGTTTTATCAATAGAATTGCCGCCTTGCCGGAAGAGGATCGGGTTATCAATTTAGGGATGGGCTACGAGGTATTTGGCATTACTCAGCCTGCTTATACCGGTATTTTTGAGTTTTTGAAGGCTCTTCCATACTATGCGATGGAGCAACAAATGAATTTTGTGTTGCCTTCGGAACTTAGTAAAAAAAGTGAATCGGCCGGACCATTATCTGTACCGTATCCAATAAGTTGGGTCGGAAACGATAAAGATTTGACGCCCTGGACTGGAAATGATTTACAACAGGAGGCACTGAATAAACTGTATGCTGTGGGCGAACGGGTTCGGATGTGTACAGATAAACCCCTTTTACTTGATTGGCTGATTCTGCAATCGACTGATCATTTCCGTTATATGAGTCATAAAGATCCTTATGGTACTCATTACGAATCGGCTTATGAAGCGTTTATGAATTACATGAATGTGCTGGCTGATTTTCTTGAACGAGTTGATGCCCAGTATCCAACAACTATTGAAAATGAAGAGTTAAATGAATTGTTGAAAACAATTAACCATCAGGAAAATGAAATTGAGAGGCTGGAAAATGAAATTAAAAAATTGAGAGCGAGGAAAGCAAAAAAAGAAGAATAAGAAGACTTTAAATATATAGAACCTGACAGTATTTTCAATTCTGTCAGGTTTTTTGTTGTTTAAATATATTCCCTTACTTTTGCATTGTTGAAGAAATAAGTTTTTATACAATTTGATGAAAAGATATTTAGAGGATAAAATATTTAAAATTATCTCCGAAGCTGCTGATGAACAGCAACAAGAATGTTATGTTATTGGTGGGTTTGTACGTGACATATTCCTGAAACGACCATCTAAAGATATTGATGTAGTGGTGGTGGGCAGTGGTATTGCATTGGCCGAGAATGTTACTAAAAAATTGGGCAAACAGGCAAAGCTTACTGTTTTTAAAAACTTTGGAACTGCTCAGGTGAAGCTAAAAGATCTGGAAGTCGAGTTTGTCGGTGCACGCAAAGAATCGTATCAACGTGATTCGCGTAATCCGATAGTTGAAGACGGAACACTGGAAGATGATCAGAATCGCAGAGATTTCACAATAAATGCATTGGCTTTATGTCTGAATAAAGATCGCTTTGGCGAGTTGGTCGACCCGTTTGGTGGAATTGAAGATCTGAAAAACTTTGTAATTCGCACTCCGTTGAATCCGGATATTACCTTTTCGGACGATCCGCTAAGGATGATGCGGGGTATTCGTTTTTCGGCGCAACTTGGTTTTTTTCTAGAGTCGAATACTTTTGAAGCCATTGCCCGAAATAAAGAGCGCATTGAAATTATATCGAAAGAGCGTATTGCCGACGAACTAAATAAAATTATGATGTCGCGAAAGCCATCGGTAGGTTTTATTTTACTCGAAAAAACAGGTTTGCTGGAACTTATTTTTCCGGAAGTTTTGGCTCTGAAAGGTGCTGAAACAAAAGATGGTATTGGGCATAAAGATAATTTTTACCATACTTTGGCGGTATTAGACGGACTTTGCGAGCATACTGATAATTTGTGGCTGCGCTGGGCGGCATTGCTTCATGATATAGGTAAACCACGTACCAAACGTTTCGATCCTCGTTTAGGCTGGACATTTCATAATCATAACTTTGTTGGCGAAAAAATGATTCCGGAAATCTTCCGTAAGATGAAATTGCCTACTAACGAGAAAATGAAATATGTACAGAAGATGGTAACGCTCCACATGCGTCCCATTGTGCTGAGTGAAGAAGAGGTGACCGATTCGGCCATTCGTCGGCTATTGTTCGATGCCGGTGATGATATTGATGATTTGATGAAGCTTTGTGAAGCAGATATAACATCGAAAAATCCGGATAAGGTAAAGCGATTCCGGGCTAATTTTCAACTCGTTCGTCAGAAATTGAAAGAGATCGAAGAAAAGGACAGGGTTCGAAATTTTCAACCTCCTATCAGTGGACAGGAAATTATGGATGCGTTTAACCTGCCGGCTTGTGCAACGGTAGGTGACTTAAAAATGAAAATAAAAGACGCTATACTGGACGGAATTATTCCTAACGAATATGAGGCGGCACGAACCTATATGCTTGAAATAGCTAAGGAAATGGGTTTGGTTGCGGTAAAATAATATTTGAAGTATTAAAGATAAAATTAAAATTGCTGAAGTATGAAACATTTAATCGTTACATCTTTATTTTTGCTGACTATGACAACAGCTTTTTCTCAATCTAAAATTAAGTACCCAAAGACAGCCAAGGATAATGTGGTTGATACTTACTTTGGCGTACAGGTAAAAGAACCTTATCGCTGGCTCGAAAATGATACCTCTGTTGCTACATCGGCCTGGGTGAAAGAACAAAATAGAGTGACTAAAGACTATTTGTCTCAAATACCATTCAGAGATAAATTAAAAGACAGGTTAACTGCATTATATAATTATCCAAAATACAGTTCTCCATTTAAAAAGAACGGGCAATATTACTATTATAAAAATAATGGTTTGCAAAATCAAAGTGTGCTGTATCATCAGGCTACGCTAAGTTCTGAACCGGAAATGCTTCTTGATCCGAATACACTTTCTACTGACGGAACAGTGGCATTATCGAACATTGCATTTTCAAAGGATGGTAAATACCTGGGTTACGCTATTGCACGTAGTGGATCGGATTGGAATGAAATCTTTGTGCTGGATGTTGAAACACGCAAGTTGTTGTCTGATCATATTAAATGGTCTAAATCTTCTCAAATTGCATGGCAGGGAAATGGCTTTTACTACAGTGCTTTTGATGCACCGGAGGCAGGGAAAGAATATTCCAATAAAAATGAATATGAAAAAGTTTATTTTCATACTGTTGGGCAGGACCAAAGTCAGGATAAGTTGATTTATGAGGATAAACAACATGCACTTCGTGAATGTTATGCTGGCGTAACCGAGGATGAAAAGTTCCTGTTTATATCTATTACTGAAACTACAACAGGGAATGGTTTGTTGATGAAAGATCTTAGTAATCGCAATGCATCATTTGTAGAACTTGCTCCCGGTTTTGATAATGACTATTCGGTGATTGACAATGTAAACGGCAAATTGTATATGCTGACCAATTGGAAAGCTCCTAAAAACAGGTTGATGGAGATTGATCCTGCCAATCCTGCTCGTGAAAACTGGAGAGAAATTATTCCTCAATCGGATAATGTATTGGAGAGGGCTACTGTGATTGGTGGCAAAATTATGGCGGAATATATGAAAGATGCGGCAAATCATGCTTATGCGTTTGATTTAAGTGGCAAAAAATCATATGAAGTAAAACTCCCCACATTAGGTTCATTAAATGGCTTTAGTGGTGATAAAGATGATAATGAAGCTTTTTATGTATTCACATCGTATACTTTTCCTCCTACTATTTATGTTTTTGATGCAGCTAAAAATACATCTAAAGTATTTCATAAAGCTGAAGTGAAATTTAATCCGGACGAATATGTTTGCGAACAAATATTTTATACAAGCAAAGATGGTACAAAAGTACCTATGTCTATCACTTACAAAAAAGGAATAAAAAGAGATGGTAAGAATCCATTGATGCTTTACGGTTATGGGGGCTTTAATATTAGCCTCAATCCGGCTTTTAGTGTTGTTCGGATACCTTTTTTGGAAAATGGTGGAATCTATGTTGTAGCCAATATTCGCGGAGGTGGTGAGTATGGTGAAGCCTGGCATCTGGCAGGTACCAAAATGCACAAGCAAAATGTGTTTGATGACTTTATCGGTGCAGCCGAGTATCTCATTGCCAAAGGTTATACTTCATCAAAAAAACTGGCTATTGATGGCGGGTCTAACGGTGGCTTACTTGTAGGAGCCTGTCTGACTCAGCGTCCCGACTTGTATGCGGTGGCTGTGCCCGAAGTAGGTGTGCTTGATATGTTGCGGTATCATTTGTTTACTATCGGTTGGTCGTGGACCAGCGATTATGGAAACAGTGGTGAGAGCAAAGAGATGTTTGAGTACCTGAAAGGATATTCGCCTTTACACAATGTAAAGTCCGGCGTTAAATATCCGGCTACATTGGTGATGACGGGTGATCATGACGATCGGGTAGTGCCTGCGCACTCATTTAAGTTTGCTGCAACTTTGCAGGCTAATAATGCTGGGACAAAACCAACATTAATTCGTATAGACTCGAAAGCAGGCCACGGAGCCGGCAAACCGATCGGAAAATTAATCGAGGCGCAGGCCGATATGTGGTCGTTTGTTATGTGGAATTTAGGAATGAAACCTGTTTTTTGATACATAATTGACATTTCTCGTTCAATGTTATTTTGAAACATACCAATTAATTAGATGGGTAACCAATCTGAAATCAGAGCAAAAGCCGAATTTTTTTATCGAAAAGATTTGTCAAATGCTCTAAAAAGGCTATCTTTGCACCGCTTTAGAAAAATGGCGGGATAGCTCAGTTGGTTAGAGCGTCGGATTCATAACCCGGAGGTCACGAGTTCAACTCTCGTTCCCGCTACAAAAAAGGAAGTTCAGTAAATGAGCTTCCTTTTTTTATTTTCATTCTATTAAGAGGATTGTCGCGATAAAATTGTTTACAATCTTATTCAATTTGTGTCTTGTTACAGCCGTTTACTGCGTTTACACATACTTTGATCTTAGTCTAGCAGCTGTTTTGTTCATTATCGTAGGCTTTTGGTGCGTTATCGCACACTTTGGGCTCGATTTCCACCGATTTGCTGCGATGTCGCACGCTTTTGGTGCGTGCACGCACTGATTTGGTGCGATGTCGCACACTTTTGGTATGTGCATGCACTGAATTGGTGCGATGTCGCATGCTTTTGGTGCGTTATCGCATACTTTTGGTGCGTGCACGCACACTTTGACCCTGAATCAGTACCTCTCCTGTCGATTCGGCATAATGTCGGTTGATTTGTCATACTTTATAAAACTGCTATTTCCTAATTAGCGTGACTTCTTGCATTGAATTTAAGTTATTTTGGGCAATCAAGCAGATGATCATTATAAAAAATACGCTCTCCTTTTTCTTGTTGGAGAGCGTATTAAGATTTGAGAGGGCGATTCCCCGATTGGATTATTATTGATGTTGCGTTCTCAATAAATCATTTACGGTTTTTACGGGATTAAATGTTTCGATTGGCACTTCAACGAATATAGTATTCCAGTCGCTCATGGCCCCGTTCCAGAGCCCCGGTAGTTCCAGTGCTTTCAGTTCTTTGCCATTTTTAGATTTAAGCGAAATGAATCCGGTGTTTTTATCAACGTATTTCAGTAAATCAAATTTCTCACCACGATAGTTTTTTACGGCGCAAACCAGATCTACCGGATTGAAATGGGTGGATTGCAGCATCTTCTCTTTATCGGCAGGATTGTTCAGATTGATCTGCGAGCTTTCAAGAATTTGTGGCGATATAGTCCCATCACTATTAACTGTCAGAAATGGGCCTCCGCCGGGTTCTCCCACGTTTTTTACCATGCCGCATACTCGCATCGGACGGTTTAGTTTGCCGATCAGGTAGAGTCTCAGTTCGCTTTGTGAGAGGGTGTGTAAATTCTCGCGATGATTATTTAGTTTTGTTTCGCAAAATTGGGCGATAATACTTAGTTTGGCTGTGGAGATAGATTCGTTTTCCAGCTCGCGCAGATAAGCAAAGCTCTGTTGTTGTAGGTTGATCAGGATACCGGCTATAATTTTTTTGTACGTAACGGTGTTTTGTTTCAGTGAGTCGGGCACTACGTTGTCGATGTTTTTGATAAAAACGATATCACCATCCAGATCGTTGAGGTTTTCGATCAATGCACCATGTCCACCCGGGCGGAAAACCAGATTGCCTTTGTCGCGGAACGGTAAGTTGTTTTCATCGGCGGCTATCGTGTCTGTGGATGGCTTTTGTTCCGAGAAACTCACCTTGTACGTTACAGCAAACTGTTTTTCGAAAATACTTACCGATTCCTTCAAATGTTTTTCAAATAAAGCTCTGTGTTCTTTCGATACAGTGAAATGAATATTTACTAGGCTCGATTTGTTGGAAGCATATAAAGCTCCTTCCACTAAATGCTCTTGCATCGGAGTGCGTTTTTGGGTGGGGTAGGAGTGAAATTTTAATAGGCCTTTAGGCAAAGCTCCGTAATTAAGCCCGTTTTCGTGCAATAAATTAGCTACAATTGGCTTGTATTGTTTAGAAGCTATTAATTCAGATATTGACAGCTTATTGTTTTTTTTGCAAGTTTCATTCAAATCTTCATAAAAAGCAAACTTTTCAATTTCATCAAGAAATTTATGTTCGAATGCATTGGTTGGCTCGCTTTTGTTGCTTTCCAAAAATTCAAAAAGATCTTTGAACATGCGGCTTGCAGCTCCTGAGGCTGGAACGAACTTGATAATTGTCGCTTCGGATTTTAAGTATTCTTTCCAGATATTCAGAGCTGTTTGTAATTCGGTTTCACTAACCTGAATGATTCCTTTTCCGGGCTCAGCAGCTCCGCGAATCTCAAGAAAAGGGAAGCCGGTTACAAATGATTTGAGTTGATCTTCTATCTGGAGAATAGAAATACCACGATTCTGCAGTATGGTTTTGTCGGATGTATTCAGCATAATTTAGTTCTATAATGATTATGCTTGCAAAAGTACTAAAATCTGCTTATACAATTTTTATCAGAGAGAACTTTATCGATCTATTTATTGAGCCAATATTATTCGGAAAGTGCACTTTGAGTGCTGAAATAGTTGATCGTTAATTACCCAATTGTTTATTCAGTGCAATGGCTTCCTTTTTTCTTAGGGTCAGGTCGCTGATATAATCCGAAAGTCTTCTGAATGAGTCGAAATCTACTGCAGTCATTTCGCCCATAAAAAGAAGTGAGTTTTGAGCGTATTGTAATGCTTTATTCAGATCGCCTGTTATTTCGTAGGCTATTGCAATATTGTTAGCAGCCTGAGATTTAATCTTTGCATTTCCGTTTTTGCTTATAGCTGTTTGCCACAAACTAATGGCTGCTTTCCAATTTTTTACATAAACAGAATCCATGGCTTGTTTCATGAGTTTATTTCTTGAATTGTAAAAGTAGCGATCAGCTTTCTCCCAATGCGGAATAAATTGATCAACCGACTTGTGCCCCACATTCAGGGCTCCGTCTATCAGTGCATCAGCTCTTTTAGGTAAATCACTGAATGCTTTTTTTCGGCGATAGGATTCGGATTCCCAGCTTACGGTATCATTAAACTGTATGGTCTTTACTTCCGGTCTGTCCAGATAATGGATGCTCCAATACGTTTCAAACTGTAGTTCCAATGAGCCAAGGAAGCTACTACTTTCGTCGAGGTATGATTCCATTAAGTTGTCATTTACTTTTATCTTGTCTAACGACAGAACGACATTGCTGTGATAGCTTGCACATAGGTTTTTTACCTGTTGAGGGGTTAGCTCTCTCGATCGTAGAAAGTCATGGGTCTTGTTTACAGAGTTTGGAACTAACTGAACTGATGAAAAGAAATCTCTCGATTCTATTTCTTCTGTCAACGCTCCCAGGCAAAATATGGAGAGGCTGTCAGTTGCGAGGTGTATGTTTTTTGCGGGTTCGTTGTATAGTTCAGTTTTGTGCCCCATATTAGCCGGCTGTTTTACCGAATTATTTACGATAAGCAAGTTGTTTGCATCCATGGCAAATTCCACCTTTGCCGGACGTAAAACATCGATCGAGGTGTATAATAAGGAAGTACATGATGTGAATAAAACTGATCCAAAAGCCAGAATCGCAAATTTCAGTTTTTGTGTTTTCATAGTTTTATTGTTTAATATATCGTTTGTAATCAGATAAATAATAGCTTATAAGTTCAATTGTAATCCGTCATATGCCAATTCGATATTGATGGGTAATAATTTATTTGCCGCATCGTGCAAACCCATATCGTGACTCATGTGCGTAAAATAAGTTTTATGGGCATTTATTTTAGTAGCAATATCAAGCGCTTCGTCGAGCGATAAATGAGAAATATGTTTTTGGTGTCTCAATGCTGTTAAAACTAAAACGTCAAGCCCTTGTAGTTGATCAATACTTTTGTCACTCAAAGTTTTCACATCTGTCAGATAGGCAAATTTACCAATCCGATAACCTAAAATAGGGAGATTTGCATGCATAACTCTGATAGGTTGAATTTTAATGTCATTTACGAAAAATCCTTCTTCTTCTATCTCATGCAAATCTATTAATGGAACTCCCGGATACTTGTTTTCGCTAAAACTATAGGGCATGTTACGACGGATTATATCTAAAACTCTTTTTTCGCCATAAAGTTGAGTGTTGCCCAAAGGTCGAACGTCGTCTAATCCCCCAATATGATCATAATGTTCGTGGGTCAATAACACCGCACTCAACTTGCCTATATTGTTCGATAAAAGTTGTTGGCGTAAGTCAGGACCGCAATCAATGAGAATTTGTGATTCTCCTTCTGTTATCAGAACTGAAGCACGCAACCGTTTATCTTTTTTGTCGACAGAAAGGCAGGTGTCACACTTACAACCAATCTGAGGAATTCCGGTAGAGGTTCCTGTTCCTAAAAATATAATATTCATTTCAATTCGTAATTAACTATCTGTCGTAGGCGAAAACTATTGAATGTTTGCATCCAATTGACTTCTCACCTTATGAATTTTGACGCTGCATTATTTCAAAGCTTCATCCGGATTCTCCATTCATGCGGATAAAGGTTATTGCATCTGTTTCCCATGTTTTTTATCCAACCTAAACTTTGCCCTTTGTAGCTGATTAAGAGATGACCACGAGCGGCATTGGGTAAGGTTATCGCATCTTTCCGTAAAAAAGAAATAGCTGTTTGATAATCCACTTCTACTACTTCTGCCGAATCACGATTTAGCTTTTTTGAAAAAGCAATGCTCGCTGAAGGAATAAAGCTTGAACCTTTTAGTTCGCCGAGTAAGAGACCGGAATGCATCGTTTTTAATTCTTTGTTTAAAAACAATATGTCAGATAAATATTCGGTATCGTACGCTTTTATCTGATTATTTTCATTGATTACCGTCCACCGATTAGACTCTTGCAAAGATAACGTTAAAACGGGTTCTTTTGTTACGGACTTGATACTTTTTTTATCGACTTTTTTCTTTCTTGTCAGGCTGGGTGGTAATGTCTTTTTTTTGAGAACGGAAATGAAGAATCCTTCGCCACGTGTTTTGTGAGGGTAAAATCGGTATCCGTATTCGGTTGCGGTAATGCTTGTATTCTCATTCTGATCTACCCGTAGTAGATCAGCTCCAAGTTCTTTACATATCCACTTTACGTTTTCTTCATTCTCTTCTCTGTTGAATGTACAGGTACTGTATACCAAAATACCCTCATTTTTCAATGTGTCCCAAACGGATGACAGAATTTCACGCTGACGCGATGCACACAAACTTACATTATATTCCGACCATTCGTCTATAGCTCCAGCATCTTTCCGAAACATGCCTTCGCCTGAACAGGGAGCATCTACGACCACTGCATCAAAAAATCCTGGTATGTTTCCAAAGTCTTTTGGTTCGTTATTCGTTACAATGATATTCGGATTTCCCCACTTAATCAGATTTTCAGCCAGAATGTAAGCTCTTGAGCGCACAACTTCATTGCTAATCAACAGGCTGGTTTCATGCAGTGTTTGCGACAATAATGTTGATTTTCCACCAGGTGCTGCACATAGGTCGAGTACGGCGCGTGCGTTCGGGAAATGTTGTTTTACCACCTGATGTAAAAACATCGAACTGGCTTCCTGAACATAATATACCCCGGCATGAAACAGTGGGTCGGCTGTAAACAGCGGTCGTTCATCCAGATAATAACCCGTTTCGCACCACTTTACCTTTTCTGTCGATGGCCGGTAATTCATTTTCGTATTTACGCGAATGCTCGTTGGTGGGGGGCTATTCAGGGCTTTTTCTAAAGCTTCAAATTCTTCGCCAAGTAATTCTTTTGTTCGGTTTATAAATGCTTCCGGTAATAACATTACTAAAAAGAGCTTTGTGGGTTAGTATAGGTTTATAGTGCTTCAGAAATTTTCTCTATGGTTGCTGCGTATTCAGCGTCTGTCAGATATACTTTTTGTGGATTCATTTCAAATGTTCCTCCAAATTCAAATTCATTTTCGTATTTGGGTACAATGTGAAAGTGAAGATGAGGTAATTTGTCGGAGTAAGCTCCATAATTCATTTTTGCCGGTGCAAAGGCTTTCTGAATGGCTGCAGATACGCGGCAAACATCGGCCATAAATGCATTTCTGTCAGTTTCGGATAGTTCAAAAAGTTCTTTTACGTGATCTTTGTAAGCTACCACACACCGTCCCGGATGGCTTTGTTCTTTAAATAAAAAAAGTGTTGAAGCGCTCAGGTCGCATATTTCTATCATTAAACTTTTTTGGAGCTCATTGCGTTGGCAGTAAAGGCAGTCGAGAGATTTGTCCATGGATGTTTTGTGAAATAATTTGTGTTATGATGTTGTTTGTTATGTTCTAAAGATAAAAAAAGAAAGCAGTGAGATGAAATGTCACTGCTTTCTGAATAATTTCTTAGATAATTATACTTTTTGAGTTTCTAAAATGTCAAGGGCGAGTTGTAGGATTTGAGTGTCATCAAGCATTACCAATCCACCGTCGGGACCGGGTTCGATGTGTACTCCACAACTTTTACCGTCTTTGTAATCGTGCCCACCAAAATAATTGCGGACTGTTTCTTTTTCTAAACCAAGTTCAGTTGCGATCTTGGTTATACTACCACTTGGAAGCGCATCCTTCACTCTCCTTAGTTCGTTGAATGTTATCGTTTTCGTCATGACATTAAGTATTAGAATTGTTTATAAAACTATGTTTTCGAAAAGTGCAATAAACGTACTGTATTCTTTCTAAATTACAAAATAATTTCCGATGAATTTTCCGTAAAAAAATAAAATATTATTATAATTCGAGTTTAAATGGATTGTGGTTGGTATCTTGTGATTTCTGTCCGTTGTTCGTTTTGCCTATTTTTTAGTTGGACATCTCGTTGTAGAATTCGATAATTGTTTCAATTCCTTTGTAAAATAAATCAAGCGGAAAGTTCTCGTTTGGAGAGTGAATGGCATTCGACTCCAGTCCAAAACCCATTAAAATGGGCTTTACGTTCAGAACTTTTTCGAAAATAGGAATAACGCCAATACTACCTCCGCGACGAACTGGCAGTGGTTTCTTTTCAAAGACTTTTGTGTAGGCAGCTTCGGCGGCTTTGTATTCTTTCGAGTCAATGGGGCACACATAACTTTGAGCGCCGTGTAGCGAGCTTACCTTTATGTCTATATTTTTGGGAGCAAGCTGAGTTAAATGTTCAGAGACTAACTGAGCGATTTTTTCATATTGCTGATTTGGAACGAGGCGTGCTGATAATTTAGCAAAAGCCTTTGATGGTAAAACCGTTTTAGAGCCTTCGCCTGTATAACCTCCCCATATTCCGCAAATATCCAATGCCGGACGAATGCCGGTGCGTTCTATTGTGCTGTATCCTTTTTCTCCCGAAACAGCTTTGATCTGTAGGTCGTGTTTGTATTCTTCTTCGTCGAACGGAATTTTAGCTATCAGTTCTCTTTCGTAGTCGGACACTTCTTCTACTTCATCGTAAAAATGAGGAATCGTTATTTTACCGTCGGCATTTGTTAGTTGAGCTAAGATTTTAGATAGTTCCATGATAGGGTTGGCCACTGCACCTCCAAAAATGCCGGAATGCAAGTCGCGTGAAGCAGAAGTGACTTCGATTTGCCAATAGGCTAATCCTCTTAATCCGGTTGTAATGCTGGGTTTGTCGGCCGATAACATGCTGGTGTCCGAAACAAGGATGGTGTCGCACTTTAAAAGCTCTCTATTTTCTTTGCAAAATTTCTCCAGGCTGGTCGATCCTATTTCTTCTTCGCCTTCGAGTATGAATTTTACGTTGCATTTTAGCAGATTGTTTTTTACGAGATATTCAAATGCCTTGGCATGCATAAAAGACTGCCCCTTGTCGTCGTCGGCTCCACGCGCAAAAATTTTTTCATCTCTGATTTCCGGCTCAAAGGGTTTAGAGATCCATAACTCAAGTGGTTCGGCAGGCATAACGTCGTAGTGACCATAAACCATGATGGTGGGGAGTTTGGGGTCAATAAGTTTTGTGGCAAATACCACCGGATTTCCCTTGGTAGGAAGAATTTTGGCAGAATCGGCTCCCGACGCCAGTAGGATCTCCGTCCATCTTTCGGCACATTGGAGTATTTCGGGTTTCCGATGAGCGTGTGCACTCACGCTGGGGATGCGAATTAAACTGAATAATTCTTCGATGAATCGATCTTTATTTGTAGAAATGTAATTTTTAGCTGTTGAATTCATATCGTGTTGATAGTAAACCGTCGGTGTTCGACTTGTGGTGAATGAATAATCGTGAATTTAGCCCGAATCATATTGTCGTACGTTGTTGAATTTGGGTTATGCAAAAATACACAATATATTTAATTCGGAAATGCATCTCTTTTATATAAAGCTGAACTTTTCAAAAATGATTTAGTTGCTTTGATTTACAACCTATGGGTACATCGAAAGGCTACTAAATTAAACGGAGTACATCAAATACCCGACGATTTGCGTACGCTCGGCGGTACTTCCGACCGAACGTCTATCCGCGCCTTTGTGTGGAATATAGAAGACGGAATGTAATTCAGAATCAATACATCTCAGTTTGAATTAGCATGCTTTTTTTCGGGTTCAACCGAAAAACGCATGTTTTATTTCGGGATATGCTACATGCATTAGAATATATTATTGTGTCTGCATACGAATAAAACGTTTGAATCTAATATATTTATCGAAGTGTATATTCTGACATGTTTCATTTATAGAATAGTGTTCAATAATTACAGACAGCATCTCACAGAAATCAGAATATATTCAATGAAGCGCAGCATGGAGCCGTAAAAACACAGAATGCATTCAATAATTCACAGAATGAAGGCGTAAAAGTGCAGAATGATATTGTGTGTTAATAGAATGACGTAAATAAAATACAGAATGAAGTCGATAATCAGCAGAATGGCAGTAATTCTTGACAGAATGGCAGCGAAAAAGTATAGAACGACATTGTATAAGTGCAGAATGATGTTGTAATAATATAGAATAAGATCGTTTTTTGATGTAATAGTAATTAATAATCAAAAAAATAAAATGACCGATACGGGAACTTTTCTGTCGTTCCACACATCGGTCATCTTTTTATTCAACATGGGCTAGGCACTAATCGTTTATAATTAATCATTTACAATTTATAATTAATCATTAATAGTTACTCCCTACACCATCAATTTTTTGTAGCGTATTCGTTTCGGACCTTCGTCGCCCAAACGCATTTTTTTGTTTTCTTCGTATTCGGAGTATGAACCTTCGAATACAAACACCTCCGAATTGCCTTCGAAGGCAATGATATGCGTACAAATACGATCCAGAAACCAACGGTCGTGAGAGATTACTACTGCACAACCCGCAAAGCTTTCCAGACCCTCTTCCAATGCCCGCAAGGTATTTACATCAATATCATTGGTCGGTTCGTCGAGCAGCAATACGTTAGCTTCCGATTTCAATGTGAGTGCCAGATGTAGACGGTTTCGTTCACCACCCGACAGTACACCGCAGAGTTTTTCCTGATCGCCCCCTGCAAAGTTGAAGCGCGACAGGTAAGCCCGTGCGTTGATTTCTTTTCCGCCCACGCGGATAAATTCCGTTCCGCCGGAGATAACCTGATAAACCGTTTTAGCCGGGTCAATGTCGGCATGGCTCTGATCCACATAACCGATTTTTACCGTTTCTCCTATTTCGAAGGTACCTTTGTCCGCTTTTTCCAATCCCATCATCATGCGGAACAGTGTGGTTTTACCGGCACCGTTTGGCCCTATAATTCCAACTATGCCATTGGGTGGAAGCATAAAGTTGAGGTTGTCGAACAGCAGTTTTTCGCCAAAGGCTTTGGATACATCAATAGCTTCTACTACTTTGTTTCCCAGTCGGGGTCCGTTGGGTATAAAGAGTTCCAGTTTTTCTTCTTTTTCGCGTTCGTCCTCGTTGATTAATTTGTCGTACGCTTCCAAGCGGGCTTTACCCTTGGCATGACGAGCTTTTGGTGCCATACGCACCCATTCCAACTCACGCTCCAGCGTCTTGCGTCGTTTACTGGCTTGTTTTTCTTCGCCGGCCATACGGGTAGTCTTTTGCTCCAGCCACGATGTGTAGTTCCCTTTCCACGGAATACCTTCGCCGCGATCCAGTTCCAATATCCAACCGGATACATTGTCCAAGAAATAACGGTCGTGCGTAATAGCAATCACTGTTCCGGCATACTGTTGCAGGTGATGTTCCAGCCATTCTACCGATTCGGCATCAAGGTGGTTGGTAGGTTCGTCGAGCAACAGAATATCCGGATTGCGAAGCAACAACCTACACAGAGCCACACGTCTGCGTTCACCTCCGGAGAGAGTCTGCACCAACCATTCTTCGGGCGGGCAGCGCAGTGCGTCCATAGCACGTTCCAGTTTATTGTCCAGGTTCCATGCGTCGGCATGGTCCAACAGTTCTTGTAGTTCCCCCTGACGAGCAATTAGTTTGTCGAAGTCAGCATCCGGTTCGGCAAATTGTTCGTTGATATGTTCGTATTCGGCAAGCATATCCACCACTTCCTGTACGCCTTCCTGTACAATTTCTTTGACCGTTTTGGTTGGGTCGAGCTTCGGATCTTGTTCCAGATAGCCTACCGAGTATCCGGGTGAGAACACCACTTCACCCTCGAACGATTTTTCGATTCCGGCAATGATCTTCAGCAAGGTTGATTTACCCGAACCGTTTAAACCGATAATGCCGATTTTGGCTCCGTAGAAAAATGAAAGATAAATGTTGTTTAATACTTTTTTTTGAGGAGGAAAAGTCTTACTGACTCCCACCATTGAGAAAATAACTTTTTTATCGTCGGCCATATTATTATGAAAATGTTTAATCGTTGAAGTGTGTAATTCAAAAAATAATTTCAGGTGCAAATATACAAAGAAACAAGCAATTGTAAAATGGGGGATTTCTATAAAAAGAATCCCCCTGTGTGTAAACCTGCTTTTTCGTCAGATTAGGTTGAGCTTTGTGGCATTGCCAGACTTAGCCGTTTTTATAAGAAAAACAGAAGTATAGTAAATAAAATGCCTGCTCCGGTTAGAATAAGTCCTCTGCTGAATAATTTTGTGCCTCGTTTATACATCCACATAGCCGATATGGCCATAAAAAGAAGCAGTACCCCGAAAATGGTGGTGATCCAATGAACAGGACTCTTTGAGTTTGCTTTGTGTATGTCTCCGAATTTTTTCAGTACCAGAGGTAATTCTTTTACACTGTAGCTGGCAGCTCCGGTGGCTGTGTTGTAGGTACCTTCTTTAAAGTAGACGATTTCTCCTTCTGTTTTTGTCGCCTTGAAGTTCTTAATTTTGAGTGTTTCGCCAAGATCGGAAGGGGCTATGCCGGGTGCCACTGTTTTTTCAATCAGGGTTTCCTGCTTTAAAAAGTCTCTGTCGCGATAAATGAATGTTATTCCACTTAATGTGTAAATAATAATTAGTCCGACGATGAAGTATCCCACATCGCGGTGTAAGCCACGCATAATCTGGTGAATGTTTTTTGATTTCTTTTGTTCCATATTGGGTTTGAAATGATGAAATTTAATTGGCATTCTAACAGAAGAGCTTTACCGAATGTTTTGAACGTTAACTATTCTTTGATTTCTGCTTTTACTTCTGCCTCTGTCAATTCAGCTTTGTCGTTGGTGCTTGTCGTTAAAGCGTTCAATACCTTTTCATCCACGTCTTTTGATATTGCTTTTATCCTGTCGATGGTTCTTATTCTGGTTGAGGCTATCACTTCCGATATGTCGGTGTCGGTCCATCCTTTTTCATTTTCTGCAAAACGGTGGATGTAAACTTTATTGGAAATATTGGCTCCGATACTGTCCATGGCTGTTCTTAAATAACCATCGATGTAATTCATTCTGCTCATCGGAGCAAAATTCTTTCGAATCGATAAAATCTTTTGATAGTAGTTTGTGAAAACTTCCTGTGCTGTTTGTTCTGTTACATTTTTCTTGTCGATCTCCGTCAGACTGTCGGCCTTTGTTATTTTATCGGAAGATTGACTGCTTAAAATTCCTGTTGCATAACTTACAGAGCATAGTGAAATACAAACTATGGTGGTGAATATTTTTTTCATTGTTAGTTTTGTTTATGGTTGTTCCCAAAGTCGGGCTACCAATACAAAACTACGACATCTGTTGCGGCAACTGTTATACTATTATTCTAAAATGTTGTATAATTCACAGTTTGTCGCATTTAGATTTGCCCGGAAAAGATGGAATGCATACATGTAAAGCTAATTATTATATAATGCGTTTTACTACTCGCGTCAACATATTTTTGACAATTATCCGGTGAAATGGTTTTACGAAAAAGAAGTAAAACTTTCCGAAGAAATTATTGTAATGTACGATGGTGGAGGAGTAGAGCCTGATGGTAGTATTGTCGGCTTGTTCCAACATAAGACCAGTTCTGAAATTCAGATGTCTGTCACTTTCTCCCAGTATTATTTCATTATCGGTTCTGCTTTCTACCCGAAACAAACTGACCGTTGATCCTACCGGATAATAAACTGTAGGATCTGGTATTCTTATTTCTGTTGCATTCCCGGATTTTAGGCCAAACCACCCTACAACAAAGTTGCGGACAGCAAATAGTCCTGTAACCCACCGTGGACTGGTGCCGAATGAGATGGCTGCCAGATAATCGATAGAATAATGATGAGGATTGAGTACTTTTACGTGAAAAACGTCAGAATAATCAATTGTGCCAAAATTATATTGAATAATCGATTTCTGGAAAAACGGAGAGTCGGGTGAGTTTTTACGCATACTGTTTGTTTTTGATCCTGTTTTGTTTGTCGAATATTCAACCTGCAGTTTTCTGCCGTTGTAGCCATGCTGGTGCGGCTCTTTAAAATGTCATTCCTTCGGCTTATTTTCGTTCAAATTTTTCAATCACTG
>DAIQOQ010000003.1:4747-15334 GCA_036787795.1 Paludibacter sp. | reverse complement strand
TTCCGACGGTATTCATCGGCTACTATGTATAACTCCCGAATCATTTCGCGGAAGCCTGTTGTGATTTCTGCACCGCGTGCCATGCTAAGTAGTTTTTCGCGGTCGAGCTGGTATTTGACGAGCAACTCATCTGGAAAATAATTCAGATTATGTGTATGGTCTTTTACAAAATCGCGAATAATGTGTACCAGATAGCTGAAAACAGCACAGGGTGTTGCAGCTTCTTTTACATCAAAAGCCGGTGCCAGGTATTGTTCGTCTTGCCGGGTGAGTCCGCACAAGTGTACAAAGATGGATGCTGGTGCCACCGATGCTCCTGATGCATAATCTATAAAAGCGGATAGGGTAGGGAAGCCGTCGTGATAAATGTCATAGATCATTGAGCGTGCAAATGCTTCGAGAGGCCATGCCGGAACGCGGAACTTCTGAATGGTTTCAATCAGTTCTACTTGCGACGTGCCTTCTGTTGGTGCCTGCAAGATGGTGCTTATCCAGTTGCGAACACTTGTTTCGAAATGCTTTCTCTCTTCAGGGGCAATGGTTTCGTGTTTCGATTTGTAATTATCAATCAGATCGTCGATGGAGCGCATAAACCGATAACAGATTTTTGCTGCCTCGTAACGTTCTTCATCCCAAAAATGTGCTGCAATCAGGATATTCGGATGATCAATGATTTTGTCAAAGTCGATAGAATGAAAAATGTCCGAATAAAGTTTGGTCTCCGGTTGAAATAATGTTTCCATATTTAGTTCAATGAATCTTTCAAAATACGTTCGCTCGTTAGTTTAGCCGACAGCAGTACGAGTGGAACTCCATTACCCGGATGTGTACTTCCACCCACAAAATAGAGATTTTTATATTTTGCATGCCGGTTGTGTGGGCGAAAATAGCCCATCTGAAAAATGGTGTGGCTTAAACTCCCGAAAACCGATCCTTTACTAACGTTACAGTAGCTTTCAAAAGTCTTTGGCGTAAAGCATATCTCAAATTTAATATGTTCGTCAATATCCGTCAGGCCGGCTTCTTTCAGTCTCCGGATTACCGCTTTTCGTGCAGATTGCTTTATTTGAGACCAGTCTTGATTGTGCTTTTCATCAATGTGACCAACGGGAATAATGACCGACAGTGTATCTTCATGGTCGGGTGCAGCCGATTTGTCGGTGCGTGTCGGTGCATGTACGTAGAAGCTCGGATTATCGGATAATGATTTCTCATTGAAAATCTTTTCCATTCCTTCTTTGTAAGGCTCGTTCAGAAAAATGCTGTGATGATCCAGCTGCGGGTATACTTTATCCACTCCCCAGTGAAAAACGAGAGCCGAGCAGGAATATTCTTTCTTTTTTAGCTGTTTTGCCTTGCGACTTGCGGGCAGTAGTGAGTTGTAAATATAAGGTAAGTCGGCATTCCCAACCACAATGTCGGCAGTGATCACTTCTCCTGTTTTCAGTCGGATACCTTCGGCCTTGTTCCCGTTTATCACTATTTTTTCTACTTCCGCTTTATAGTGAAATTGTACGCCTAGTTCCGTAGCTGCTTCCAATAGCTTTGTTGCCACGCGGTGCATACCTCCTTGGGGAAAAAGCGCACCCTCGGCAATTTCTGCCCCCGGCAGCATGGAGAAGAATGCCGGTTGACGATACGGGTTTTGCCCTACGTAGATGTTTTGAAACGTAAACGCTTTTTGCAGACGTGTGTCTTTGAAAAACCGTTGAATGTAGTCGGTGTGTTTAATCCAGGTTTTTAACCGGATAAGTAACAGTATACTTTTGAAATTGATGAATTGGAAGACGTGGTAAAAGTTCTTATTCAGTAATCCATTCATGGAGCTTTTGAAAAAATCGTATCCCTCTTTTACGTAACGTTCGTAGTGCGAAAAACTTCCGCATTCCATACCTTCGAGTTGGGTTTGCATCTTTTCGGCATTACGAGTAAATGCAAAATCAGTTCCATCGCCAAAGAATAGTTTGTAAACCGGTTCCAGCGATTTGGTCTCAAGCTCTTTGTCCATGTCCATCCCCAATGCAGTAAAAACCTGCCTGTAAAGTGATGGCATGAGTAAGATGGTTGCACCCAAATCAAATCTGTGGCCGGCCTGTTCCATTTGTCCGCAGCGGCCACCCGGTTGAGCATTTTTCTCGTATACTTCAACGGTAAACCCGTTTTGTGCGAGAAAAACAGCTGTTGCTATTCCTCCGACACCTGCACCTATTATTACCGCTTTTTTTTGTTCGCTCATGACTGAATCCGCTTTTTTGTATGCTACTGCAAAGATATAAAGAATGGTGGAATGTGAAAAGCAGATGAAATGATATTCCTCGGTTTGTAAAAACAAAGATGAACCTGTATCAGATGCTTTTTTTACCGCAAATAACAAAATACGTAAATCAATTAGATCTTGTTGGTTTAAAATTCAGTAAATTGTATTCAACTTTAGAAGCCTTATTTGCGATAACTTGTGCCGTTTGCGGTTATTTGCACGTTTCTGATTTAGACTAATCTTTATGTGCCGTCGAAATTGTTTTGTTCGGCCAGAAAATAGACTCTGTTGCTAAATCTCCCGGCTTTCATTGAAGTCGGAACTTTCCCGTATTTTATCAAGGTAAATGGATTTTACAACTGCGGTTCCGGCAATAAAATCATGGATTGCACGCTTTCTGGGATTAGCAAGTAGGACAATGGTTCCACTGATAGCCCACAAATAATTGATCCACGATTGAATTTCGGCCAAAATAGGATTGATGGTTGAAATAAGGGTGTATTTTTTAGTAAATCCTAAGCCGGCATAGTAACTGTCGTCAATAGAATTTAATGTCAGAATCATTAGGTAAATACCCAGAACAGCCAGACAGAAGTCTACGGCATACCTGTAGATTGCCGCATTCCAGTTTACGTCGTCGCCATTTTTCTGTATGACCTTGATGTCCATAATTAGTTTACCTGGTGTTCCTCCATAAACTTTCACCAGATAAACTTCAAAGAAAATTCCAAACAGCAAATTGGGCACAACGGTATAAAAATAAGCAGACTTGCTTAATCCATTAACATAAAGTAAAATTCCTGCCAGAGGCAGAAGTATGACAAAGTCTAAAATTTTGGCAGCCACACGAATCCAGAATCCTGCGTAAACCTCACTGCCAATTCCGGGGAATTTTGTAGGTAATAGTTCTCTTTTCATTTTGTAGTTATTAAGCTAATAAGTTATTTCTTTCTAAAACTTAGGCGCAAATTTAAATATTATAACATTAACAACAAAATATTTTTCAAAAAAGATATGCGTTTTTTTATCATAAACAATAAAACCCCCGATAGCTAAATTCTATCGGGGGTTTAGATGAAAAATGTTTGTGTACTATAAAAAGATGATGCTCCTCTTATGCCGTATTTGTCCAACAAATCTCACGGCTTTTATCTTCTTTTGGAAAAGCTGTCTGAGCCCTTTCTATACGATGTGAAATTGGAGATGTACGATGAGAATAAGGGGAATGTTGTCCTGAAAAATTATTTTCAGGCTTGGATCATCCTTTTTTCAGTTTTTTTTCTCTCTTTTCCTCTTTTTTCTCTTTTGGGGTTTTAAGAGGTTCTTTTTTTGTTGTTTTCTTAGCGTCTTGAGACTTAGCCATGATTTTATATTTTTTAGTGAGTATTCTGTTTTGAAATGCAGATCGGGTAATAAGTACTATCTATCAATCCGTTTTGTGAAATTTAAATTAGCAGTCAGGAACTCTGGGCTAGCAATATTTATTGTCCAAAAGGCTTTTGAGTGCTACAGGTAACATTTTCGCCTGGCGAAACATGAAAGTATTTGCAAAAATACAGATAATATTTGTAACGATAAGCAGTTTTGTCAAGTATAGTGCCAAGTCCGCACTCCAGTCCTCCGTTAATAACATTTACCGTAGCCCCAAATCCGGGAACACGTCCTTTTTCAATATCATTGGCTGTTGGTTTCCATTTACCGATCATAATGTCGTGGCAAGACGGTTTGGGGGATTGTGGTGTCATCCAAAACCAGAGTGCCGAACCGAATGACAATACGGGATTTTGCGCTACTCTTTCAGGATGAATTAGCAGCGAGTCTTTGGTGCCAAACCATGCCTCGCTGAATTGACCGTAGTTATAATTCCAGCTAAGTTGCTTAGGTCCTCTGCCCAAATAACTTTTATCCGGAGTCGGTGGGTATCTCTTTTTTGTGAGGTCGATGTATTTATTTTTAGTGCTGTCTTCAACTTCCTCTACGTAATAAAGTCCCCATTTGAAATATCCACCCGGAGCCTTCGCCCATCCTCCACTTGTTTCCTGAGCAATGTTGGCCAGAAATGCAGCTAATTCCCGCTTTTGAGTAGTTGCATCACCGATCGAAAGAAACTCAGGAAACAGGCGGGTTGCTTCTACAAATGCATTAAACGAATAAAAGTCACCTTTCGATTTTAATGGGTTGGTAGGGTTATGCCCGTGCCGGTAAGGGAAAAGCTCATTCCATTTTGCAGCATTCAGGTATTTTAGTACTGCTGCTTTCCCTTTTTTGTTCAGTTCCAGTCGTAGAGGTTCTTTGACTGGTAAGCTGGGTTGCGAAAAAGAGTTGATTGTAAGGAGCGAAATCAATAGAATGAAAATCTGTTTCATATGAACTGGTTTGGGATTAGCACTAAAACCTGCTTATAATTTGCTGTTTATTTTGAATATGCCAGCTGGAGTATTTACTATCCAGATGGAAAATACATTGATGTAATTCCAAAACGAAAGTACTAAATTTTCCGGAATATCAAGTTCCAGTAGCGCTTCTTTATAACAAGTAAGCCATACCTTGCGACCTTCGAGGGTTATTGCAAACGGTGTATGACGATCCATCATGGCAGCGCGACCTCTGTGCTGTTTGTAATAGTCTGGTCCACCGCAAATCTGAATGATAAAGTCAGCGGAATGTTGTTTCGAAAGTTCAAACTCTGCATCATCCTTTGCGAATAAATGTTTGATGGAACTTACCCGAAGCAAATCATAGTGTCTGCTTATTAGTTTTCGAATTCCTTCTTCACCCAGTTGATTGTAAAATTCAGGATCGGGTTTCGTGACTTCGGGCCGCTCGCCATATTGGTAGGTATTTATTTGTAAGTCCATTTTTATATAAGTTGTTTGCGAAAAAGTTTCATCTAAATAACTGCATCCGCTTGTTGTTTGTTCGACTCTAAAATAAATAAGCCACGAAATTGTTTTCGTGGCTTATTTATTTCTCCGAAGCAAGATGTTTTACACATTGAATTTCTCAAACTTCATGCTTTTTGCGTCTTTCAAGCATTCCGCTATACTTTTTGCGATTCCGTCTGCATCGAGTCCTAGCATGGTATAAAGTTCCTCGGGCGTTCCGTGTTCAACAAAAGTATCGTTAATGCCAAGTCGTTTTAGGTGGATATTATAATTGTTATCAGACATAAACTCCAGTACAGCACTGCCAAATCCACCGTTGATCACGCCGTCTTCGATGGTTATGACTTGTTTGAAGTTTTTCCCGACTTCATGAAGTAATGCTTCGTCCAACGGTTTCAGAAAACGCAGATCATAATGCGCTATTGAACTGTTTTGCTCATTTTCAATTTTCTGAATTGCTTTTGTGGCGTTAACGGCCATGGTTCCTATTGTCAGAACAGCTAAATCCTTTCCGGGTTTCAAACATTCGCCTTTACCTATGGCTACTGCTTTCATCGGATGTCGCCAGTCTATGAGCGTTCCTTTTCCGCGTGGGTATCGAATCACAAATGGACCCATGTCAGGTTGTTGAGCCGTGAACATCAGGTTGCGGAGTTCTATTTCGTTTCGTGGTGCAGCAATAGTCAAATGAGGTATGCAGCGCATGTAAGCTAAATCAAATATTCCGTGATGCGTGGCTCCGTCTGCACCCACTATGCCTGCACGATCCAGACACATGACTACATTTAATTCTTGTAAAGCTACGTCGTGAATCAGATTGTCGTATGCCCGTTGCATAAACGAAGAGTAAATATTACAGAACGGAATCAGACCTTCTTTGGCCATTCCGGCCGAAAAAGTTACTGCATGACCTTCGGCAATGCCCACGTCAAAAACACGACTGGGTAATTCTTTTTGCATGATCGTCATGGAACAACCTGAAGGCATAGCCGGAGTTATGGCAACGATCTTTTTATTTTTTTGAGCAAGTTCCAATAACGTTTCACCAAAAACCTCCTGAAATAGCGGTGGAGTTGCAGTGTTGGGATCAGCTACTTTACGTTCGCCGGTTTCAACATTGAATTTTCCAGGAGCATGCCATACGGTAGCCGATTTTTCTGCCGGTTCGTAGCCTTTCCCCTTTTTTGTAATCACATGGAGTACTTTCGGACCGTTGAACTTCTTTATTTCTGACATGATTCGCACCAAGCCATCCACATCATGCCCATCAACCGGACCAAAATAACGGATATTAAGTCCTTCGAAAATATTATGCTGCCTGGTAAGCGTAGCCTTAACGCTGTTGTTGATGCGGATTATCCTGTTTTTTTTATCGTCGTTGAGTATATTCAACTTCTTAAGTATCCTGTACGCATTAAAACGGATCTTGTTATAGGTACGCGAAGTAGTTATATCTACCAGGTACTGTGTAAACCCTCCCTGTACCGGATCGATGGCCATTTGGTTGTCGTTTAAAACAATCAGTAGGTTATTTTTATCCATCGAAGTATTGTTCAACCCTTCGAATGCCAGGCCGCCTGTCATGGCACCGTCGCCAATAACTGCTACAACTTGTCGGTTTCTCTCGTCCTTTAGCAGGGAGGCAACCGACATGCCCAAAGCAGCCGAAATAGATGTTGAGGAATGTCCCGTGCCGAAAGCATCGTATTCGCTTTCTTTGGGTGATGGAAATCCACACAAACCTTTGAATTGCCGATTGGTATAAAAACGGTCGCGACGACCTGTCAGAATTTTGTGCCCGTAAGCCTGATGTCCCACATCCCATACTATACGGTCGTACGGGGTACTAAATACGTAGTGAAGCGCCACTGTTAGTTCAACAACACCTAAATTAGACCCTAAATGACCGGGATTCTTTGATACTTCATCAATGATAAATTGTCGAAGTTCATCGCAAACCGCAGGGAGCTCATTTCTATTAATTCCTTTTAAATCAATTGGTGAGTTAATGTGGTTGATATATTGATAGTTTTTTTTGTCCATGATATTAGTCGAAATAGCTTGCAAAAATAATATAAATTTATGGTCATTATTCTTTTTGTACTGCTTATCTTTGCGCTGCATGTATTTTTTATATAACACATTTTCATTGAAATTGCTCATTTAATCGAGAATTATGATTTTTTCGCAGAAAAATAGCCCGTATTCTTACAGTTTGAATAAAAATAACATTTTTTTCTTCTGAATTATTTGACATTTCGAATTCTTGCCGTATCTTTGCAGCCGAAATATACAGAAAATATGACTTCTCAACGCATTTATACTATTCTCGTACTCGTCGTGCTTCTATTGGTCTACAATCAGAGGTGAGATGGTTACGTTGTATAAATGTATGTGAAATACAGAAAACCTTTCTCACCATAACGGAGAAAGGTTTTTTATTTGGAAAAAGATCCTCAATTTGGATAATGAGATTTTCGAAAAAAAAGGAAGAACAATAGAACAAATAATCATGAAACAGGAATTACGTAGTGCTACCAGCACAGGTGGTCGTAGAATGGCCGGAGCACGCTCATTGTGGCGTGCAAATGGAATGAAGGATAATCAGATGGGAAAACCTATTATTGCCATCGTTAATTCATTTACTCAATTTGTTCCCGGTCATGTTCATTTACATGAAATTGGTCAGAAAGTAAAAGCTGAAATAGAAAAACAGGGATGTTTCGCTGCCGAGTTTAACACCATTGCCATCGACGATGGAATTGCTATGGGACATGACGGTATGCTTTATTCATTGCCATCGCGCGATATTATTGCCGATAGCGTGGAATATATGGTGAATGCCCATAAAGCCGATGCAATGGTTTGTATCAGCAATTGCGATAAAATTACACCGGGTATGCTTATGGCTGCCATGCGATTGAATATTCCTACAATTTTTGTGTCGGGTGGACCTATGGAAGCCGGTGAACTGGACGGAAAACAGTTGGACTTGATTGACGCTATGGTTCAGTCGGCCGACGAAAATGTTTCGGATGCGCAGGTAAAACGCATTGAAAACGCTGCTTGTCCTACTTGCGGATCGTGCTCGGGCATGTTTACCGCCAATTCCATGAATTGCTTGAATGAAGCCATTGGACTGGCTTTGCCGGGTAATGGAACTATTGTAGCAACACATGCTAACCGGACTCAACTATTTGTTGATGCAGCTAAACTGATTGTTGAAAATGCACAGAAATATTATTTCGAAGGCGATGCTTCTGTACTGCCCCGCTCTATTGCTACGCGTGAAGCTTTTATGAATGCCATGACACTCGATATTGCTATGGGAGGATCTACCAATACGGTACTTCATATTCTGGCTGTTGCTCACGAAGCAGAAGTAGAATTTACGATGGATGATATTGATGCACTTTCGCGCAAAACTCCTTGCCTGTGTAAAGTGGCTCCCAATTCACAGAAATACCATATCCAGGATGTAAATCGTGCCGGTGGTATTATGGGTATTTTGGCTGAACTTAGCAAAGGCGATCTGTTGAATACTTCGGTTTTGCGTGTTGACGGCATGACTTTGGGCGAAGCTGTAGAAAAATTTGATATTACCAATCCGAAAGTTTCGGCTGAAGCGGTTGAAAAATATAAAAGTGCTCCCGCACATAAATTTAATCTGGTGATGGGTTCACAACATACCCAATATCCCGAGCTGGACGGTGATCGAGTCAGTGGCTGTATTCGTGATGTGGAACATGCTTATACGAAAGACGGTGGTCTTGGAATTCTGAAAGGAAACATTGCACAGGATGGATGTGTTATTAAAACCGCCGGTGTGGATGAAAGCATTTGGAAGTTCAGTGGACCGGCTAAAGTTTTCACTTCGCAAGATACGGCCTGTGTTGGTATCTTAAGCGGAAAAGTGGTTTCGGGTGATGTGGTGGTGATCACACACGAAGGGCCGAAAGGTGGTCCCGGCATGCAGGAAATGCTTTACCCTACTTCGTACATCAAGTCGAAACATCTGGGTAAAGAGTGTGCTTTGATTACCGATGGACGTTTTTCGGGGGGGACTTCCGGTTTATCTATCGGACATGTATCGCCCGAAGCGGCAGCCGGAGGAAATATCGGATTGATTCAGGATGGAGATATTATTGAAATTGATATTCCGAGTCGTTCGATTAATGTGAAAGTAAGTGAGGCAGAATTGCAAAAACGTCGTGAGGCTGAATTGGCTCGTGGCAAAGAAGCATTCAAGCCTAAAGATAGAAATCGTGTCGTTTCAAAAGCTCTTCGCGCTTACGCCAGTTTGGTAAGCTCGGCCGATAAGGGAGCTGTAAGGATGATAGACTAAGGCCAACCCCTAATCCCCTAAAGGGGACTCTTTCGAAGGGTTTGCATTTTGAGAATTTTATGATTAGTGACTAACTTATTAAGTTTCATTCTTTAAGTCCCCATTAGGGGATTTAGGGGTTATTATATTATGGAAAACAAAAAAATAACAGGAGCCGAAGCATTTATGCGTTCGTTGGTACATGAAGGTGTAGACACGATTTTCGGTTATCCGGGCGGTGCTATTATGCCCGTTTTTGACGCATTATTCGATTACGATAAACATTTAAATCATATTCTTACCCGCCACGAGCAAGGTGCAACGCATGCTGCTCAGGGTTATGCACGTGTTTCAGGCAAAGTGGGCGTATGCTTGGTTACTTCGGGACCGGCTGCAACGAATGCCATAACCGGTATTAGTGATGCCATGCTCGACAGTACGCCGTTGGTAGTTATTACCGGACAGGTAAGCGCTGTACTGTTGGGTACTGATGCTTTTCAGGAGATAGACGTGGTTGGTATTACACAGCCTATTACCAAATGGGCTTACCAGATTCGCAGAGCCGAAGATATTGCCTGGGCGGTTGCTCGTGCCTTTTACATTGCCCGCAGCGGACGTCCCGGACCGGTAGTTCTTGACTTTGCAAAGAATGCTCAGACGCAGCAAGTAGAATTTGATTACAAACCCTGCACATTTATTCGCAGTTATTTACCGGTTCCTGAAGTTCAGCCTTTGCAAATAGAAGCTGCGGCTGCGCTGATTAACGGGGCAAAGAAACCATTCGCATTGGTTGGACAAGGAGTTATTCTGTCGAATGCCGAAGCTGAATTGAAAGCATTTCTGGAAAAAGCGGATATTCCTGCTGCCTGGACTTTGCTTGGAGCTTCTGCCATGTCGTACGACTTCCCGTTGAATAAAGGGTTTCTGGGAATGCACGGAAATGTGGGTCCCAATATGAAAACGAATGAATGCGATGTGTTGATTGCTATCGGGATGCGGTTTGACGACCGTGTGACCGGTGATTTGAATACCTATGCCAAGCAGGCTAAAATCATTCATCTGGATATTGATATTTCCGAGATAGGTAAAAACGTAAAACCGGATGCTCCGGTATTGGGTTC
>DAIQOQ010000003.1:0-4647 GCA_036787795.1 Paludibacter sp. | reverse complement strand
CTGGGAACTATGGGATTTGGACTTCCGGCTGCCATAGGTGCCAAAATGGGCGCACCCGAACGGACTGTTTGTACGTTTTGCGGCGACGGTGGTTTCCAAATGACTATTCAGGAGCTGGGAACCATCATGCAGGAGCAGATTGGTGTAAAAATGATTATTCTGAACAATCATTTTCTGGGCATGGTACGTCAGTGGCAGGAAATGTTTTTTGATGAACGCTATTCGTTCACCGAAATGCAAAACCCCGATTTTGTGGCTATTGCCAAAGCTTATCGTATTGATGGAACTGAAGTGCATAAACGTGAAGATCTGGACGATGCCATTGCCGATATGTTGAAAGACAACAAGCCTTATCTGCTTGTTGTGAATGTAGAGAAAAAGGGGATGGTGTTTCCAATGGTTCCGGCCGGTACCTGTGTTACTAATATTTTATTGGGAGATTAAATCATGGAAAATACATTATATACAATCACCGTTTTTTCGGAAAACACCGTCGGCTTATTGGGACAGATAACCATTATCTTTACCCGCCGGAATCTGAATATTGAAACGCTTTCGGTGTCTCCGTCGGCTATAAAGGGTATACATAAATTTACCATTACACTTTTTACTACCGAAGACTCGGTGCGGAAGGTGGTGCAACAAATTGATAAACGCATTGATATTCTGAAGGCTTATTATAATACCGACGAAGGACTGGTGTCGCAGGAAATTGCTTTATACAAAGTGGCTACCGACAAATTATTGGAATTAGGTACTATTGAAAAGCTGATCCGTCATCATCATGTTCATATACTGGAGATGAATGAAAACTTTGTTGTGTTTGAAAAAACAGGACATTATGACGAAACTCAACAATTGTTTGAAGAACTGAGTCAATCGGTAGGGGTGTTGCAGTTTATCCGTTCGGGAAGGGTGGCAATAACCCGCTCGAAAGTGGAACGACTCAGCGATATGCTGGAAACTATTCAGCAGAAATTCGGGAAGTAATGGGCCTGCCGAAAGCTCTCCGTTGGAGTTGGAAGGATAGGTCTCAAATCAACTAAATATTAATTATGGAAAATGTTTCCCTTTCGGGGGCTAGAAAATTAAAAAAGAGTTATCCTTTTCAGATTCCACCGCAATTTGTCGACTTTCAGTTTCGCGTAACGATGGCGACATTGGGTGATATTTTACTTACTACAGCACAGTTTAATGCGGATGATAATGGTTTTGGGTTACGGCGACTGAACGAAATGAACAGCTCGTGGGTGCTTACCCGGCTAGCCATTGAGATGAAACGTTTTCCGGAACAGTACGAGAACATTCAGGTGGAGACCTGGGTGGAAGAAGTAGGACGTGCCAATACCACCCGTAACTTTTGCATACGCGACGAGAAAAATGAAATAATAGGAAATGCTTGTTCGCAATGGGTGTTTTTTGATATGGAAACCCGTCATGCAAAAGACTTGCAAACGCTGGATGGAATTCATGATTTTGCCAATGGCGAAGCGAGTGAGATTGAAAGACCCATTAAACTGGGTGCGGTAGAAGGTGAAAGGTACGATGCTTTTAAAGTGAAATATGGCGATATTGATATTAACGGGCATGTGAATAGCATACGTTACATTCAGTGGATAAGCGATTGTTTTTCGTTGGATCAGTATCGCGCATCGCAGGTGAAACGTTTTGAAATAAACTATGTAAACGAAATGCTTTTTGGTGATGCTGTAGAGATTATCGGTCATGAAAAAGCGCCGGACGATTTCCGTTTTGAGATTCGTCGGGGTGATAAGGTGACTTGCAAGGCAAGGGTTGTATTTTAAAGCCCTACCATCGTCTGCTACGGGAGAGGAAATACTAAACTAGGAACAAAAAATAACTTATATAACGCTCTTCGACATCCCCCGGGGATTGAGGGAGCCAAAATTCAAAAAAAATGGCAAATTATTTTAGCTCACTTCCATACCGCCTGAAAGGGCAGGAGCTTGGAAAATGTGATTTTATGCAAAGCAGCGAATTCGCTGATGGTGTCAAAAAACTTATTGGAAAAAAAATCGTAATCATCGGTTGCGGTGCACAGGGTCTGGCTCAGGGTCAAAATCTGCGCGATAGCGGCCTGAATGTGGCTTACGCATTGCGTCAGGAAGCTATCGACAGTAAACGTGCATCGTATGTAAATGCTACTGAAAATGGTTTCGAAGTAGGTACGTTCGAAGAACTGGTTCCTACGGCCGATTTGGTTTCGAATCTGGCTCCCGACAAACAACACACACCGGTAATTAAAAAAATTATTCCGTTGATGAAAAAAGGCGCTTGTTTGTCTTATTCTCATGGATTTAATATTGTAGAAGAAGGTACTCAGATCCGTAAGGACATTACCGTAGTAATGATTGCTCCAAAATCGCCTGCATCGGAAGTGCGTGCCGAATACCTGCGTGGTTTCGGTGTCCCTACGCTTATTGCCGTTCACTCTGACAATAATCCGAATGGCGACGGACTGGAAATAGCCAAAGCTTATTGCGTTGGTACAGGCGGTCACAAAGCCGGTGTATTGCTTTCGTCGTTTGTGGCCGAAGTAAAATCGGATTTGATGGGCGAACAAACCATTCTTTGCGGATTGTTGCAAACCGGTTCTATCCTTTCGTTCAACAAAATGGTAGAAAAAGGCATTGAGCCTGCTTATGCATCAAAATTGGTTCAATACGGTTGGGAAACTATTACCGAAGCCCTGAAAATTGGTGGTATTACCAATATGATGGATCGGTTGTCGAATCCGGCTAAGATTGAAGCTTTCAAACTGTCGGAAGAATTGAAAGACATTATGCGTCCGTTGTTTATCAAACATATGGACGATATTCTGTCGGGTGAATTCTCAAAAACCATGATGGAAGACTGGGCAGCCGGCGACAAAAAGCTGTTGACCTGGCGTGCTGAAACGGGCGAAACAGCATTCGAAAAAACGCCTGCCGGAAACAATGAAATTTCAGAACAAGAATACTTTGATAATGCCACTTTGATGGTAGCTTTTGTAAAATCGGGCGTGGAACTTGCCTACGAAACCATGACATGTTCAGGTATCAAAAACGAATCGGCTTATTACGAATCGTTGCACGAAACACCGCTGATTGCCAACACTATTGCGCGCAAGAAATTGTTCGAAATGAATCGTGTGATTTCCGATACGGCTGAATACGGTTGTTACCTGTTCGACCATGCTTGTAAACCGCTTTTGGCTGGCTTTATGGCTAAAATCAATACCAACGTGATCGGTAAAAACTTCAACGAAGGGATAGATGCACACGTTGATAACTTTGAATTGGTAAGAGTCAATGCGGCTATCCGCAATCACTCCATCGAAGTTTGTGGAGCTCAACTTCGTGCAGCTATGACTGCTATGAAAAAAGTAGTGGAATAAAAAGTTGCACTACCAAATAAAACAAGAGCCATTTCCGTAGTAGGAGATGGCTCTTGTTCTTTTCTGTTATTTGGTTTCCGGAGTTATCGGGTCTTCTTTGTGTACCTCTTTACCTTCTTGCCTGCGGGTGTCGCGGGCTTTCAGTTGGGCTTTGAAATTCGAATTCAGTTCGTTCAACTCGTTGCCCGGAGTCTTGTAGTCGAGTGTTTCATATTCCGAGCTGCAAAACTCAAATGCATGGTAAAAATCGGTTAAAGCTTTATCTGTTTCCACGCGAATGGCACGTGAATCTACTTTTTCTACTGCTGATTCTTCGCTGGTGCGTTGTGCATCCAGACTAATGAACTGCGTATTAATAGCCGATAAATGATCGAACATAAAGCTGAGTTGCAGTGCAACGGCTGCGGCTTTAATAGTTGCGTTGCCATTGTAATCGGTCAGTAAGTTATTGAATCGTCCTGTATTGTCTGTGTAGTTAGTTTCGCCAATGTCTCGTCCGTGTTTATCCAGAAAACGATTCATAACGCTTACATGTGGAGCCAGTTCGGCGATACTCAGTTTGCCCAGTTTCTTGGTCTGATCTATTACAGCTTTAATCACTGTGCGACGTTCGTTGTTCAAATCGGCCATCTGATTGCTGATCGCATTGCCCAATTCCTGTGCCTTTATTTTGTCCAGTTCGGGCGTTAATGCATTCACACGGTCAAAAGCTTTTTTCAGATGTAATGTTTCGGGTTTATACTTTAGCATAATAGCCACGCTACGACTTACAAATACGCAATACTCGATGTTCCAAAGTTGCTTTAGAGGTAATCTGATGAGGGTAAATTTCATAATAATGTAATTTAAAGTTGTTTTGATTGTGATTATCGGGAGTAAAAATAAAAACATTTTTTGTATTAATCAAGAGAATATGCAATTTTTCTCATAGATAAAGTATTTTTATGTTCAAATAAACACATTTTCGTGCTATCAAAAATAAAAAAGGCCTCTGCCCACGGTGGGCAAAGACCAAATGAATTGGCGGCGAGCTTGCCCATGATGGGCAAGGGCAAATCTGTTTTACTTCTTGCAAACCCACGATGGGGAAACGAGAATCCATTTTACTTCTTGTTTCCCCAAGATGGGCAAGGTCGAATCCATTTTACTTCTTGCTTCCCCAAACTGGGCAAAGGCAAATCAGTTTCACTTCTTGTCTGCCCATGATGGGCAAGGCCGAATTTTTTTTGTGTCTGCCCAAACCGGGCAGA
>DAIQOQ010000061.1:1868-14180 GCA_036787795.1 Paludibacter sp. | reverse complement strand
TATTGCTTTGAAATTCATTAAT
The DNA here is from genome assembly GCA_036787795.1 of Paludibacter sp. Taxonomy (GTDB): domain Bacteria; phylum Bacteroidota; class Bacteroidia; order Bacteroidales; family Paludibacteraceae; genus Paludibacter. The sequence goes on along the minus strand of DAIQOQ010000061.1, from coordinate 14,158 downwards.
GATTACACTGATTATTGCAACAACTTGACAGACACAAATCCTGATTCAAATTCAAATTGGATTTATAATAACCAACTCTTGACAGAAAGTTTTAAAAATAGATATAAAGCACTCAGGGGCTCTGCTTTCAAGCAAGACCCAGAACTTGGACTTGATGCCGACCCAATTTTTGATGCTCAAGATTATCCGGATAAAGGATTTGTTGTCTTAAAATCAGACAATCATACGGGGTTTGTAACAGTGAGAGGGAAGAACTGGAAAAAATTTACCGTTGTTTTAAAAGTTGTTTTCCAGAACGGTAAATGGCTCGTTGATGGAGCTGGAATTATAAATATACCAACAGACAAACAAGCCAAAAGGTAGAATATAATGCCAGATAAATACAATATGTCGGTGCTTCCGTCAAACCGGAATGTTCCAGCTGCACCTCTGTTTTCTAATGCAAAATGCGCTTCCCGAATCCCGGAAAGCGCATTTGTATTAGAACTGATCACTGTTAACTGTTAACTGATCACTGCTCACTGTTTTTAATCCAGTTGTCCATGGCTGCGGCTGCTTTGCGTCCGTCGCCCATGGCCAGAATAACCGTCGCTCCACCGCGTACAATGTCGCCACCGGCAAAAATGATAGGCACTGCCGATTGCATGGTGTCATTGTTTACCACCACAGTTCCCCATTTGGTTACTTCCAGTCCTGCTACCGATTGGGGTATAAGCGGGTTGGGCGATACGCCAACGCTTACCACTACTTCGTCTACTTCTACCAGTTCGGTTTTGCCCGGTACTTCTACCGGCGACCTACGGCCCGAAGCATCCGGTTCGCCCAGCTCCATCACCTGAAGTCGCATGTGGGTGACACGTCCTTGTTCGTTACCGAGATATTCAATGGGGTTATGCAAAGTCAGAAAGTCGATACCTTCTTCTTTGGCATGTTTTACTTCTTCCAGGCGGGCAGGCATCTCTTCTTCCGACCGGCGATACACAATCATGGCGCGTTCGGCACCCAGTCGGCGAGCGGTACGTACCGAATCCATAGCGGTATTACCACCACCAATTACGGCTACCTTTTTACCTTTAAACACGGGGGTGTCCGAATCGGCACTGGCAGCATCCATCAGGTTTACGCGGGTCAGGTATTCGTTGGACGACATCACGCCAACATAATTTTCGCCTTTGATATTCATAAACCGCGGTAGTCCGGCACCACTTGCCACAAAGATACCTTTGAATCCGTCGTCTTCCAGATCTTTGATCGTGATGGTTTTTCCTACCACACAGTTGGTGATAAAATGTACCCCCATGGATTGCAGATTTTGTATTTCCACATCCACAATTTCGTTAGGCAAACGGAATTCAGGAATTCCGTATTTCAATACGCCCCCAATTTCGTGCAATGCTTCGAAAACCACTACTTCGTAGCCCAGCTTGGCCATGTCACCAGCAAAAGCCAGTCCGGCAGGGCCTGAACCTACACCGGCTATTTTAATATTATTGTTGGGAGCTGTTTTAGGAACCGAAATATTTCCGCTTTCGCGTTCGTAGTCGGCAGCAAACCGTTCCAAATGACCGATAGCCACTGATTCTTTTTTCATTTTCAGGTGAATGCATTGCCCTTCACATTGTTTCTCCTGCGGACAAACACGACCGCAAACAGCGGGTAGGGCAGAGGTCTCTTTCAGCGTTTTAGCAGCTTCTAAAAACTCTCCGCGTTCAATCTGTTTGACAAATTTAGGAATATATATACCCACCGGACATCCCAGCATACAAGAGGGGTTGGCACAGTCGAGGCAGCGTTTGGCTTCCTGCATGGCTTGTTCGGCAGTCAGACCCAGATTCACTTCTTCTACCCGGGTATGGCTGCGGTATTCCGCATCAAGTTCGGGCATGTGAACGCGGGCTATGTCGGTACGCTCTTTGGGTTTCATAGCATTGCGTAAATCTACGCGCCATTGTTGAGCTCTTTCTTCAGTATGATTCATATAATGTTTTTAAGGCCCCTAAGTCTCTGAGCGGGAATTAAGAGTGATTCTAATTATTTCGGTTTGTTCAGGAGTGTGTAGGTGAGGCTTGAAAATGAGCCATCTCTTCGCGTTCAATATCTCTGTATCCACCCAGGCGCATCAGCATTTCATCAAAGTCTACCTGATGTGCATCGAATTCGGGACCATCCACACATACAAACTTTGTTTTTCCACCCACGCTTACCCGGCATGCGCCACACATCCCAGTTCCGTCTACCATAATGGTGTTCAACGAAGCCAGTGTGGGTACCTCATATTTTTTAGTCAGCAGGCTAACGAACTTCATCATGATGGCCGGACCGATGGTGACACACAAATCCACTTTTTCGCGGTTGATAACCGATTCTATACCGTTTGTCACCAGCCCTTGTTTTCCGTACGATCCGTCATCGGTCATGATAATCACCTCGTCGGAGTTCACACGTATTTGTTCTTCCAGAATAATCAAATCCTTTGTGCGGGCAGCCAACACCGTGATAACCTTATTGCCTGCAGCTTTTAATGCAGCCACAATAGGCATCATAGGGGCTGTTCCCACGCCACCGCAGGCACATACCACCGTTCCGAATTTTTCAATATGCGTTGCTTTTCCCAGAGGACCTACCATATCAGTAATATACTCACCTACTTCCAATGCGCACAGCTTGGTAGACGACACACCCATTTTTTGCACCACAAGTGTTATCGTGCCTTTTTGCAGATCGGCATCGGCAATGGTCAATGGAATGCGTTCTCCTTTCAATCCCACTTTTACCATAACAAAGTGACCCGCTTTACGCGATTTGGCAATGAGCGGAGCTTCCACCTCGAATTTTATTACATTGGCTGAGAAATACTCCTTACTGATAATCTTATTCATGTTGATAGATTTTTTTATTACGGTCACAAAATTACAAAAAAGATACCTTGTTGCAAATCATACTGTAATAATAAACTACAAATTTATTCCAATTCTATACTGAAAAGCTGAAAATGATTGAAGAAAAAGAAAGAAATCCGGCTCTCCGGTTCAAAAATATTTCTCCCAAAGATTCATTTGCTTGTTTACTAATGAAAAACGATTATTTTTGCAGTCATTATTAATTCTTTATGACCAATCACAAACACCATGAATAAACCAATTGCAAAAAAGGGAAGGAATTACTTGTTATTTTTCTTGATCGTATTTTTTGTTCAAGCAACTTTTGCTGAAGGTACAATGAAAGACAGTGTAAAACTGGATGATATAATTGTTACCGGCTCAAAAATTCAGATCTCCCGCAAACTGGTTCCTCTGTCGGTCTCTCAGATTTCCCGGCAGGACATTGAAAATAGCGGACAGGTAAATATCCTGCCACTATTAAATATGTTTGCCCCCGGCATTTTTGTTACCGAACGGAATGTGCTTGGGTTTGGAGTCTCTACCGGAGGCTCGGGTTCCGTTAGCATTCGTGGAGTGAGCGGTTCACCCAACACGGATGTGTTGGTTTTAATTGATGGACATCCACAATATCAGGGCCTTTTCGGTCATCCGCTTTCCGATGCCTATGTGGCTTCCGATGTGGAAAAAGTGGAAATAATTCGTGGTCCGGCTTCTATTCTTTACGGATCAAATGCGATGGCCGGAGCAATCAATATTATTACGAAGAAACAAACGCAGGATGGACTAACAGCTGGTCTGGGTGCTGCTTACGGTTCGTTTAATACGCAAAAATATTATGGAACCGTAGGCTATAAAAAGGATAAACTAAGCATTTTTGCTTCATTGAACCACGACCAGACCGATGGTATTCGTGCCAATACCGATTTTAATATCAATAATGGTTATACCAAAGTGGGATATGAGTTGAACAAGCATCTCAATCTGACCGCCGATTTCAGCATAGCAAAATACAAGGGCGATGATAATGGTTCGATTTACGATGCCCCGCAACCTTTTAATATTGATATTACGCGTGGAAAAACGTCTCTTTCGCTCGATAATAAATACGATAAGCTGGAAGGTGCATTGAAATTATACCATAATTTCGGAACTCATGATTTATCCGATGGCTTTCACTCAACCGACAGAAACAGTGGTCTGATGTTTTATCAAACGCTTAAACTGGCTCCCGGAAGTAATATTACCGTTGGTACTGATCTGAAACAATATGGAGGTAAGGTAAATCAAACTGCGGTGAAAGATTCATTGATTACAGTTAATGAACTGGCTGTGTATGCTTATGCCCAGCAAACATTATTCGAAAAATTCAATCTGAGCGCCGGCCTGCGACTCGAAAATAATTCAAAATACGGAACCGAACTTATACCCTTTTGCGGTCTGACTTATAACCCGGGCTTGAATTCTACCTTTAAAGCTTCTGTTTCAAAAGGTTTTCGGAGTCCGACCATTATGGAAATGTACTTATATGCTCCCAATCCCGATTTAAAGCCGGAGCGTATGATGAACTACGAAGTGAATTGGTTGCAGAGCTTTTTCGATAATCATATTCAGTTGGATTTAACCGCTTATTTTATAAAGGGCGATAATTTGATTGAGGTTACGCCGGGTATTCCACCTGCCATGACCCGTAAAAACCTGGGTGCATTTATAAACAAAGGGATCGAATTCTCAGCCGGATATATTGTTTCCAAAAATCTGTATTTCAAAGCTAACTACAGTTATCTCGATTTGGATAAACCTGTTCTGGCTGCACCACGACAACAAATTAATGTCAGTGCAAATTACAGGTACAAAATATGGAGTTTGAATATTTCGGCACAACGAATCGAACATCTGTATGTTGCTGTGTCTTCGAACACTCAAGCTCTTACAAAGACGGTTAATTACGGATTGCTTAATGCGCGTTTGTCGGTTAAGCCGTTGAATAAACTGGAGTTATTTGTTGCCGGTAATAATTTGTTGAATGCACAGTACCAGATAAATTATGGTTATCCGATGCCCGGAATTTATTTTAATACAGGGTTTAATGTGAGGTTATAGAATTTGGTGTTTTGATAGATTGAAGTTTTTCCGAACATTTTTATTACAATTTGGTTGTATTGTTGGAAATTTATATTACTTTTGCTCCGTCTAAACAATAAGACAACAATCATGGTGAATCGATTTTTTACATATTTCTATTTTTACTTTTACTTTAGTCGGTGAGAGCAGGATATTAATATGTAAAAACAAACTATAAACAAATACATGAAAGTCCTGCTCAATTATGAGCGGGACTTTTTTTGTTAAACAATAATGAACAAAGATTTATGAAACGAGTAGCTATTCAGGGAGGGCAGGGTGCCTATCACGGTATTGCAGCCGAGAATTTTTTTGCAAGTGAAGAAGTAGAGATTATTCCCTGTGTTACTTTCCGTGATATTTTTTCGACCATAAAAAAAGACTCCAATGTTGTAGGTATAATGGCTATTGAAAACACAATTGCAGGAAGTCTGTTGCAAAACTACGAATTGCTTAAAGAGCACAAACTAGCCATTGCCGGTGAGTATAAATTGCGTATTTCGCACTGTCTGGCTGCTTTACCCGGACAAACAATTCATGATATCAAAGAAGTTCAGTCGCACCCCATTGCTTTGATGCAATGTGGTCATTTTATAGAAACCTTGCCGGGTGTAAAGGTGGTTGAGCATGAAGATACAGCTCTTGCTGCACGTGATATTGCAAAGAATGATTTGCTTGGAAGCGCTGCTATTTGCAGTGAACGGGCGGCAGAAATCTACGGATTGAATATCTTGGCGAGGGGAATTGAAACGAATAAACACAATTTTACTCGCTTTCTTATTTTTGGAAATCCGTGGGCGGTAGAGGAAATTCAAAAGGATGAAATTATAAACAAAGCCTCTATCGTATTTACGCTGCCGCATGCCGAGGGTAGTTTGTCGAAGGTGTTATCCGTCTTTTCGTTTTATGGAATCAGTCTCACCAAAATACAGTCATTGCCCATTATTGGTCGCGAGTGGGAGTATCAGTTTTATGTCGACTTTAAGTTTGACGATCTCGAACGCTATAAACAGTCTTTAGCAGCTATTAAACCATTGATAAATGAGTTGAAAAGTCTGGGAGAATATGCAGAAGGGATAACTCCCAGTATCTGAATCAACCTGAGTAAAAGAATAAATTATAAACAAGCACTATTAATTATTATGAAACCTATTATTCCTGCCGAACGATTGAGCTCAATCAGTGAGTACTATTTTTCTACAAAACTCAAAGAAGTTGCGGATATGAATGCCAGAGGCATGAATGTAATAAGTCTGGGTATCGGCAGTCCTGATCTTCCGCCTTCCAGAGAAACTGTTGAAGCGCTCTGTCAGTCGGCTTCCGAATCCAATGCTCACGGTTATCAACCCTATGTGGGAATTCCGGAACTGAGAGCTGCTTTTGCAAACTGGTATCAAAAATGGTTTAACGTAGAGCTGAATCCAGCAAACGAGATTCAACCGCTAATCGGGTCCAAAGAAGGTATTCTGCATATTTCGCTTGCATTTTTAAATCCTGGCGATGGTGTGCTGGTTCCCAATCCGGGTTATCCTACTTATTCATCCGTAAGTAAGCTGGTTCAGGCTAAAGTACTGACTTACGATTTGGACGAAAACAATCACTGGCAACCTGATTTTGACGCTCTAGAACAAATGGATTTGAGCAACGTTAAGCTTATGTGGGTCAATTATCCCAATATGCCTACCGGTGCAAGTGCAACACCGGAACTGTTTGAAAATCTGGTGGCATTCGGTAAAAAACACGGTATTGTAATCGTAAACGATAATCCTTATAGTTTTATTCTGAACGAAAACAGACTCAGTATTCTTCAGGTAAAAGGAGCAAAAGATATTTGTATTGAACTGAACTCGATGAGTAAATCGCACAATATGCCAGGCTGGCGTATGGGGCTGTTGGCTTCCAATGCTCAGTTTATAGAATGGGTGTTGAAAGTAAAAAGTAATATTGATAGCGGTCAGTTTAAACCCATGCAAGTGGCTGCCATAGCTGCCCTGAATAATTCGGAAGAATGGCATAGAGAAATGAATGTCAACCTGTATAAGACTCGTCGTCATCTGGCTGAAGAAATTATGAACACGCTGGGATGTACATTTGATAAAAGTCAGGTTGGTATGTTTCTCTGGGGCAAGATATCGGATAAATATAAAAATAGTGGCGAGCTGGCTGACAAGGTATTATATGAGTCGAAAGTTTTTATTACTCCGGGATTTATTTTTGGAGATAAAGGTGATCATTATGTGCGCATATCGCTTTGTGCTAACGAAAAAATGCTTGCAGAAGCATTGGAAAGAGTGAAACAGTTGCCAGTTATTAGTCAGTAATAAGAAGCTGATTTTTGCGGATAATTAGAATTCAATTAAAATATTAAATAAAACAATAAAAATAACAGCTTTAGTGACTGATAACAGCTCGCTAATGACTATTCATTAGAAAATTATGGAACTCGAATCAATTTTATTACCCGGAGTAGATGCAAAGCGTCCGCTCGTAATTGCCGGACCTTGTAGTGCGGAAACGGAAGAACAAGTGATGGAAACTGCCCGCGGATTACATGCCCGTGGCATAAAAATATTCCGTGCCGGAATATGGAAACCCCGTACTAAGCCGGGAGGTTTTGAAGGTATTGGTGTTGAAGGACTGCCGTGGCTTAAACGTGTTCAAACCGAATTGGGCATGTATACTGCAGTGGAAGTGGCTACAGCTAACCATGTACGCGAATGTCTTGCTCACGGTGTCGATATTCTTTGGGTTGGTGCGCGTACCTCAGCTAATCCGTTTGCCGTGCAGGAAATTGCCGACGCTCTGGAAGGTGTTGATATTCCAGTACTGGTTAAAAACCCGGTAAATCCTGATCTGGATTTGTGGATTGGCGCTATTGAGCGTATCCATAATGCGGGTATTCGTCGGATTGGAGCAATCCATCGTGGATTTAGTACTTATGACAAAAAGATATATCGTAACTTACCACAATGGCATATTCCGATTGAATTGCACCGTCAGATACCTAATCTGCCGATTATTTGCGATCCAAGTCATATCGGTGGAAAACGCGAATTGATAGCACCGCTTTGTCAACAGGCTATGGATTTAAATTTTGATGGTCTGATTGTTGAGTCACATTGTCACCCTGATAAAGCATGGAGTGATGCTGCTCAACAAGTGACTCCTGATGTGCTTGACTTTATTTTGAATACGCTTGTAATTCGAGATATGACTCAGTCAACCGAAAACTTAACTGCTTTACGCCGTCAGATTGATGAGCTGGATAATAGTTTGCTGGAGTTATTGGCTCGTCGTATGCGAATTTCGGACGAAATAGGAGTGTATAAAAAGGAGCATAATATGCCTATTTTACAGGCTCAGCGTTATGATGAAATTCTTCAGAATCGTGTTTCACAAGCTATTGAAATGGGAATGGACGGGGAGTTTATGAAAAATGTATTGGTTGCTATTCATGAAGAATCTGTACGTCACCAACAAGAAGTTATGAAGCGGTAGTTGTGTGTGATTATAAAAAAAGCTCCCATAAGTCAATAGATTTATGGGAGCTTTTTTATTCTGAGTTTTACTTAGCCTCTTGTGGCTCAGGTTTTGCTTCATTTTCTCTGCGTTCTTTCATCTTTTGTTGATGTTCGGCGCGAGCAGCTTGTAATTTTTGAAACTTTTCAGCTCCAATAATCTTAGCCAGTTCTTCATCGTTTGCTTTGCGTTCGGCATCAAACTGAGCTTTCATTTCGTCCCGGGTCTTTTTTACTTCCGCTTTTTTCTTCAGACGATCTGCATCTTGTTTTTGATACAATGCTTGTACTTTTGTTTTTTCAGCGGCTGTCAAATTCAACTGTTTCGCTAACATTTCTGCTCTTTTCTCCGGAGACATCATGGGTCTTTCTCCTTGTTTGAACTCTCTTTTTCCACCATTCGGACCTTGTGGTGCCGGATCTTGTGCCATGACGGACAAACTAATTGTAAAAATTGTAGCCAAAGCTAACATTAAATACTTTTTCATAATGCACTTTTTTTATTGTTAGTACTATTTTTTGTAATCTATTGCTTTGACTGTTGAAATAAAAATTGGTTTAATCCGGGTGTTCTATATTCGTATTAATTAAATAAATACTGAGTTATATTGCTGTAAAAAACAATTGGGTTAGAGCTATAGAAATGAACTATAGCTCTAACCCAATTTAAAAGAACCGATACTGGTTATTACTTTTTCAATAATACATCATTGATTGCCTGTTTAAAGCCTTCTTTAGGCATAGCTCCCTGTGCCATTTGAGGTGCCCCGTTCATTGGGCAAAACAATAAAGTTGGAATGCTCCGGATTCCAAATGCGCTGGCAAGCTCCTGTTCTTCTTCTGTATTTATTTTATAGATGTAAATCTGTCCGTCATATTCTTTTGCCAGATCTTCCAGTATCGGTGCAATGGTTTTGCACGGACCACACCAGGAGGCATAGAAATCAATGATGCAGGGTTTGTCTCCCAGATATTTCCATTCAGTTGGATTTGTTTCGAAATTTGCAACTTTAGACAAAAATTCCGCTTTGGTTAAATGAATTGTTCCCATTTTTTTTATTTCTTTTGATTGATTTATTTCTTCTTTTCCCTTTTCATTCCCTTTTCCTGCACATGCTGAAAGCGTAAATGAAAGTAAAAGGCTTGCAAAAATTATTTTCTTCATATTATTTATTTTACTTTGTTTCGGGCTTTTTTTTCTTGAACATATCGAACAGCAGGTATCCCATGATAGCTCCATAAGCCATACTGATGTACGGATTGGATGAAATCGGACAAGTGCCATTGGAACAGCCAATGAAGTGGTAATATGAAAATCCTGCCACTGCCCCGACGATAACGCCGATGATTCTCAATAAGTGTTTCCTGAGTAAGTTTTTCATAACTATTATTTTATAATTATTATCCTTTGCTTTTGTTTCCTTGAAAGGTCCATCTAAAATATAACTTCAATTTTGATCCGATTCTGATTCAATTCTGATCCAATTCTGATTCGTAGACTTTTGTGATTCTTTTGTGCCTTTTGTGGTAAAACCGTTTTATGTGATTAAGCGAATATTCATGTTTTATGTCTATGTTCTAAACACAGTTACATGTGCGGATGCATTCTATTATCTGTATTATTTGTTTGTCCTTAAGCGAATAATGACAGTTTTTTCCTTCTTTTCGGCAATTTAATATGCCTTTGGCACGCATGTCGGTCAGGTGATGCGATAGTAAAGACTGTTCGCAGTTTAGTTGCTCTACCAGTTGGTTCACTGTCATTTCATCCTGTTCGGCCAACAACGAAATAACACACAATCGCGTGCCTTGGGAAATGGCTCTGAGCATATAAGCTGTCTGCTCCATGTGTTCTTTATTTAGTTCTTGCTTCATGTCTCTTTATTTGATGCAAATATATGAACATGTATTCATATATAAAGTATGTCTTTAGATTTTTTAGAGAAAAAGAGTTTCAAATAAGAAATGAAGAAAAAAATCGCGTACTTTCCATCTTTTTTTTACGGCTAATTTTAAAGAATAAAGTATCTTTGTGAGCTAAAACCCAAATGATGAGTCATTCGATAACAAAGATATGTAAGAATTTTATTTCCGAGCTGGATGAAGCTATAGGTGAACAAAGTGCTGAAAGCATTTTTGTACTGACCGATGAAAATACCCGGAAACACTGTTTATCAATGGCTCTTCACTCAGAAAAATTAAAAGGATGCCATGTGATTTGTATTCCAAGTGGAGATGAGAATAAAAATATAGAGACGGCAGCTGTAATATGGAAATACCTGAGTGAAAATGGAGCAACCCGCAAATCGTTGATGATTAATCTGGGTGGCGGTATGATTACCGATATAGGCGGATTTACAGCATCAACATTTAAGCGCGGAATACGTTATGTGAATGTCTCCACTACATTACTTGGTGCTGTGGATGCTGCAACAGGTGGAAAAACCGGAATTAATTTCATGGGATTAAAAAATGAAGTTGGTGTGTTTTCTCCTGCCGAAACGGTTCTGATCAATATTGACTTTTTCAAAACCTTAGATGCTGAAAACCTGCGTTCGGGTTATGCAGAAATGGTGAAACATGCGCTGATTGATACTCCGGAAAGCTGGGAACGTGTACTTAAATTCGATCTGGAGAAAGTCGATTTTGAAGAGCTCAAACAACTGCTTGAGGAAAATATACGTATCAAGGAACGCATTGTTGAGCAAGATCCCTATGAGGCTAATATTCGGAAAGCATTGAATCTCGGTCATACTTTTGGACATGCTTTTGAAAGCTGGTCATATAAAATTCAACGGCCGGCCTTGCATGGTTATGCTGTTATGTGGGGATTGCTTTGCGAACTGTATTTATCGTTGATAAAACTGGACTTTCCGAAAGATGAATTGCTCAGGTTGAAGTATCTGATTAAGGAGTATTACGGAACTTTCGAGTTTAGTTGTAAAGAATACGAGGCATTATTTGAATTAATGACTCACGACAAAAAAAATGAATCTAAAGAAATAAACTTCACCTTGTTGGCCAATGTCGGAGATATCCGGATAAACCAAACAGCCACAAAGGACGAAATTTTTGAATGTTTTGATTTTTTCAGAGAAAGTTGATTGTCTCTGTAGAAGACTAATTTAATTTATGGGAAAGACACTAATAATTGGAGCCAGTAGTAATCCGGAGCGCTATTCTTATCTTGCAGCTCAACGATTGTTGGCTTCCGGATATGAGATTGAATTGATCGGACTGCGTAAAGATGTTGTTTTTGATCAGGTAATTGATACACAAAAAAAGCCGTTTGAAGATATAGACACGGTAACCTTATACTTATCGGATAAATTTCAGCCGGAGTATTACGAATATATCATCTCTTTAAATCCAAGACGGGTTATTTTTAATCCGGGCACGGAAAATGCAGAGTTTGAAAAAATGTTGATTCAGAATGACATCAGCGTTCAGGAAGCTTGTACGTTGGTGCTGTTGGGAACGAAACAATATTGATGTGATGATGTGGTGATGTGATAATGTGATGATAAACATTCGAACTGATAGATTAATAATTGGGTGCAGATTTACATTTCTTCGTTGACTTGTAACTTGTAACTTGTAACTTGTAACTAATGAAAATAGCTTTAATAGGATATGGCAAAATGGGTAAAACCATTGAACGAATTGCGCGTGAACGTGGTCATGAGATCGTGTCGATAATTGATGTGAATAATTTGGCCGATTTTGATTCCGATTCATTTAAGAGTGCAGATGTGGCCATCGAATTTAC
>DAIQOQ010000061.1:0-1768 GCA_036787795.1 Paludibacter sp. | reverse complement strand
CATCATACTCAAAAACTGGATGCTCCCAGTGGTACTGCTATTACCCTGGCAGAAGAGATTCTGGACAATCTGGATCGGAAAAATAGTTGGGTGAAAGAAGTTGAAACGAAACAGGGCGAGATGGCTATCAAATCCATTCGCGAAGGACAGGTTCCCGGCATTCATACCATTCGTTATGAGTCGGAGGTCGATTCAATTGAAATTACACACGATGCAAAAAGCCGCGAAGGTTTTGCGCTTGGAGCTGTGGTTGCAGCAGAGTTTACAGCAGGAAAAAAAGGATTATTAGGCATGGAAGACATGCTGAAGTTTTAATCTATAAATTATAATTTGAAACTAAAAATGAGTGCAGACAAACTAACATCGCGTTTTCAACAGCCGCTGAAACAATGGATAAAATGCAGCGTGTGGAGCTTGATTTATATTTTATTTATTGTATGGGTCGGAAACTACTGGTGGCTTCTGGGTTTGCCGGTGGTGGTTGATGTTTATATAACTCACTATATACCCTGGACCTGGTGGAAGAAAACAAAAAACAAAGCTTTGTTGGGTCTTATGGGCTGGGTAGATGCTATCGTATTTGCGTTGGTGGCCGTTTATTTTATAAATACTTTTTTGTTCCAAAACTATCAGATTCCAAGTTCTTCGTTAGAAAAGAGTTTGCTGGTGGGCGATTTTCTTTTTGTGAGCAAGGCCAGTTATGGTCCACGTGTTCCGAATACGCCTCTTTCGTTTCCATTGGTTCAGCACACATTCCCCATGTTGAATTGTAAATCGTTTATCGAAAAACCTCAATGGGATTATCATCGTCTGAAAGGCTTTGATAAGGTAAAGCGAAACGACATTGTGGTGTTTAACTTTCCTACAGGAGACACGGTGGCTTTAAAAGTTACGAATCCTGATTATTACACCTTGTGTTATAGTTATGGTCGGGATATGGTGCATAACCGGAAAGATCTTTTTGGAGATATCGTTTATCGTCCGGTCGATCGCCGCGAGAACTTTGTAAAACGTTGCGTAGCTATTTCGGGTGACTGGCTCCAGATAAAGGACAACCAGGTATATGTCAATGGACAGAAACAGGAAAAGATTCCCGGCATTCAATTTAATTATTTTGTTCAGACGGATGGTACTCATTTAAGTGCTGATGTGTTGGATAAATTAGGAATTAGTGTTGATGATAGAATACTGATGAATGATGTGCAAAGTGTGCAGGGTAATGAGCAGGCTGCAGAATCAAATAATCAGGCTATACTGGAAGCCGGACTGGATCCTAAACTTCCGGTTTATCATTTTCCGCTGAATGAAGATACGTATAATGAAATGCAGAAAGTAACCGGTGTTACTAAAATTAAAATAGAGCAGCTTAAGACTTTGGATGTATTCCCACTGGGAGGTCATAAACGTTGGACCCGCGATAATTACGGACCGCTTTGGGTTCCGAAGAAAGGGGCTACATTGGCACTTAACTCCTATAATTTACCTATTTACGAACGGATCATTCGGGTTTATGAGCATAATACCCTTGAGGTGAAAGGTAACGAATACTTTATAAATGGTAAATCTGCTAAGACCTATACATTCAAAATGGATTATTACTGGATGATGGGTGATAATCGTCATAACTCGGCCGATTCGCGTTATTGGGGTTTTGTTCCCGAAGATCATGTGGTAGGCCGTCCGGTATTAGTTTGGCTGTCATTGGATAAAGATAAAGGCTGGTTTGGCGGAAAGATTCGTTGGAACAGGTTCTTTAAAAATGCAGAAA
>DAIQOQ010000236.1:2339-4616 GCA_036787795.1 Paludibacter sp. | reverse complement strand
GCTGCACCTTAAACTTATCCGTGAAATCAAATTTCTACAAAGATTCTGCCACGATGTGGCTTTGTTAGGGTGCAGCGCATCCTAATATTTGTAGCGAGAATAGCAAATCAGTATATCAAAGGTGCAGCGCACCGTAATATTATATGCAAAGAAATTAAGGGGATAGTTGCAAAAACCTTGCATGTTTAAAAGCTAAATGTGATTATATTAAATTTACACATAATGAGTTAGTCGTTTTTCAGCAGACTCTAAATGAACTTTACATATTCAGTAAAATCTGTGTATTCTGTGTGCCTAACTAAACGAAAATGAATTGTGAATTACAAATTATGAATTATCGCTTGTTTATTGTTCCGCTTTGGGTAAAATTACGGTAAATGTTGTTCCTAGGTTTAGCTCGGTGCTAAACGAAATAGTTCCACCCGATAGCTCTATAATATTCTTGGCAATAGCCAGTCCCAGTCCCATACCGGTGTTTTTGGTTGTGAAGTTCGGGATGAACAGTTTGCTTTGAATGTCGGGTTCTATCCCTGCGCCATTGTCGGTAACGCTTATGGCAATTTGTTGGTCGGCCTGAAGTGTGACTAACACTTCTCCCGTCCGATCTGAAGGTATAGCCTGAATGGCATTTTTTATCAGGTTGTTGAATACCTGCACCAGTTGCTCGGGGTCGGCATATACAAATACATCACTTTCGGGTCCCTCATATTTTATTTCTATCTGCTCATTGTTGTTGGCAAAGAGCTGAACCACCGAATAGAGTTTGGATGCAATATCCACTCGTTCGAAGTTGGCTTCGGGCATGCGGGCAAAGTTGGAAAACGTGCCGGCAATGCGCGATAAGTTATCTATTTGTTCAATCAGCATCACTGCCGATTTATCGAAATAGTCGTCGAACCGACTGTCGTTCATCTTTTTTGTTCGCTGAAGTTGTTGGATGGTAAGCTTCATGGGAGTCAGTGGGTTGTTTATTTCATGAGCCACCTGTCGCGCCATCGATTTCCATGCCGATTCACGTTCCGACTTAGCTAGTAGTCGTGCACTCTTTTCCAGTTCGTCCACCGTGCGGTTATACTGAATTACCAGTTGACCTACTTCATCATTCAGCGTATAATCAATTTTTTCGTTTCGGCGTCCCAGGCGCATTTCCCTAAGTTTATCTTCCAATACATTGAGTGGTAGCGATAATTGTTTCCCTATAATAAGGCTTAAGAATATAGCCAGTATAATAATGATAAGATAAATATGAACGATTACCGCCAGAAAACTTTCAATTTCGCTTCGTATTTCGTCCTGACTGAAAAACTGAGGCACTGCAATATAGCCGATCTGTAAATAATCACCGTTGTAAAAATCGATATAGCCGGTCAGGTAGTTTAGCTTTCCAATATGCTCGTACTGATTTATATTGGCATTGGGTGTAAAATAGGGCTTTGAAGAGATCCGATTGCTGATCAGGTTTTTGTTGAAAATCAATGGTTGCGAACTGCCAATAAGTACGCCGTGATTGTCGTACACATGAATGTCGGTGTGATAGATATACGAAAGATCTTGTAAGTCAAAGTTTAATACCTGCGTGTTTTGTGCATTCAAATCCTGGTTCCAATAGTACATATCCTGCAATGCCTTCTGAATAAAACTCTTTTTGCTCTCCAGATTGGCGACTTGCTCTTCCTGATACTTTTTTTGAATAAAATTTACCGATACATAAAATATGCCCACAAAGCTCAAGATAAGCAATGCAATAAAGGCGTATTGAAACTTTGCAATTAACCCCAACCGATAATTTCCTCTTGTTTTCAGAATAAGGAATACCCAGATAATAAGCCAGCTGAGTACAAAGTAGGACAGGAAAGTGTAAACAAAATAGAGTAAGTAATTGGTTAACTTATGAGGCTGTTGCTCGGTAATTACGATATAGCTTTTATTGTTTGACGTATAGATATACTGTATCTGGCCTTTGTAGTTGATACTGAAAAAATCGGTTTTCCGTTGAGGTATCCAATTATTATCTTGCGGAAATTCAAACTTACCGGCCGAATAAACCAGTTTTTTATGTTCGTATTTTGCAATGGCAATATTTAGCTGAGTCTGAATGTCGGGTGAAGAGGCAATGAGTAGGTTGGGGAAACTATAACTTTTAAAATTTTTGCGGGGATAAAACTCCATGAAAAAGAAAAGTGAATCGCCCCTGACAGAGTTCGACTGAAATTTACCAATGTACGACATATTGTTCTCGTTGGACGGAACACTGTAGAAGTGGGTGTTTTTCAGTTG
>DAIQOQ010000236.1:0-2239 GCA_036787795.1 Paludibacter sp. | reverse complement strand
ACGACATATTGTTCTCGTTGGACGGAACACTGTAGAAGTGGGTGTTTTTCAGTTGCGAACCTGTATTGTCGATAAACTGGATGTATTCGCTGTACAAATTAGAATGTTTGGGTGCAACGCTAAGCCGCATATCGTATTTATTCCAAAACCCGCGGAGGTACATCTTATTCAGATATTCATTGGCAGAAGCCAATGAGTCTTTTTTGGTAATCAATAGGCCTATTCTTCTATCGTTGAGAATTTTGAAATTCAGCTCTTCCAACATAATATCGCCTATTCTGTCATTCTCGGTATTACCGCTGATCAGAATGTTTTGAGCAAGCACTTTGTATTTCCCGTATTTCTTTTGGTTGTTTATGAACAACGAATTAAACACTAAAAAGGCTGTAAATACGAAAGCCCAGAAAGCCAGAAAACCGGAATTGTTCTTATGTCTTCGGGAAATAAACGGGATATAAAATGCCAACCAGATTATGATGAACGATGCGCTTAGCTGCAACGAAATTTCAGGAAAGAATAGTGCACAAATAAGGTAAAGTACTGCTGAAATTATTAAATCAACGATGAAAGCAAGTTTTAATTTGTGCTTTGCTTTATACCAGTTGTGAGTTTTGAAAAACAATAAACACAACCCGATTCCCCACAATAAGAGTAAGAGATGAATCCATGCTGTTACGATGGTCAAATCTTTAAAGCTTAATATGTTCAACTGAAAACTGGAATGATAAATCAGGCCACTTAAGATATGGTAAAGCAATATAAAATACAGGACATAAATTAATTGTAATAATATATGACTAAGTTTTGATTTAAATAAATTAATGCTGGTGTAGAAGTAAAATAAATAAATAGTAGCCAGAACAAATCCGGTTACCACAGTTAAGTGGCTGATTGATGCCAGCATTGTATTTGATGCGTACTGAAAAGGCGTAAATAATTTATTTTGGAATAATAATGAAGGAAAATTAAAGTATAAACACAGGCCGAATATAGTTCCAACAACGATAGTCAACAGCGAAAATTCCTTGATTTTGAGTATTCTTTTGTTTAGAAAATAGGTTGCACGACCATAAATAATCAGCAAAATAATGAATGCCAGTGTATAGGCAAAGAGCCCTATCAGTGCCCAGGTTTCATTATAAATAGGAGCTTTTGGTCCTACTAAAGTGAATAAATAATTGCTATGCGAATCAAAAACAGCTTGTTTATCCGTCTTTTTTCCATCAGCAATCTGTACCTGTTTGTCCATTTTAAACCCGCTGGCAAAGGTATTTATCAGTTCTTTATTCTCGTACGGGTAGTTGTTTTTTATGTTGACCAAAGCTAAGAGCTTTGTAGAACCTGCATATATAACGCGACTAATGCAATGAGCATTATGTAACTGGGTGTAATGCCAGCCGGAAGAATCGGGAAGAGAAAAATTACTAATGTCCAAATGATTGTCAGACCAAAAGACAAGACTTCTTTTGTTGAACACATAGTAAGAAATATCATCATCGCCAAATTTGAAGTGGCTCAATGAATCCATAGAAGAGTTAAGAATAATCTCTTTCATTGAATTCAATGTCTTTGCCCCCTGCGTTTCTTTTTTTAAAAGTTCTTTTTGGAAATGCTCTTTGTTGATAGAGTGCTTAGGTGATTCCTGATAAAAATAATTGCATACCAATCCTAAGGCTACAGTAAGTATAAAAGCAAAAAATAAGAATAGATTAGCCGGTTTTCGTTGGGTCGATTGCATGTTCTTTTTATCTAGTATATAGTTACAAGAAAATAGTTACGAGTTACAAGACTGTTTATCTGAATATGATCTACTAAAAACAGATCATTGAGTTGCTAATGCAAATTAGTAGCTAAAAAAAATAGTCCGTAGGACTTATATATCCATAGAATAAACAGATGTGCATATTTATTGTCTGTAGAAGGACATTCATATTTTACCTTGTCTATCCCCTACGGGGAATTGGTTGTATCTGTTTTCATCTTCTATTGATATGTATTCCCTACGGGAAATAACTCATTATAAATAGAATGTGTCTGTGTGCAACTCCTGATTCATATTGTCTTATCATTCGTATTACCACATCAACACATTACCACATCAACACATCACCAAATCATCACATTACCACATTACCACATCATCCTATCACCCCATCATCAAATCTCCACATCAATCACTCATGGTGGTAAGGTTCTCCTTTTAAAATTGTCATGGCCCGATAGAGTTGTTCCACAAATA
>DAIQOQ010000060.1:0-14216 GCA_036787795.1 Paludibacter sp. | reverse complement strand
TGATGAACGAAGATGCTATGGCTACGGAAAAACTGGCTGAGGGTATTCGCAATTTTACAAAAGATTTGATCAAGCTGGAGAAACATATTGCCGGATTGCTCTAAGCGATTATTTATAAATACTGAAAACAAAATAGTGTTTCTATGTAGAAGCTCCGTTATACAACAAAAGATGCAAGTAATTGTTTCTTTTGTTGTTACTACTCAGTACCCCTCTGTTTCTGTAATTATTTGATTTTCAATTCGACTAGTCGAATTGAAAATCAAATGTTCGATCATCTGTTTACATTATCCCCCAGTTGCGCTTCGCTTACTGGGGGTTATTAATATTTAGCCACTTCGTGGCAAAGAATTCCTTCTGTTATATTCCAAATACTTGTACAGCTATTTAGCGAAATAGAAGGGTGCTTAGTAGTTGTCTTTTGTTGTATTTGAATGTACTCTTGTGTGTTTTGTTTTAATTATGACGATGCTCGGAATGTTGAGTTGAATTAGCAGAATGTACTAATGAATGGCTATTATGCCTGCTTATACAGGATAGGGGATAGATGTGGGTGGCTAGATTGTAAATGTGTATGATAGTTTTGAATATGTGCCGGGTTGGTTTATAGTTGTTAGGGGTAAGAAAGAAGTGGTGAGCGTCTACTATGTTAATGTGAGTGGCTGCTTTGTTAATGTGAGTGCTAACTTTGAAAGTGTTTTAAGGTTTTCTGTTAATGTACATGCTTTGTTTGTTAATGTGCGTGCTCTGTTTGTAAATATGCGCGCAATATTTGAAAGTGGTTTAACTTACTATGTTAATGTGCGTGCCTACTATGTTAATGTGAGTTCAATATCTGAATGTGTTTTCACAATATCTGAACTTATGAATGCTTTCTTTGTAAATGTGAGTGCCTGTTTTGAAAATGTGAGTGCGATATATGAAATGGTGTAGGGTTTATGGTGTAAAGTTTAAGGTGTAATGGTGTAAGGTTTATGGTGTGATGGCGTAATTTATGGCGTAAATGTTAATTTAAATAAGACAAAGCCTCTGTGGGTGTGACATTATAAAAAATCAAGACTGATTCAATGTGTAATAAAAAAGAGGATGACTTTTTGGGACATCCTCTTTTAGTATTATATAGCCAACGTGTTATGCTTCGGTGGTCTGGCGTTCTTCTTCGATATCCAGTACGTTGCGGCGGGCATCAACTTTTTTGTCGTACTCATCGCGTGAGTAAACTACAATTTTGTCGAAGTCGCGTTGACCAGTTCCGGCAGGAATCAGGTGACCGCAAATAACGTTTTCTTTCAATCCTTCCAAACGGTCTACTTTTCCGTTGATAGCAGCGTCGTTCAGCACTTTCGTAGTTTCCTGGAAAGAAGCAGCCGACATGAAGCTACTGGTTTGCAGAGCAGCACGGGTGATACCTTGTAAAATCTGGTTAGAAGTAGCAGCTATAGCATCGCGTGTAAGCACCAGCTTCATATCGCGGCGTTTAAGCATACTGTTTTCGTCACGGAGTTTACGGGCAGTAATAATTTGTCCCGGTTTCATTGTAACTGAGTCACCGGCATCCAAGATTACTTTTTTACCCCAGATACGATCGTTTTCTTCCATGAAATCATGTTTGTCAACGATTTGTTTTTCCAGGAAGCGGGTATCGCCTTGTTCCAGAATTTCTACTTTGCGCATCATTTGACGTACAATCACCTCAAAGTGTTTATCATTGATTTTTACACCCTGTAAGCGATATACATCCTGAACTTCGTTTACGATATAATCCTGAACGGCTGTAGGTCCTTTGATTAACAAGATATCCGAAGGAGTGGTAGCACCATCCGAAAGCGGAGTTCCTGCACGTACAAAGTCATTTTCCTGAACCAGAATTTGTTTCGAAAGTGCAATCATGTATTTTTTGATTTCACCTGTTTTAGAAGTTACAGCCAACTCGCGGTTACCACGTTTGATTTTACCGAAGGT
Organism: Paludibacter sp.; assembly: GCA_036787795.1. Taxonomy (GTDB): domain Bacteria; phylum Bacteroidota; class Bacteroidia; order Bacteroidales; family Paludibacteraceae; genus Paludibacter. Next base: position 12,254 of record DAIQOQ010000060.1, on the reverse strand, counting down.
TACTTCGCCATCAATTTCGGCTACTACAGCCGGATTGGATGGGTTACGTGCTTCGAACAATTCCGTTACACGAGGAAGACCACCGGTGATATCACCAGCTTTACCTACTGCACGTGGAATTTTTACCAACATCTGACCGGTTTTGATTTTATCGCCGTTGTCTAACACCAAGTGGGCACCCACCGGTAAGTTGTATGTACGAAGGATAGAACCATCTTTGGACACAATGTGAGCACTTGGCACTTTGTTACGATCTTTGGATTCGATCAGGATCTTTTCGCGTAATCCGGTAGCATCATCAGTTTCGGTTTTGAAAGTAATACCTTCGACAACGTCTTCAAATTCAATTTTACCATCGGTTTCCGAAATGATTACCGCATTAAATGGATCCCAATCGCAGACAACCTGATCTTTAGTTCCTATTTCGCCATCTTTCACATACAGTTTAGAACCGTAAGGAATATTTTGAGTAGTAAGAGCTATGCCAGTATTTACATCCACTACACGCATTTCGGCCAAACGGCTTACTACTACCTGGTGGGTGTTTTTGTTGTCTTCATCCATAGCATCTACCGTACGAAGTTCGTCAAATTCAAGTCGACCATTGTAGCGCAACGTAATTTTGGATTCGGCACCGACATTGGATGCAACCCCACCGACGTGGAATGTACGAAGTGTCAACTGAGTTCCCGGTTCACCGATTGACTGTGCAGCAATAACACCAACAGCTTCACCAATATGAACCATCTTACCTGTTGCCAGGTTACGTCCGTAACATTTAGCACAAACACCTTTTTTCGATTCGCAGGTTAATACCGAGCGAATTTCAACACGTTCGATAGGTGAATCCTGAATCTTACGAGCATGAATTTCGGTAATTTGTTCGCCCGAAGCTACAAGCAATTCGCCTGTAAGTGGGTGTGAGATATCGTGAACCGATACACGACCCAAAATACGTTCGTAGAGCGAAGAAATAACTTCTTCATTGTTTTTCATTTCGGTGGCAATTAAACCACGTAATGTACCGCAATCGTCTTCGTTGATAATTACGTCTTGCGACACGTCAACCAAACGACGGGTTAAGTATCCTGCATCGGCCGTTTTAAGAGCCGTATCTGCCAAACCTTTACGAGCACCGTGGGTTGAAATAAAGTATTCCAATACCGAAAGTCCTTCTTTAAAGTTCGAAAGAATAGGGTTTTCAATAATTTGTCCGCCTTCAGCACCTGATTTTTGAGGTTTTGCCATCAAACCACGCATACCTGAGAGCTGACGAATCTGTTCTTTAGAACCACGGGCTCCGGAATCTAACATCATATATACTGAGTTGAATCCCTGATTATCGGTCGAAAGTTGTTTCATCAAAATGTTTGACAATTTCGAGTTGATATGTGTCCATGTATCGATAATCTGATTGTAACGTTCGTTGAAGGTAATGAATCCCATGTTATAGTTATTCAAAATTTCTTCTACTTCAGCGTTACCTTCTTTAACCAATATTTCTTTTTCAGGTGGGATGATAACGTCGTTCAGGTTAAATGACAGACCTCCCTTGAAGGCCATGTAGTAACCTAAATCTTTGATATCATCAAGGAACTGAGCTGTACGGGCTACTCCACAAATATCAATTACGTTACCGATAATATCGCGTAATGATTTTTTAGAAAGAAGTTCGTTTATATAACCTACTTCTGGTGGAACACATTTATTAAATAAAACACGTCCAACTGTAGTTTCGATTAATTGCAGTTCAAGATCACCTTCAGCATTTAAATCAAGTGTTTTAACCTTGATCCATGAGTGTAAAGTAACTTTTCTTTCGTTGTAAGCAATTTCTGCTTCTTCCGGAGAATAGAAAATAAGCCCTTCGCCCATAGCACCTTTACGTGGTTTGGTAATGTAGTACAAACCAAGAACCATGTCCTGCGAAGGTACGGTAATAGGAGCACCATTAGCAGGGTTCAGAATATTGTGAGCAGCCAACATCAACATTTGAGCTTCCAATATGGCTTCATTACCCAGTGGTAAGTGAACGGCCATCTGGTCACCATCAAAGTCGGCGTTGAAAGCCGTACATGCAAGTGGGTGAAGTTGAATTGCTTTTCCTTCAATCATTTTTGGTTGGAAAGCCTGAATACCCAATCGGTGAAGAGTAGGGGCACGGTTTAGTAATACGGGATGTCCTTTCATCACGTACTCTAAAATATCCCAGATAACAGGGTCTTTGCGATCAACGATTTTTTTCGCTGATTTTACCGTTTTTACAATTCCGCGTTCAATAAGTTTGCGGATGACAAACGGTTTATAAAGTTCGGCCGCCATATCTTTTGGCAAACCGCATTCGTGCATTTTTAATTCAGGTCCAACGACGATTACCGAACGAGCCGAGTAATCCACACGTTTACCTAACAAGTTCTGACGGAAACGTCCCTGTTTACCTTTCAACGAATCGGAAAGCGATTTCAACGGACGGTTTGCGTCGGTTTTTACAGCACTCGATTTACGTGAATTGTCGAACAATGAATCCACAGCTTCCTGAAGCATACGTTTTTCGTTACGTAGAATTACTTCGGGTGCTTTGATTTCGATCAAACGTTTCAGACGATTATTACGGATAATCACACGACGGTATAAATCGTTCAAATCGGAAGTAGCAAAACGACCACCATCCAATGGTACCAACGGGCGTAATTCAGGTGGAATAACCGGAACAATCTTGATGATCATCCATTCCGGTTTGTTGCGCAATCTTGAAGCACGGAACGATTCTACAATTTGCAGACGTTTCAACGCTTCGTTTTTACGTTGTTGAGAAGTATCGTTGTTTGCCTTGTGACGCAGGTCATACGACAGAGCGTCTAAATCCAAACGAGCCAATAAATCGTAAATAGCATCGGCACCCATTTTAGCAATAAACTTATTTGGGTCGGTGTCTTCCAATAATTGGTTTTCGCGTGGAAGAGCTTCCAAGATGTCTAAATATTCATCTTCCGATAGTAATTCACCCTGAGCAATAGCTAATTCACTTTTAGCATATATTCCATCGTTTTCAACAATTCCGGCTTGAATTATTACATATTTTTCGTAATAAATAATTGAATCCAGTTTTTTAGTCGGCATTCCGAGCAGGTAACCGATTTTGTTCGGCAATGAGCGGAAATACCAAATGTGAGCTACAGGAACCACTAACTGAATGTGTCCCATACGTTCACGACGAACTTTTTTCTCGGTCACTTCTACACCACAACGGTCGCAGACAATGCCTTTGTAACGGATACGTTTGTATTTACCGCAATGACATTCAAAATCCTTGGTAGGACCAAAAATGCGTTCGCAGAACAGACCATCACGTTCGGGTTTGTATGTACGATAATTAATGGTTTCGGGTTTGAGAACCTCACCACTTGATAATTTTAATATTTCTTCGGGCGATGCAAGACCGATCGAGATTTTACTAAAATTATTCTTTACCTTATTATCATTTTTAAAAGCCATATCTCTGTTTTATGAAGAGTTATAAGATTTACATTTTTGAAAATACAATTCAGAATTAGAAGGAAGTGAGCCGTGAGACTCACTTCTTTATATTCCCTTCAGGGTATACTAATCTAAACTGATGCTCAGACCTAATCCACGAAGTTCGTGCAACAATACGTTGAGCGACTCCGGAATTCCCGGTGTTGGCATTGGATCACCTTTCACAATTGCTTCGTAAGTGCGGGCACGTCCCATCACATCATCCGATTTAACGGTCAGAATTTCTTGCAAAATGTGAGCAGCACCAAATGCTTCCAGTGCCCAAACTTCCATTTCTCCAAAACGTTGACCTCCGAATTGAGCTTTACCACCAAGTGGTTGTTGTGTAATAAGTGAGTATGGTCCGATAGAACGCGCGTGCATTTTATCTTCAACCATGTGACCCAGTTTCAACATATAAATAACACCTACTGTAGCTGTTTGGTCAAAACGTTCACCGGTTCCACCATCGTACAAATAAGTTTTACCGTAATTTGGTACACCGGCTTTGTCAGTCCATGTATTCAAATCGTCCAAGCTGGCTCCGTCAAAAATAGGGGTTGCAAAACGCAAACCTAATTCTTTTCCAGCCCAACCCAATACGGTTTCAAAAATTTGTCCAAGGTTCATACGCGAAGGTACACCCAGTGGGTTCAATACAATATCAACCGGAGTTCCATCTTCAAGGAATGGCATATCTTCCTGACGAACGATACGCGATACGATACCTTTGTTACCGTGACGTCCTGCCATTTTATCACCAACACGGATTTTACGTTTTTTGGCAATATATACTTTAGCAATCTGTACGATACCATTTGGAAGTTCGTCTCCGATGGTAATATTGAACTTTTGACGTTTAATCTGAGCATCCAATTCCTTGTGCTTTCTCAGATAGTTCATAATCAATTGTTTTATCAATTCATTTTTATGTGAATCGGTAGTCCATTTGCTTAATTGAACTGCAGTATAATCAATCTCGTGTAAACGGTCGGCTGTGAACTTACTGTTACGCGAAATAATATCGGTTCCTAAGAAATCTTTAACTCCGGCAGAAGTTTTATCTCCGATTAATCCCATCAGTTTTTCAACTAAGGTATCGCGTAAAATGGCTGCCTGGTTTTCGAACTCTTCATCCAGTTTAGGAAGAACAGCTTTGTCGGCCAGTTTCGATTTCCGGTTCTTTTGAGCTTTAGAGAACAAACGTTTGCCGATAACTACACCCGATAATGATGGAGTTGCTTTCAACGAAGCATCTTTCACATCACCTGCTTTATCACCAAAGATGGCACGAAGCAGTTTTTCTTCCGGTGAAGGATCCGATTCTCCTTTTGGAGTAATTTTACCGATAATAATATCGCCCGGTTCGATGCGTGCACCAATGCGGATAATACCATTTTCGTCCAAATCCTTAGTGGCTTCTTCGCTTACGTTCGGTATGTCCGACGTAAATTCTTCAATACCACGTTTTGTTTCGCGAACGTCCAATAGTTGTTCAACTACGTGTATTGAAGTAAAGACATCTTCACGTACAACACGCTCGTTGATTACAATAGCATCCTCAAAGTTATAACCTTTCCAAGGCATAAATGCCACTTTCAGGTTCTTACCAATAGCCAATTCACCATTCTGAGTTGAATACCCTTCAGTTAAAATCTGACCGGTATACACTTTATCACCTCTGCTAACGATAGGACGTAAGTCGATGGTGGTATTCTGATTGGTTTTTTGGAATTTAGGTAATTTATATTCTTTTACAGCCGATTCGAAGCTTACAAATTCTTCTTCTTCGGTACGGTCGTAGCGGATTTTAATACAAGTTGCATCTACAAATTCAATAACACCTTCGCCTTCAGCAGCTATTTGTGTACGTGAATCGCGAATTAACTGAGCTTCAATACCTGTACCTACAATAGGAGCCTCGCAACGCAATAAAGGCACTGCCTGGCGCATCATGTTCGATCCCATCAACGCACGGTTAGCATCATCATGTTCCAAGAATGGAATAAGTGCTGCAGCGATTGAAGCAATCTGTGATGGAGAAACGTCCATCAGGTTTACTTCTTCCGGACCTACAACCGGGAAGTCGGCACCTAAACGTGATTTTACTTTAGAACGAAGGAATTCACCTTTTTCGTTCAGAGGTGCATTACCCTGACCAATAATCAGATTTTCTTCTTCTTCAGCTGTAAAATATTCAATTCCGGCTTCTGTTGTATCAACAATCGAATTGGTTACTTTTCTGTATGGAGTTTCGATAAAACCAAGTTCGTTGATTTTAGCGTAGATACATAAGGAAGAAATCAAACCAATGTTTGGACCTTCAGGAGTTTCAATAGGACACAAACGACCGTAGTGCGTATAGTGAACGTCACGAACCTCAAATCCTGCACGTTCACGCGACAAACCGCCAGGCCCTAGGGCTGACATACGACGTTTGTGTGTGATTTCCGCCAATGGATTTTGTTGATCCATAAACTGCGAAAGTGCATTCGTACCGAAGAACGAATTGATTACCGAAGAAATACTTTTTGCATTGATCAAATCGATAGGAGTGAACACTTCGTTGTCACGAACATTCATACGTTCACGAATGGTACGAGCCATACGCGAAAGTCCTACTCCAAATTGATTATATAATTGTTCGCCTACTGTACGTACACGACGATTACTCAAGTGGTCAATATCATCCACATCAGCTTTTGAGTTAATCAGCTCAATCAGATATTTGATGATTTCAATAATATCTTCTTTTGTTAATACCTTAATGTCGCTACTTGTTGTAAGGTTTAATTTCCGGTTAATACGGAAACGACCCACATCACCTAAATCGTAACGTTTTTCGGAGAAGAATAAATTATTGATTACCTCACGAGCTGTTGAATCATCGGCCGGTACAGCATTACGTAATTGACGATAGATATAAAGCACAGCTTCTTTTTCCGAGTTACTCGGATCTTTTTGAAGTGTGTTATATATGATGGCATAGTCGTTTTGATTGGCATCTGCCTTGTGAAGTAAAATGGTTGGTGTTCCAGCTTCAATAATCAAATCTACGTGAGTGCTATCTAAAACAGTTTCACGATCAATGATTACTTCATTTCGCTCGATAGTTACTACTTCGCCGGTATCTTCATCTACAAAATCTTCTACCCAGGTTTTCAATACACGGGCAGCAAGTTTTTGTCCAATGGCTTTTTTCAGGCTGGTCTTGCTTACTTTGATTTCTTCGGCAAGATTGAAAATTTCTAATATATCTTTGTCGCTTTCGAAGCCAATGGCACGAAGCAATGTCGTTACAGGCAGTTTTTTCTTACGATCGATATAAGCGTACATCACGTTGTTGATGTCGGTAGCAAATTCAATCCATGATCCACGGAACGGGATAATACGTGCGGAGTATAATTTTGTTCCGTTGGCATGTACGCTTTGACCGAAGAAAACACCGGGTGAACGGTGAAGCTGCGATACAATAACACGTTCAGCACCATTGATAACAAAAGTACCTTTAGCTGTCATATAAGGGATAGGTCCCAGATAGACATCCTGAATCACCGTATCGAAATCTTCATGATCCGGATCGGTGCAATATAATTTTAGTTTAGCTTTAAGCGGCACACTGTATGTTAAGCCGCGTTCTACACACTCATCGATCGAATAACGTGGAGGGTCAACGTAATAATCTAGAAATTCGAGGATGAAATTATTTCGGGTATCAGCAATAGGAAAGTTTTCGGAAAAAACCTTATACAAACCTTCTGATTTTCTTTTTTCAGGAGCTGTGTCCATCTGAAAAAAGTCCTGGAAAGATTTTAATTGTACTTCCAAAAAGTCAGGATATTCCAACTGATTCTTAATAGAAGCAAAATTTATTCTTTGATTTTTTGTTAATGAAGACATTTTCAAAGAGGTTATTTGGGTGCGGTGAACTCAATTATTTTATAGACAGAAAAGGTTTAGAATCCCTCATTAAGAGGGAATCTAAACCAAAGACCTGATATTCAGGTTTTATTATTTAAGTTCAACTTCAGCTCCGCCTTCAACGAGTTGTTTTTTCAAGGCTTCTGCTTCGTCTTTTGCTACACCTTCTTTAATAACTGAAGGAGCTGCATCTACCATATCTTTAGCTTCTTTCAAGCCAAGTCCGGTAAGTTCTTTTACTAATTTAACGATAGCTAATTTATTAGCACCGGCTGCTTTCAATACTACATCGAAAGCTGATTTTTCTTCTGCTACTTCAGCAGCAGCTGCAGGACCTGCAGCAACAGCAACAGCTGCAGCAGCTGGTTCGATACCATATTCGTCTTTCAAAATTTGAGCTAACTCATTTACTTCTTTAACTGTTAAGTTAACCAATTGTTCTGCAAAAGCTTTCAAATCTGCCATTTTACTTATTTTTAATGTATTTGTTTTTTTATTTTACGATAAATATTTATCTCTCCGACAATGTTTTCAACACGCCGTGGATAGTCGAACCTCCTGATTGGAGTGCGGATATAACGTTCTTAGCTGGCGATTGCAATAAGCCAATAATTTCGCCGATAAGTTCGTTTTTGCTCTTCACGTGGATCAGTGCTTCTAAGTAGTCTTCGCCAATGTAGAAACTTTCTTCAACATAAGCAGCTTTCAAAATAGGTTTTTTGAGCTTGTTGCTTTTTAATTTGCTGAAGTCACTTATCACTTTCGCAGGTACGTTAGCCGTATTCGAAAGCATTAATGATGTTTCGCCTTTAAGCGAACCATAAAGTTCACTGAAATCTACTGATGAGTTATCAAGTGCTTTTTGGAGTAATGTATTTTTTACTACTACAAGTTTAACATCTTCTTTATAGCAAACTCTTCTTAAATCGCTGGTTTGAGCAGCATCTAATCCGCCTATATCTGCTAAATAGAAGTGAGCATACTCTCCAAGAGTTGACTCAAGTTGTTTTATAATAGCGCTTTTATCTTCCTTTTTCATAAACTTTTAATTTTATTCTTCAATTGATTTGGGTTCAATCTTAATACCCGAACTCATTGTGCTTGAAAGATAAATGCTCTTTACATAAGTACCTTTTGCGGCAGTCGGTTTTAGTTTCATCAAAGTAGAAACAAATTCTCTAGCATTTTCGACAATTTGTTCAGCTGTAAAAGATACTTTTCCAACTGAAGTGTGAACGATACCATATTTATCGACTTTAAAGTCGATTTTTCCTTGTTTTACTTCTTTTACAGCTTTACCAACTTCGTTGGTAACCGTACCACTTTTAGGGTTTGGCATTAAACCGCGAGGGCCTAAAACACGTCCTAAAGCACCCAATTTACCCATGATAGCCGGTTGAGTGATGATAACATCAACATCGGTCCAACCACCTTTGATTTTTTCGATATATTCATCGAGACCTACGAAATCAGCTCCGGCTTCTTTAGCCGCTGCTTCCTGGTCTGGAGTACATAATGCAAGAACCTTTACTTGTTTTCCGGTTCCGTTTGGTAACGACACAACGCCGCGTACCATTTGGTTTGCTTTACGAGGGTCAACACCTAAGCGTACATCTATATCAACAGAAGCATCAAACTTTGAATTGGTAATTTCTTTCACCAAAGAAGAAGCTTCTTTCAATGAATAGGCTTTTCCTGCTTCAATTTTTTCTAAAGCTAACCTTTGATTTTTTGTCAGTTTACTCATTTTAATTGAAGTTTATTAGTTATTTAAATTAGGAAAAGTACCTTTTACGGTAATACCCATACTTCTAGCTGTACCAGCAACCATTTTCATAGCTGCATCTAATTCAAAACAATTCAAATCAACCATTTTGTCCGTTGCAATAGCTTGTACTTGTTCCCAAGTAATTTCGGCTACTTTTTTACGGTTAGGTTCTGCCGATCCACTTTTCAGTTTTGATACTTCTAACAATTGAATAGCAACGGGCGGAGTCTTTACAACAAAGTCGAAAGATTTGTCAGTATAATAGGTGATGACTGCGGGTAAAATTTTGCCCGGTTTGTCTTGGGTTCTGGCATTAAATTGTTTGCAAAACTCCATTATATTGATCCCTTTAGATCCCAATGCAGGGCCTACCGGTGGAGAGGGGTTTGCCGCACCTCCTTTAATCTGTAATTTAATTTGTCCAGCAATCTCTTTAGCCATAATTGTTTAATTTTTGATGTTTAACTGAAGCGGTCGGTTTGTAACAGGAACCTTCTACTCCTTTTCTACTTGCGTGAATGCTAATTCGAGCGGAGTTTTCCGTCCGAAAATCATAACCATAACTTTGAGTTTTTTCTTTTCGGAGTTTACTTCCTCAATTAGCCCGCTAAATCCACTGAAAGGACCAAAGATCACTTTCACGTTTTCGCCAACATAGAAAGGCGTTAGCATTTCTTCTGCAGTTTCCTGAAGTTCATCCACAGTTCCTAAAATCCGATTCACTTCTGAAGGGCGAATTGGAGTTGGAACATTGTTTTTTTCACCCAAGAACCCGATAACGTTTGGTGTATTACGCAGGCGGTGAGAAATTTCACCGATAAGATAAGCTTCTATCAATACATATCCAGGCATGCAACTACGTTCTTTTGTAATCTTTTTGCCGTTACGAATCTGGTATACTTTCTCAGTAGGGATTAACACCTGAGCAACATATTGACCAAGATCCGAATTTTTGATTTCTGCATCAATATATTCTTTAACCTTGTTCTCTTTTCCACTAATAGCACGCATTACGTACCATTTAAAATTTGTTGACTCAGACACTTTATTGACCTCCATTGATTAAATTAAGACAGTTGTCCGTAAATAAATTTCATGATATTTTCAAAACCTAAATCCATAAGCCAAACTATCAATGCAAGAATGATGGAAGCAATTAATACCACTACTGCACTGTTAGTAAGTTCTGCCCGTGTTGGCCAGGATACTTTCTGAACAAGTTCTAAATACGCCTCTTTGATATAGTTAATTATCTTCATATATAAATAGAATTTGCACGGGCAGAGAGGCTCGAACTCCCGACACCTGGTTTTGGAGACCAGTGCTCTACCAACTGAGCTACGCCCGTATATTAAGTCGTTCTCCGCTTCCGGAAAACGACTTATTTCTTAGAAAAACTTCTTACTGTCCATTTCACTCTTACTATTCGCCTAAGGGGAGGTTGGGAGTGACCTTGGATTAGTCAAGAAGTTCTGTGATTTGACCAGAACCTACTGTACGACCACCTTCACGGATAGCAAAACGTAAACCAACGTTACATGCTACCGGATAGATCAAAGTTACAGTTAACTCCAAGTTATCACCAGGCATTACCATTTCAGTTCCTTCCGGAAGAGTAATTTCACCAGTTACATCCAATGTACGGATATAGAACTGTGGACGGTAACGGTTGTGGAATGGAGTGTGACGACCACCTTCTTCTTTTTTCAAGATATAAGCAGCAGCTTTGAAAGTAGTGTGAGGTGTTACTTTTCCCGGGTGGGTAATAACCATACCACGTTTGATTTCTTCTTTATCGATACCACGAAGTAATAAACCTACGTTGTCACCAGCCTGACCTTCGTCAAGAATTTTGCGGAACATTTCCACACCAGTTACAACTGATTTTTTAGCTTCATGACCTAAACCGATGATTTGTACTTCTTCACCTGTTTTGATAACACCAGTTTCAATACGACCAGTAGCAACTGTACCACGACCTGTGATAGAGAATACATCTTCAACTGGCATCAAGAACGGTTTGTCAATTGCACGTGGAGGTAATTCAATCCATGTATCAACTGCATCCATCAATTCCATTACTTTGTCTTCCCATTCTGGAACACCGTTCAATGCACCAAGTGCAGAACCACGGATGATAGGAGTATTATCGCCGTCGAATTCATAGAATGAAAGCAATTCGCGCATTTCCATTTCTACTAATTCCAACATTTCTTCGTCATCAACCATATCGCATTTGTTCATGAAAACAACAATACGAGGTACGTTTACCTGACGAGCTAAAAGGATGTGTTCGCGTGTTTGTGGCATAGGACCATCAGTTGCAGCAACTACAATGATAGCACCATCCATTTGAGCAGCACCAGTAACCATGTTCTTAACGTAATCAGCGTGACCCGGGCAGTCAACGTGCGCATAGTGACGGTTAGCTGTTTGGTATTCTACGTGTGAAGTGTTAATAGTAATACCACGTTCTTTTTCTTCAGGTGCATTATCGATAGAATCGAATGAACGCAATTCAGAAAGTCCTTTTTTTGCAAGTACCATAGTAATTGCAGCGGTCAAGGTAGTTTTACCGTGGTCAACGTGTCCAATGGTACCTACGTTAACGTGGGGTTTTGACCTGTCAAATTTTTCTTTTGCCATAACTCAAAGATTATTTAATAATTAATTTATATGTTTTATAAAAGCTTACAAAGTTGAGCTGTTGATGAGAATTGAACTCGCGACCTCTTCCTTACCAAGGAAGTGCTCTACCACTGAGCTACAACAGCAAAGAATGGATTTTATCAATCAATTCTGATTTTACACTCCATTATGGAGCGGAAGACGGGACTCAAACCCGCGACCCTCAGCTTGGAAGGCTAATGCTCTATCAACTGAGCTACTTCCGCAATTTAATTTACAATTTAGCCATTTACGATTTACAACTGTGTTGAGAAGAATTCTCGCGTTTAAATTGTACATCTATAATTGGTCAATCGTAAATTTGATAGTGGGCAGTGAAGGATTCGAACCTCCGAAGTCGAAAGACAGCTGAGTTACAGTC
>DAIQOQ010000235.1:0-4658 GCA_036787795.1 Paludibacter sp. | reverse complement strand
CTGTCGCTTTATCTTGACCAACATAAGCGTAAACCGTGTTTCCAATAACTGTTATGGCCGGATCGGCGGTAAAAGCATCCGTAAAAAGTGGGTTTTGACCGGCTACACGAGGCAATGCCTCACCGGAAATTGTCACCTCATCTATCCCTCCATCAAGCACCTGAAGACTATTAGGAAATCCTCCCGGAAATCCACGTCCAATCACCCACATGCCGGCGTTACGATTCAGAGCCGAACCCTTGAATGAAATAGTGGATGGCTTTCCGAAATTAGCTTGACCTGAAAGTTTCACTTCAAAGCGAAGTTGAGTCTGTCCACTCTTGGAATCATAGTTGGCTTGGGCACGAACATCATACCACTTGCCTGCTTCTACATCGTCTCCTGCCACTATGCGACGAGGCACTCCATCAGCACACATTACCTCAACAAAGTATCTTTTATACATATTGTCAAAGCCAATGGAAACATCACCTGCCAACTGTCCCTTTGCTCCTCCCTTGCAGAGAAAAACCTGTTCGGTACCAAGTAGATTACACTTCAAGCTGGCTTCTATCGACCAACTTTTCCGCATGTCGTAATAGGCCAATGGACGATCGAATGTCACCACATACTCACCGTTTTTCAAGGCAAGCGACCGAGTGTTAGGCTTTCCATTGACTATTGCAGAAGGCACATTATCTGAAAACACAATAGCTGCTGACTTTGAAGTTTGTGCTTGCAGAAAATTACCCTTGCCGGAATCATCGAACACAAAAGGTTGTGGTTCAATCGGACCACGGTTACTAGCAGTTAAAGGTTGACCTACTATGGAGACAGAAACTGAGTCACCTTTAAGATGTTTTATCTGCTCAAAACGCCAGTTCGCTAGGACTTCTCTCTCGGCATGCATATTTATTGCGGTTAACAATGAACCTATAAATATAAATACTTTGAGAGATTTGCTTTTAGTTGTCATAATCTAACACATAATTATATTTTAAACTCAATCAACGAAGTGATGATTGCTTTCCTATTCATTTTCACTATCAATTGGATTATTGCTGTAATTTAATAGTGTATGTAAATGATGTCGGGTCTGCAAACACCTTAAATTTTTCAAGTGGTCGGGGACCACAACTGTTAGAACCAACACCTAAAGTCTTGGTAGAAACACAAAATACGGTCGCTGTACTTGCAGGCAAATCAATTTTATACTCTACCGGTTGCATTTGTTCATCTGTATGAGGAAGAGCCGCCACTTGCATAAGTTTTTCATCAGACTGTATCATTAAAGAAGGCATATCCTTACCACTCAATTTTGCCCATCTTACTTCTTCATGATTACCACGTTCCATTGGTTTTTCATATTCATATTGTTCGTTTACACCCAATTCATAAACACCCACATCTGCAGCACTCTTGCGGTCAGAGTAGTTTTCCATTGGTCCACGACCAAAGAACTCCATACGGTCGAGCTTCTTGTCAAGCAACATACGCACACCAATTCGAGCTAAGTTGATACGGAATCCAACAAATTGAACCTGATTATCAACCTTGATCGTTCCATCGCCTTTTACCAGATAGCTGGCTGTATGATACACACCAAAGCCTTCTTTACCATCGGCTTTTGTTGTAGAAGTTACCTTCACCGAAGTGTTGTCAATAGTTTCGACTTTAAAATCTACTAAGGTGTACTTAAGTTTGTTTATACCAAATTTCTCCCACTGGTTATATGCCCATTCATCATCATTACGGTGAGAGGCACGCCACAAATGCAATTTAGGAGAACCATCAGCAGCCAAAAGATTGATTCCATTTTGAACCAACTGATCCATAAAGCCGGTTGTCTTATTAAATTTGACAGAGAAGTTTTTCCCCGAAATTGTTACTGTTTCTGCATTATGAACCAACTTCACAGGTTGTTTTGCTTTTGTTTCCACATCTGGCGGAGTATTAACTGGCAGTTTGAATTGCGCAACTGCTACCTCAAATCCTTTGTCTGCCCAAAGCGTTTTTTCTTTTTGTGTATATGAAACACGCACAAAATACTCAGCTCCTGCTTTAGGGTGCTCTACTTTATAAGGAATATTTGCCCAACCTATACCTCGGGGATTTATTTGACGGAACTTTATTGTTCCTTTATCTATTTCCTTTCCATCTTCAGTCAAACTCCACGACGCATCAAAATCATTTAAAGAAATAAATTGATATTTATTCCTGATTGTAACTGCTCCGGTAACCGGATCAGTCAATTCGGTATCAATCCATTGAAATGCCCTTTTCATTTCAGGATAATGTGGTTTAACCTGATTCCCTTCTGTTGAACGATCGTAAGAAACCACACCTTTATGTATAAAATAATGGTCGTTCGGAGCTTCTCCAAAACCGCCTCCATAGGCTAATATCGGGTGTTTTGGGTCGCGTTTATTCCACAAACCCTGATCCTGATATTCCCATATCGCGCCACCTAGAATTTCGGGATTGTCGTCAAATACCTTTGAGTATTCGTCGAGTGATCCCATCGAGTTAAACATGGCATGTACAAACTCACAGATATAGAATGGTTTAGTTAGTTCCTTGTTTTTGGCAACATTGGCGTAATCTTCGGCTGTACCATACATTCTACCATCTAAATCTGAAGGATTGCCTTTTCCAGTTCCAAAACGCTCGTAATGAATTGGTCGGGAAGGATCCATGGCTTTAACTGCATTCATGGCCGCAACAAAATTTGGGGTAGCCCCCCATCCACATTCATTGCCTAACGACCAAATGATTACTGAAGGATGGTTCTTGAAATTTTCTATATTAGCAACATTGCGGTCGATAATCGCAGATTTTATGGTAGGTTCGTTATCAAAACGTCCGTCGTATCCATGGCATTCTACATTGGCCTCGGCCACCAACCAGATTCCCCACTCATCGCAAAGCTCATACCAACGGGGATCATCAGAATAGTGACTGGTTCGAATATGATTGCAATTACCCTGTTTTATCACCTGAAGGTCTTTAATCATTTGTTCTTCTGTGATAGCATGACCCACATCCGACCAGTGTTCGTGACGGTTTACCCCTTTCAATTTTATAGGCACTCCATTTACCGTAAAAATACGACCTTTGATTTCTATTTTACGGAAACCTATTTTTGAAGATAAGATTTCACCTTCAGAATTGGTTAATACCACCGTGTATAAATTCGGCGTTTCAGCAGTCCATTTCAATGGATTAGTGATCTTCATTTTCACATTCAAAGCCTCTTCTTGATTAGCTTTGAGCGAAGCGCCCGTTGCATTACCCTTGGCTATTTCATTGCCATCTTTATCGTAAACAATTGCAGTAAGCGTTTGAGCTTTGGCAACTTTATCGTTATAGTTCTTTATTTTGGCTGTAACATCAAGCGTTCCATCTTTGTAATCTTTATCCAAATCGGGTTTTACAAAGAAATCGCGAATATGTACCTGTGGAGCACTCCAAAGCGTTACGTTGCGGAAAATTCCGTGCAGTCGAAACATATCCTGATCTTCCAACCAGGTACCGGAGCTATATTGATATACTTCAACAGCAATCATGTTTTTACCTGGTTTCAGGTATTTAGTAAGATCGAATTCGGCTGCGTTACGACTGTTTACGCTAAAGCCAATTTTTTCGCCATTTACCCACAGAAAGAAAGCACAGTCAACGCCATCAAATGTGATAAAATTACGACGACCAATCCATTCGGCAGGAACTTCAAATTCACGACGATAGCTACCTACCGGATTTCTCTCTTTATAGGATGTATACCATTTTTCAGGTTCACTCATCACATGCGGATAATCCTTCTTTATCGTATATCCCAGATTGCGATAAAAAGGTGTTCCATATCCTTGTACCTCCCAGTTTGAGGGTACAGGAATTTCTTTCCATGCAGATACATCAAAACCCGGTTTGTAAAAGTCAACCGGACGTTGTTCGGGACGTGGCACCCAATTAAATTTCCATGCTCCGTTCAAAGTACGACAAAGCGAAGATGCATGTCGTCTGGCAACCAACGCCTCTTGCAAATTGCCATAAGGCATTAACGTGGCATGATATGGTTCTTTATTTATCCCAAGTAATTCGGGATTTTCTATTTCCGATGGAATTGGAGCTCCAGCGGTGGTATCTGATTTAAGTTGAGTACAAAATCCATTTAAGGAAAAATAGATTAGAAAAAACAGAGCTATAAATATGATTTTTTTCATTTGTTAGTAATTTATAAATTAGATAATATCTGTGAGGTGCTAAATCCTATCGTTACTGAACACTTCAGATCATTCAGGATTCGCAATTTTATAACCCAATAAAGATAGCATTTGTGCAGCATATCGTTTTCCTAGTTCTCTATAACCATCCGCTGTAAAATGCAAATGGTCGGGTATACCTGTGCAGCCGGTCGAAGGAATGACGTAGGAATTGGTAATAATTTTAGGTAGCGTTGCTATAATCTTATTCATACTTGCACAAGCACCCTTCTGATCCGTGTTAACAAGTTCACCAGCAAGTAGCGGAACGTTCTTGGGGTTAAGATTAAGATCTTTAATCAAATTGTCATAAACACCTTTTACTTTTTGTGGCCAAATGCTATCGTTTGTATTTGACTCTCCCTGATGCAACAGAATACCCTTGATCACACCGTCTTTTTGAGCCAATTTTGCCATTTC
>DAIQOQ010000234.1:0-4660 GCA_036787795.1 Paludibacter sp. | reverse complement strand
ATGGAAAACAAAAGTGCAATAGTAATTAGCTTCATTGCTCTTATATAATTTTTATTCCCTTTCTCAGTAATTATTTTGTTCTTATTGTACGACTGTAGGTTGGCTTCAATTTCACTTAGCAGTATTTCTTTATACGTGTTCGTTAATAGCTCCTGGTACTTTTCTACATTGTAAGCCTGATCGAGTGGTTTCGTTTTAAAAAGGTTTAGCAATAATAGTATTGCCCAAATAAAAAGAGCGATGGGAATAACCGAAACAAATCGGATTAAATGAAAAGCACCAAGACTGCTAAGAAAGAATGGTATGAACAGAGCAGTAATACCAATAATTGTTCCGGCATACGAATGTTGCTGCCGATAGGAATCTACTTGCTTATCAAGAATTTCTTTTGAATTAGTTGCAATAAATTCCAACTGTTTTAAGTCTTCCATTCTGTATGACCTGTTTAATTAACCCTTTTCTTTAGGAACCTTGTCGCCTTCTTGTCGTGCTTCACTGATGCCAATGGCTATAGCTTGCTTGCGGCTTTTTACGATTCCACCCTGACCTCCTTTGCCTGATTTTAGTTTTCCAAGCTTAAATTCATGCATGACTGTTCCGATTTTGTTCAGGGCTTTCTTTGAATATTTAGCCATAATTAATTACTTTAAAATTATACTTTTCTTTTTGTTACAGACGAAGAGAAAGAAAGTTCATAGTTAAAACTGCAAAAGCAACGAAAGAGAAGTTTTTAGAGTTGAAGTCCAAATTTATTAGAAGACTTCGGTACTTAACTTCACCCTTCCGTTGTTTTTTCGCAGAATATAATTAAGATTATCCCCATATAGTGTATTGCTCATTAAAGTGTGGTTAATCTATTTTCTTAGTCGGAACGATGAACATTGGGATACTGGTTTTTTGCAATACTTCTTTAGTTACGCTGCCCAAAAGAATACTTTCCAGCCATTTCTGACTATGCGAACCCATTACAATGCAATCAGCTTTTATTTCATGTGCAGCTTCTAATATCATTTGAGCAGCATCGCCTTCTTTCTGCATAATCTGAATTGAAGTATCGCCTAAATGTTTTTTTGCTTTTTCCAAAAAATTATGCGACGCCTTATTTGCATTATCATATTCATCCATTAGATCTACTGAGTCGATTTGCCATCCACCCATATCAGGATAAACGGTAGAGTACATGCCTAAATCGAGCCCGACATGCAATAACAAAATCTCAGCGTTCATTGCTTTAGCCATTGCATAGCCATCTTCTGCCACTTTTTTTGCCGTTGGATTGTAATCCAATGCTATCAAAACCTTTTTCATACTGTTCGCTTTCATTTGTTTACTTTTATACTACAAAGCTCCTTAAATTAAAGAACAAAAGATTACACAATTTTTGAATAAAGTTATATGATTCACACATTTTTAGCCAACGAAACGAAAGCAGGTGAAATTGATTCAATTTCACCTGCCTTTTACTGTTTTGTTATTGTGTATGCCCTTTTTGTATCAATTAAACGATTGTCTGAATTTCATAGGTGAAATAGTTGTTTTTATCTTGAATAACTTACTGAACGACTGCGAGTGTTCAACCCCTAATTCATAAGCAATTTCGCTAACCGATAAATCGGTAGTGGATAGTTTTTCTTTTGCCTTTTCAATCAGCTTATCGTGGATGTGCTGTTGTGTGTTTTGTCCCATCAGATAATGTAACATATCACTTAGCTTCCACTAGTGTTGTGGGGATGATCTTGAGTCCAATCGCGTTTGTAAGACATAATATTTTAATTTAAGAACTATACAGACCACCCGATACGGAAATTTGCTCACCTGTAATCCACGCTGCATCATCGGAAGCAAGAAATACGGCTACTTTCGCAATGTCTTCGGGCTGACCTCTACGACCAAGTGGTGTTTTTGAAACAAAATGTGCTTCCGCTTCGCCTCCGATAAAACCCGCACTATGCAAGCCTTCGGTTTCCACAAGACCAGGCAGAATTGAATTGATACGAATGTTCCTTCCTGCAAACTCTTTAGATAAAGAAACAGTAATGGCATCTAATGCTGCTTTTGTAGCAGAATATACAGAACCTTTAGGTGTAGGCGCATTGCTTACAACTGAACTAATATTGATAATATTTCCACCCTTACCGCCAAACAATTTCAATGCTTCCTGAATGGCAAGAATAGAACCCAAAACATTTATATTAAAAGATTTATGGAATGTTGCTGCCGAAATCTGTTCTACAGGCTCATAAATATATATACCTGCATTGTTTACTAAAATATCCAATGTGCCGAAAGCATTTTTAGTTTCTTCAAACAGCCTGATTACATCGGCTTCTTTCGATACATCGGCCTGTACCGAAATGGCTGTTCCTCCATTGTCGGTTATCTCCTTAACCACTCTATCCGCGTCTTCTTTGCTTGAGGCATAATTCAGAACTACCTTTGCGCCTTCTGCCGCAAAGTGTTTTGCGATAGATGCACCTATTCCTTTTGATGCTCCGGTAACTACCGCTACTTTGTTTTTTAATTTGCTCATTTTTTCTATTATTTAATGTTTGAGCCGCAAAGGTAGATAACTCAAGTTATTTATAGTAACTTTGTACCGAAAAGGAATAGTATCATAGAAGTAACAAAGTAACATTATGGAGTGTCAAGTAACAGATTTTCAAAAGGAATACAAGAGAAAAATGAGAGCTGTCCAGGATTCAATGGACGTACTGAACGGTAAATGGAAAATATCCATCATATCATCTCTTTGCTGTTATAACAAAAGACGGTTTTCCGATCTTTTGAATGATATAGAAGGAATTTCCAACAGAATGTTGAGCAAAGAATTAAAGGATTTGGAAATAAATCAATTGGTCAAACGAACCGTTTTAGATACGCAACCCATAACGGTTCAGTATGAGCTTACAGAGCATGGTTTAACGCTACAAACAATCATTCTTAATCTGATAGATTGGGGAATAGCACACCGAGAGAAAATTATCAAATAATTGTTGTCGGTAAGTCTGAATGGTTGTCTGTCATGATATTTTTTCAAGTATCTGACTGTGCGGTTATTTAGCCTTGCCGGTATCGAGAGTCTGCGCAAAAACTCAACTCTCTACTTAAAAATCCTTGGATGCCTTTCCGAGAAAAGTTTCAACTATCTAATTCTCTGAGATTCATCTTTAGTTTTTACTCTGTCTAACGACTGAGACTATTGGCATTTGTCCGTCAGACGGAGGGAGCATTAGCTTCGCTGATTTTCAATTCGCTGTTGTGAAACGACAAAGTGAATGCGGGAGCAAAACTGCCGGAATGCACGTCAGCCAGCCGGTGACCGAGGCGTGTATTAGCGGCTATTGCTTTATTTCAAATACTCATTTAGTTATTTTGTCAATGTTGCTGCAAGTTGTGGTAATAAATAACTTCTGAACCAACTCATTAATCAATGGAAGTTCAATGAGATATTGCATTTGCCTTATCGGTTAATTTCTAAATTGGTTATTCAGTTCTTTATTTTAGTAATCCTTGAAATTTTTGATAATCCCCCACCATTTCAAGGCCTGCTATATTTGTGCTGTCAATAAAGAGAATGTGTCCCTTAATGTCTAACATTGTAATTTTTAGTGTTGCATCAATACTTTCAGGAATTCTCCGGTCCATTGAACCTTTTACAGGGGCTTTTAATAAACCGGCATTGTTTGATTTGACATTCAATAAAAACGTATTTTTCCTATTCTTGATTTTTATTTTTAATACATTTGAATCAGCAATTTCCAATTGCAGTTTAGTTCTGAGATAGGTAGCAAAGCGATATATCTGATGGTTATAATAAAAAAAGCCTAAAAAGCCGGTAAATGATTTTCCCAGCCAAGGTATATCAGCTATGGAGAGCATGAAGGAACTGTTGGAATCATTAAAATGATTGCTTTGCATCCAAATCCAAGCCGAAGGCATGCCTGAGCCCCAATCCTTCTCAACGTAACCTTTACCGTTATTAAAATCAAAGATTTCATTGTTAATCAGCAAATTCCCCCTTAGTTTATTTGATAGACTTACAACTCCGTGATAACATTGCATAAAGGGTACTAAGCGATACCATCCCATAATTCCGGGAACCATACATTTACCGGAAGTATATTCAACTTGATTGGACATTTCTATTTTTCCTGAAACAAAGGAGTCGCTGTCCTTTAAATGAAGGATAATGCTGTCTTTCGAGAAATAATTATCTCCAATTTTTATTTCAAAATCCTTTTTTGAAAATGAAAATTCTTCAATTGGAAATTTATAGTATTTGGTTTGAGCCGTAACACCATTAATTAATTGAATAAAAGCATGTTTTTCTTTTCCATCAGCGGACAATGATATTCCCGGTATCACACTAAGAACAGATGACCCATTTTCTGAAACCATTTTAAAATACCATCCTTCAAAATAGTTTTTGGTTTTATTGTTTCCCTGAAAAATAGAAGGATTATTTAGTTTCTTGAGATTGTAAAAAGGCAAGAATTTATGCTTCGAGAAATTGATTTCCGTTCTTAAATCCTGCGCCTGCAAAGAGCTCATTGATAAGGATAGATATATTAATAAATTGCGAACATGAAAAGTTTTTATTGACATTGTGGGATCTTTGTTTTTTTTATCAATCAATTATGGTTCATGCAGTGCATTACCG
>DAIQOQ010000059.1:10667-14332 GCA_036787795.1 Paludibacter sp. | reverse complement strand
AATTTTGGAATAGTAATGAACAGGGAATAACTGGACAATTCGTTACAAAAGCTGCAGCTAAAAAATAAAAATGCTGTAAGCAATAATCCCGAAGAAAATAACACCTAAAACCCACACTGGGATAGTTTTATCGAATTCAGCAGTAGTTCTTTCATTATTGTGAACTAATTGTGCCGAACGATACCTTCTTAAAACCCAATAGCAAAGTAAAGCTGCAAGCGAACCTATAAGCGCTCCACCCAATATGTCACCCGGGTAATGAACACCCAGATAAATGCGCGAATAAGAAGTGATTATTGCCCAAGAAAAGATTGCAAACGTATAGTTTCGTTGCTTCAGAATTAAAGATGAAAGCAGTGCAAACCCCACTGTATTGGAAGCATGCGACGACGCGAATCCATACATTCCTCCGCTATAATCCCGAACTAAATGGACCAGACCTCTTAAATCATCGACATGCGAAGGACGGAGTCGTTTTACCAAATGTTTCAGAAGACCGGATGCAACCTGATCGGAAATTACGATACAAAGAACCAAGGCTAAGATCAACCAAACAGCCTCCTTCTTCCACTGTTTTATAAGTATATATAAGACGGAAATATAAAGAGGAATCCAAGTGAATTTAGCACTAACAGCATACATAAATCCATCAAAGAACGAAGTATGAAGTCCGTTTATTGACAGAAAAATATTCGTATCCAGCTGTTTCAGCAATTCAATCAGATGCATTAGCCTATATGTGTTATAAATTAAAATAGGAGAAGAGTGAAAGCTTATATTTTCTCAACATTCGATTGTTCCAACCATCCTACATTTCCGCTACCTACCTTTATTTCGTACCAGTTACCCAGCGTACTTTTCACAGTAACTTTGGTACCTTCATGCAACTGAAACAGATCGGTTCCACTTTTATCCGGCGAGCTTTTCACGGTCACAGCTCCCTGCATCACAATCGCCTGACCATGATTAACCAATTGATTTCGGGATACTCCTGCAAAAACAATAGTCAGAAAGCTGATACCAAACAGAACGAGACCGCAGTAAAACGAAGCCTTTCGAACAGCTCTTGACGGTCCGAATATAAATATAAATACAAGTATCAGAGCTATAATAAAGATACTAAAGCTTGTAAACAGCCATTGATTTGAAGTCAGTGTGTTTATCAGATTCTGTATCCAGCGGCCCAAAAAGAAAGTCGACGATTGAACGTTATTGTCTACAACTTTCAATTGTGCCAATTCCAGATTAAACCGTGCATCTTCAAACGATGGCGAAAGACGTAATGCTCGTTCATAATTCAAAATCGACCGACCGATTTCATTCGATTTGTAGTAAGCATTTCCGAGGTTATAGTATAACTCCGGCGCTATACCATCTTTGGCTAATATTTCTTCATAACGCTTTGCAGCCGACGTATAGTCGCCTTTTACATATAAACTATTTGCTTGTTTTATCGCATCCGATTGTGCCGAGGCAAACGAGCCGAAACACAAAACTAAGGATATAAACAGAATGATACGTTTCATATAATGTTCTAAATGATGCATTTATTATTTTTTGAAAATTTCCTCCAAATCACTGATTGCCTTAATTGTATCTGCGTACAGATTTCCCATCTCCTGCTGACCTGAATTAGGAGCATATCGGGCAAACTCACAGGTATTCAATATTTCAGTGAATTGATTGATATGAGTTGCCTCTACATTGTGCTTTGACAGTTCCGATTCAACATTATCTTTAGTCAGCAATGCAACAGGAATAGATAACTTATCACTCAAATAGGTCCAGGTTGCTTTCAATACCTCGTCGTAAAAACGATCTTTATTACCTTCTTTCAAGAGCTTTTGAGCTAACCGTAGCCGTTTTTGAGCTACTTTATTAGCTTTTTTGTTCTTCACCAAGCTAATATTGGCATTTTCTTTGGCTTGTTTTCGGAAGAATGTGAATAATATCAATGAGATAACCAATGGTATCAGATACATAAGCCAGGATATTACCGAACCGAAAATAGGTTCTTCTTCTTTTGATAAAACAATTTTATCTGTCTGAATATATCGGATGTCTTTACTCAACTGTTTCACATCTTCTTTATCAACATAGCTGCTGGCAGCCACAGTTGAGCTTTCTCCACCAGCACCCTTTGCAACCTGCATTTGATAAACAGGAGTTCTTAAAGTTTTATAACTTCTGCTTTGCGTATCAAAGTAAGAAAATTCGGCGGAAGGTATCTGGAAATTACCCGAATGCCGCGGAATAAACATATACTCAATAACTTTATTTCCTGATACACCGGACGAAGTTGTTTTAAAGTTGTTGGTCACCTTCGGATCGTATGCTTCAAATCCATCCGGGAACTTTATGGTTGGATTTTTTATCAATTTCATATTACCACTACCGGCAATATTCAGCTTTATGGTAACAGCATCGTTTGCCTTGACTTGTGTAGACGAAATATTGGCATTCATATTAAAATGCCCAACAGTTCCGCTGTAAGAAGCCGGCTTACCGGCAGGAAGTGCATTTACATTAATTTTTATTGCAGGAGCAACCACGCTCTTTGTTACATTCGTATAGGAGTCAAAAAAGTCATCAAAGATGCTTCGTGCCGCTGTTTTGTTCTTCACCTGAACAACAGCCTCAAAGTTCCATTTATCAATTTGTAATACACCGGCATGTTGCGGATAAAGCAAAAACTTAAACAGGACTACTGAAGTATAATTTCTTCCGTTGTAGCGTTCTAACGAAAATTGCTTATTCGTGGGTTGATCAATATCCTGCTTCATAAATCCATTGAAGTCAATCATCTTTTTAGGACTACATTGAACCACATCTACCAAAGTATAAAGCTTGTAAGTTACCACAATGGCTTCTTGCTCATAAACATTTGTTTTTGATGCCTCTGCACGTATAAACAGATTGTCATTCGTTATAGCAGCACTACTTCCGCCTCGTGAAGAGTTACCCTGAACACCTCCCTGCGATCTGGATGATGTCTTTGAGTCTGCTGGTAAAACTCTTATGGAAACACCATTAGAAGTATATTTACGTCCATTTACAATGATACTGGCCGAAGGAATAGTAAAAGTTCCAACTTTTTGCGCCTGAAGAGTATAGGTATATGAATCTGCTTCCGAAGAAGATTGACGCCCATTGATTATTTGAATGCTGGAACTGTGCGATTGAAACGGACCTGCTAAGATATCAAAATTATTTATCTCTGGAGCGCGTAAATCTCGACCCGAAGCATTCACTGAATAAACCAATTGAAATGGCTTATCTACAACAACTGATGATGGAGCTGATGCCGAAAAACGAACTGGTTCATCGGCTTTTGCTATAAACGAATTAAGTAATAAAAGCGATAGCGATAAAAAAATTATTCTGAGTTTCATATTCTTATTTAAAATCAAAGCATTAACAATTGTCAAGGATCAGTTAATCATCGGTTACCAATTCTTTTCAGCATTCTTAGTTCCTCTAACCTGCTGTTTTTTTGCTTTTTCCTGAGCATTCTTTTCATCCTGCTGCAAAGCATCTAAGATCTGTTGAGCATTCTCTTTTGACATCTGAGACTTCTGCTGCTGTTGTTGTTGAGGTTGCTCTTTTGGTTTTTGATCCTGTTTAGGTTGATTTTGTTTATTCTGATCTTTATTTTTATCCTTGTC
>DAIQOQ010000059.1:0-10567 GCA_036787795.1 Paludibacter sp. | reverse complement strand
TGTCTTTATTCTTATCTTTATTTTTATTCTGTTGCTTCAACAGAGCCTGCGCATAGGCCAGGTTATAACGGGTTTCATTATCTCTGGGATTATTCTTTAAAGCCATTTCATAAGCCTTGATACTCTCTTCTACTTTCTTATCAAGCAGTAATGAATTACCTGTATTGTGAAATGCGGCAGCTATTCGTTGTTTTTCTTTGGGCTGAAGCGATATTGCATTATTGTATTGCTGAAGAGCTTCAGCGTATTTTTTTTGCCGAAACAAAGCGTTCCCAAGATTATATGTGGCCTCAAACGATTTCGAATTCTTTTGAAGTCCTTTACGATAAGCTATCTCAGCTTCTGTGAATTTCGATGACTTATACAACTTATTACCATTTCGCACATCATCACTTTCTTTCTGAGCTGAAACAGAAACTGTCAATATACTCATCATCAATATATATACTATCTTTCTCATTGCCTGAATTGTAATAAATAAATTGTCAAATTCTAGTGACTTTTTCTTTTAAATCAAAGATTTTGATCTTACTCAATCGTTTATTCTTTCGGTCGAATATAAAGAAGTCAACAACTAATATAAGTAATGCCAGCAAGGCAAATGATTGAAATTGCTCATTATACTCCGAAAAAGCACTTGATTTTATATCCGATTTTGCCAGTTTATCAAGTTCTTTATTGATAACCCGATAAGCGCCATTACTATTATCCGCATGAACATAGGTTCCTTTGCCGGCAAATGCTATTTGCTTACACATATCTTCATTCAGTTTCGAAACTACTACATTTCCATCTTTATCCTTCATAAAGCTCATAGTTCCGGGAACCGGAATCGGAGCTCCATCAGATTTTCCCATCCCAATCACATGCACTGCAATATTATTTTCAGCAGCCAGCTTTGCAGCTCCTATAGCATCATCTTCATGATTTTCACCGTCAGTAATCACAATAATAGCTCTGCCTGCTTGACCTTTAGTGCCAAATGATTTTATGGCCAAATCAATAGCACTTCCAATTGCTGTCCCCTGACGAGGAACGAGTTGAGGGGAAATAGATGATAAAAACATCTTCGCAGATACATAGTCAACTGTTATTGGTAGCTGTGTATAGGCATCGCCTGCAAAAACGACTAACCCAATTTTATCATCAGTCATATCATCTACCAACTGAGATAAAACCTGTTTTGCATTATCTAACCTACTTGGCAGTACATCCTGAGCCATCATTGAATTCGAAACGTCCAAGGCAATCATTACTTCAATACCTTTACGCTTGTTTTTTTCAACTTTTGTGCCAAACTGAGGTTGAGCCAAGACTATTATAAGAAAAAATATAGCAACCAGCTGCAAATAGAATTTAAGCTGCGGGCGAATTTTTGACACATTAGGCATTAGTTGAGCCAGCAAATCAGGATTTCCGAATTTGGCTATATTTCTGCGTTTCTGTATGCTTGTATAAATAAATATACCTATCAATACCGGGATTAACAGAAGCAAAAATAAATATTCAGGGTGAGCAAATCTAAACATTATGTTTTAAATAGTTTGATAAGTTTTGTATTCTCCGTTTAGTATTCTAAACTTTTAATTATCGACAACAAGATCAATATTAAACTTATTGCGATCAATCAATTATGGAATTCGTCTGAAAACAGTGTTGCGTAACAGAACTTCTAATGACAAAAATAAAAATGCTAAGATACTAAACACATAAAACTGTTCATCTTTTTTATTGTATTCATGCACCTTAATTCTGGTTTTTTCCAACTGATCAATTTCCTGATAAATATGTCTTAGCTTGGAGTTATCAGTAGCACCGAAATACTTACCACCAGTCATATTTGCTATATTCTGCAAAGACTTTTGATCAAACTCCGACTGTACCTGCTGATATTGAATTCCCATAGGAGTTGGGATCGGAATCCTGATAGTACCACGTGTACCTACTCCAATAGTATAGATTCTGATTCCAAACGTCTTTGCTATTTCTGCTGCAGTTATTGGAGCAATATCTCCACTATTATTTGAACCATCAGTCAGCAAAATGATAACTTTAGATTTTGACTTTCCATCTTTTATTCGATTCACGGCATTTGCCAAACCAAGTCCGATAGCTGTTCCGTCTTCAATTAATCCATATTTCACACCATTAAATAAATTAATTAATACGGCATGATCTGTTGTCAACGGACATTGTGTGAAACTCTCGCGGGCAAAAACCACCAACCCGATATTATCATTCGGACGAGAAAGGATAAATTCAGAGGCTACAGATTTAGCAGCTTCTAACCGATTTGGTTTTAAGTCTTCCGCCATCATAGTTCCCGAAAGATCTAACGCCATCATAATATCTATTCCTTCTGTATTTTGCGTTCTCCAACTATTTGAAGCTTGCGGACGAGCCAGCGCCATAATAATAGACGCTATAGCCAAAGTTCGTAGAATAAAAGGAATATGTCTTAACTTTACTTTTCTGCTTTTTGGAAACTGTACCAAATTCCGATGCGATGAAATCTGAAGACTCGCATCCGATTTATGCATCTCCCAAACATACCAAAATATGATTGGAATAAGCAATAACAGTAAGAATAAATATTCTGGATTATGAAATGTCATCATTATATTATAATTACAATAATTGATTATGTATATCAATTACTTAGTCTCATTTAATTCTTCAGTTTTAACTTCGTATAATGGTTTTGGCTCTTCCACTTTTGTTTGATTAACAAACGAATAAGCATTCAAAAGACTTAATTCATGCTCATCTGGCATTGCATCCCACTTTGCAAACTTAACCAAATCAGCTAATTTTAATATTTGCTCTAAGCCCAGATAGGTTGCTTTCTGCTCTAGTTTAAGACCTCGTAGTTGTTCCAGAATTTCATCTGAAGTCATTTCCATACTATTAATATTGAATACTCTTTCAATGTATTCCCGAAGTATATCAGTCAACTGTGTATGAAATTCTTTCGATCGCCCATGCTGCCAGGATTTTTCTTGTTTCATTTTATCCAACTGGTTCAAAGCAACAACATGTGCTGGTAAAAGTAATCTTATTTCTTTGTCATTCAATACCGGCTTTTTCTTGAAATACCTTTTGTATATAAAATACAGCAAAACAAGTAAACCAATAATTACAACAATAAGAAGAACTGTCAGCAGGAAACTTTTCCAATCAAATTTAGGAGATAAAACAGACTTTATATCAGCTATTTTGTTAGAGGCGGTATCAATTTTAAATGGCTGAACAACTTTAAGTGATAACGATTTGGACCAGACAGTATCTCCATTTAAAACAAATGGAAAAGGAGGAATGTATATCAACGAATCTTTAAAGGCCGTAACCAGATAATGTTGATTAACCAATAAATGTCCATCAGGCGATTTTACAGTATCAGTTTTAACTGGTTCTACAGTTTCCAATCCAGCAACGATATTGCCGGAAAAAACCGGCATAAC
Source organism: Paludibacter sp. (assembly GCA_036787795.1). Classification (GTDB taxonomy): domain Bacteria; phylum Bacteroidota; class Bacteroidia; order Bacteroidales; family Paludibacteraceae; genus Paludibacter. The sequence goes on along the minus strand of DAIQOQ010000059.1, from coordinate 7,106 downwards.
TACTTTCTGTTTTGGCTGCTGTGATACCTGAAATGTCAAATGAGTCTGACTCCCTATCCAAATAACCGTAGAGTCTAAACGAGCATTAACGGTTATTTTCTGAGCCCGCAAATCAACATGTGCTAATGAGGCGATAAGAAGAGACAACAAAAGGAATTTTCTCATACAAATATTTAATTATTCAATTTCCAATTTTCTAATTTATAAATATCTACTATCCATATTTTCAAATTGGCGTCTTCAAAAAACTAGGCTCTCATTTTAAACAACTTCATCAGAGCCTTAACATAATCGTCAGACGTACTCATGGAAACCAAATCAACTCCTGATTTTGTGAATGTTTTTTGTAAAGCTAACTGACCTTCTCCCCAGGCATGCTTATACGTAGTACGCAGGCGTTTGTCGGATGTGTCTACCCAAATTCTCTCACCTGACTCGGCATCTTTTAATTTCACCAAGCCAACATTAGGGAGTTCCGTTTCACGAAGATCATAAACCTGCAAAGCAACTACATCATGCTTCTGGCTTGCAATATTCAACTCTTTTTGAAAATTATCATCAATGAAGTCGGATATAATGAATGCAGTACAGCTTTTTTTGATAGCATTTGTAAAATAGCGCAAAACTCCGGCAATATCTGTCTTATTACTTTCCGGCTTGAAATCAATCAATTCCCGAATAATATGCAATACATGCTTGCGACCTTTTTTAGGTGGAATAAACTTCTCTATTTTATCTGAGAAAAAAATCACACCTATTTTATCATTATTCTGAATGGTTGAAAAAGCCAGTGTGGCAGCTACCTCTGTGAAGATATCTTTCTTAAGTTGAGATGCAGAGCCAAATTCACGACTTGCAGAGACATCAATCATCAACACCACTGTCAACTCACGCTCTTCTTCAAAAACTTTAATGTACGGATGTCCAAAACGAGCAGTTACGTTCCAATCAATGGATCGAATGTCATCTCCATATTGATATTCACGCACTTCAGCAAAAGTCATTCCACGCCCTTTGAAAGCAGAGTGATATTCACCGGCGAAGATATTCTTCGACAGTCCACGTGTTTTAATCTCAATTTTCCGTACTTTCTTTATTAATTCACTGGTTTCCATAATTCGAATTTGCCAATGTGGCAATAGGCCAACAGGCTATTTTTCAATTATAAATAACATCATAAACATTACCAATTTTCTTTCATTTTACCAAAACAATAATCGGTAAATCAGCTTATTATTTAAGGCACTTCAACCGTGTTTAAAATATCAGTGATAATCTCGTCCGAAGTCACATTATTAGCTTCAGCCTCATAACTCAAACCAATACGATGGCGTAATACATCATAACAAACGGCACGAATATCTTCAGGTATCACATAACCTCTTCGTTTGATAAATGCATAAGCACGTGCTGCCAAAGCCAAATTGATAGATGCACGAGGAGAAGCCCCAAAAGAAATCATTTCTTTCAATGAGTCCAAACCATAATCTTGCGGAAAACGGGTAGCAAATACAATATCAACGATATAACGTTCAATTTTTTCATCGATATAAACCTGACGAACCACATCCCGAGCTTCAATAATATCTTTTGGAGTTAATATTGGAAGCACTACTGGTTTTTCCTTCAGCAAATTCTGACGGATAATCAGTTTTTCCTCTTCCTTCTTCGGATAATTGATAATTACTTTCAACATAAAACGGTCAACCTGAGCTTCGGGAAGTGGATAAGTTCCTTCTTGCTCAATCGGGTTTTGCGTTGCCATTACTAAAAATGGTTCTTCCAATTTGTATGTATGATCACCAATAGTTACCTGACGTTCCTGCATTGCTTCAAGCAAAGCACTCTGAACTTTAGCCGGGGCACGGTTTATTTCATCAGCCAAAACCAAATTAGCAAAAATCGGCCCTTTTCTAATACTGAACTCCTCATTTTTTTGACTATAAATCATAGTTCCAACCACATCAGCTGGCAATAAATCAGGTGTAAACTGAATTCGGCTATAATTTCCTTTAATCAAATCCGACAAGGTTTTAATAGCTAAAGTTTTTGCCAAACCCGGTACACCTTCAAGTAAAATGTGACCATCAGAAAGTAAACCAATCAATAAGGACTCTACCAAGTGCTTTTGACCTACAATTACTTTATCCATTCCCATGGTTAATGCATCAACAAAAGAGCTTTGTTTTTCTATTCTCTCATTAAGTTCCCTAATATCAACAGATTGAATCATATTATTTTATGTTTGTATTGTTGTTTTTTTGTTGAACAAATATAGTGTTATTTGAAACGTTAATCCACACATTTGACATCTATTAACGTGAATTTAGAACATTAAGTACAAATCGATTTTATCACTAAATTTCTTGACGCATTTATACTTTTTTGAATTAAAAAAAGTTCCGTATATGCAAATAGATGCAGAATGCATATGGTTAAATAACAAGACGACAGTACTATTAGTAAAAGCACCCAATAGTTAGACAAGTTAATTATTTACATAGACATCATGCAACTCTTTTGCCTTTTTGATACAACGAGGATTAGTCGCATCTATCAATCTTGAATCCAATTTGGGAATTTTAATTAAGGTTCCCTGAGCAATACGATCCGGGTTCGGTATTTTAGCCCTATTGGCTTCATAAATATAAACCCAAAAATCTTTGTTACCATAATATTTTTTTGCCATCAAAGTCAGTCGATTTCCAGGTTCAATAGTTTCCGTTGCAACAAATTGCTTATAAATCCTCGGATTATCAAATAACAATTGAAGACTATCAACCGCTTCCTTCTTCTCTATGGAATCATTATCCGCAGTATCTTTCGGTATCACAATAGTTTTAATTGCAGGAGCCGGCTTAGGCTTTGAAGCAAACCAGCCCGAGATAGTATTTAAAGTCTCAGTAAATGACATACTTTCAGCAGCCTTAGTAATATTAGTTTTAAATTTATCGGCGAAACTTGTAACCGGTGGGCAAAAGAAATACAAGCCAAAGCCACTAACACCAAGCAACAGAACAACAATTAAAACCCAGAGCCATGCTTTTTGCCTTTTGGGGGACTCAAGATCCTTTAAAAATGGGGTTGACTCAAACTCCGGAATCAAACTATCTATTGATTCTAAAACTTCCGGTTCAAGTTTCTTCTTTTTTGTCTCTGAAGAAGCCATAGAATCGAACGATTTTTCGGAAACTACTTTTTCATGAAGGGGTTCAAAATCATCTTCAAGCGGTGCAATCTTTTCATGATCAAGCGAGGTATCTGTTATTACTTTCTGATCTTCTCGTATTTTATCAACAAAGACTTCATCTTGCTCATCAGATTTTTCAGGCAATACTTCATCCTTTTTTGCTGAAACCGGTTTTGTCTTTGGAGACAGAGCCTGGATTTCATTAATAAGATCTTTTATCTCAGTTGCTTGATCCGTAAATATTCTCAACGGATCAAGACCTACTTCAGTACTTTCTTGTATTGGCTCCGGATTCTCCGATTCTAATTCAACAGGCGTTAAATGAGCGAAGGGTTCATTTACAGCATCTCTCAAAATCGCATCCGGAGTAAAGACCACTTTATGATATCCCGACAACAAAATTTCTTCGCCGGTCTGAACATTTACACTCTTTCGAGGTTCATTCCATTGAAGCTTAAACGTACCGAGATTCTTAATCTTGACAACTTCTCCTGATAACAAAGCCTCTTCGACAGAAGAAATCATTGCTTTCAAAAAATCTTCTGCCACACGTTTACTAACCAGCGATTTCGACGAAACGAGGTCAATAACTTCCTGAGATGAAATCTTTTCCTTATTCATTATGAGGCAAATCTTTAAGTTTCTCTTTCAGAATATTACTTTGCTTAAAACTAACAACCAATTTCGGCGGAATCAGTGTTCTGATTTGAGTAGCAGGATGAACCGATAGACGTTCTTCTTTTTTTCGTACTTCAAAGTTGCCAAAACTTTGAAAACCAATCGTTTTTTCATCAACAAGCAACTCCGTACAAGTTGCAACCGTAACATCCAACAAGTCGGCAACTACCGACTTCGGAGCATTCAGTTTGATTGCCATGCTGGCTATTAATTCCTTGTGGTTCATAATAATTGAAGCCTCCTAAATTCCCAGAGGGGGAACTTTTAAGACTTAGTTAATAGATTATTACTGTTATAAGAAAATTACAATCAATGTTTCAAGTCCCCCTTGGGGGATTTAGGGGGCTACTCCATAAAGATCAAAATCAGTAGCATCAACAATTTTCGCCTGATAAAACTCACCTTTTCTTACGCCCGGGGTAGCAATTGGAATCAACACTTCCGGATCAACTTCAGGCGAATCATATTCAGTTCTTCCTACAAAATACTCATCCTCCACCCTATCAATCATAACTTTCAATGTTTTTCCAATCTTGGCCTGATTAATCTCTGCTGAAATACTTTGTTGAATAGACATTATTTCATCAACCCGTTTCTGCTTCACGTCATCAGGAATATCATCCTGATAGGTTTTATATGCAAAAGTCCCCTCCTCATTCGAAAATGCAAAAGCCCCTAGACGCTCAAATCGAGCTTTCCGAACAAAAGTCTTTAGTTCTTCAACATCTTCTTCTGTTTCACCGGGATGACCCAATAATAATGTGGTTCGCAAATGTATATCAGGCACTTCGGTTCTAATTCTATCAATGAGTTCATAAGTCTGAGCCGAGCTGATATTTCTCCTCATCTTAGTCAGCATATTATCACTAATATGCTGTAGAGCTAAATCAAGATAGTTACAAACATTATCACGCTCACGCATTACCTTCAAAATATCGTAGGGAAACTGAGCTGGATAAGCATAATGCAGACGCAACCATTCCACCCCCCGAATATCAGAAAGCCGTTCTGTTAGTTCTGCTAATTTCAAGGTCTTATAACGATCATGCCCGTAATACGACAAATCCTGAGCTATAAGCTGAAACTCCTTAACTCCCTTAGATACCAATACCTTCACTTCACTCTCAATGTCTTCCATCGATCTGGAACGATGTTTTCCGGTTATAATAGGGATAGCACAATACGAGCAGGTACGGTTACAGCCTTCCGATATTTTTATATACGCATAATGATTTGGGGTAGTTAATGTTCTTTCCAATCGTAAATCCGCACGATACTCCTGCCCTATCTCCTTGAGGATATCAGTATAATTGAATTTACCATAGAATTTGTCTACCTCAGGGATCTCCAAACTCAACTCTTTCAAATATCGCTCAGACAAACAACCCATAACAAACAGCTTTCCTATTTTATTCTGCTTCCGTAAATCGGCAAATTGTAAAATAGTATTAATACTTTCCTCCTTGGCATCGCCAATAAATCCACAAGTATTTATAATTACAATTTCACCATCAGGATTTTCAGCATCGTGACGCACTTGATAACCCAGCACATCAAACTGACGCATCAACTGCTCCGAATCAACCAGATTTTTCGAACAACCGAGCGTCACAACATCGACTATTCCTTTACTTATATTTTCAATTGACATATTACGAGTTCTACAAAGATTCTTTGAATCTAAACAAATAAGTGAGTTACTTCTTTAAGTCTCCTCTGAGAAAATTAGGGGCATTTATTCGAAAAGTGTTTCAACAAACTTATCTTTGTCAAATACTTGTAAATGGTCTATTCCCTCACCGAGCCCAATATATTTAACCGGAATTTTAAACTGATCAGAGATGCCAATTACCACACCACCTTTAGCCGTACCATCAAGTTTCGTAATGGCCAACGCTGTCACATCGGTTGCTTTGGTAAACTGCTTAGCCTGTTCAAAGGCATTTTGCCCCGTAGAACCGTCAAGCACCAACAACACTTCATGCGGAGCATCGGGTACGATTTTTTGCATTACGTTTTTAATTTTAGTCAGCTCATTCATCAAGTTGATTTTATTATGCAAGCGTCCGGCCGTATCAATAATCACTACATCCGCATTATTGGCTTTAGCAGAAGCAATCGCATCATACGCCACAGAAGCCGGATCAGCACCCATTTTTTGTTTTATCACAGGCACTCCGGCACGTTCGCCCCAAATAACCAACTGATCAACAGCTGCTGCACGAAAAGTATCGGCAGCGCCAAGATATACTTTTTTACCTGCTTTGGTAAATTGGTAAGCCAGTTTTCCAATGGTTGTGGTCTTTCCAACGCCATTAACACCTACCACCATAATTACATACGGCGAATGCGGCAACGCAGCATCAAAATCGATAGGAGAATCAGAATTATTTTCACCCAACAAAGCTGCTATTTCTTCTTTCAAAATTGCATTTAACTCTGTTGCATTTATATATTTCTCTTTGGCAGCACGTTTTTCTATTCGTTCGATAATACGCAAAGTGGTTTCAACGCCTACATCCGAGGTTATCAATACCTCCTCCAAATTATCAAGCACTTCGTCATCGACTTTCGATTTTCCTGCAACAGCACGTGTCAACTTCGAAAATACACTTTCTTTGGTCTTGGACAAGCCCTGATCAAGCGTCTCTTTCTTTTCTTTGCTAAAAATATTAAATAAACCCATTTTTCTTATTTTTCGTTTTAAAATTCCCAAATACCTCCTTACTCATAAAAAAACTGTACTTGTCATTAGTTCATTGAGAATTAGCTTACAAAATTAAACCTTTTTTTTGAGCTTACGGCAAAAAAAAGCCTCTCATTTTAGAAATGGAAGGATTCTTATTATAAATTCAAGAATGATCGATTTATTTTCAGACTAGAGAAGATTATCTTCCGCTTTAAATTTACATCCAAATTTCCAGTCAACAAATCCAAAGCCATCCAATATCTCAAGCAGCACTAACTTAATTTAAAACACACTTACCACACAAAGCTGCAGAAACTCAAAAAATCGTCGTACTAGTACGAACGAACCAAACAAAACTGCGGCACTCATTCGTACTAGTACGAACGAACCAAATGAAATTGCGACACTCATTCGTACTAGTACGAACGAGCCAAACAGAATTGCGGCACTCATTCGTACTAGTACGAACGAGCCAAACGAAATTGCGACAGTCGTTCGTACTAGTACAACGGTTTTGAACAAAAAAAAGTCCCTTCATTAATTAAAATG
>DAIQOQ010000002.1:0-38585 GCA_036787795.1 Paludibacter sp. | reverse complement strand
TCTGCCCATGATGGGCAAGGCCGAATTTTTTTTGTGTCTGCCCAAACCGGGCAGAAATATCATTTTTTTTATTTTTATTGAACAAAACAGATCTTGTTTTAGTTTGAAGTAGTATATTTGTAGAGTTTTTACGAAATACAGTATTGAAACCATGATACAGGAATTTAGAGTAAAGAATTTTATGTCATTCAAAGATGAGCAAGTCTTATCATTTGAAGCAACGAAAGACACAACATCGTTGGAATATTTAACCTATGAAGTTAAGCCCAATGTCCGTTTACTGAAAATGGCTATCATTTATGGGGCCAATGCATCGGGAAAATCGAATTTGTTATTTGCGATTCAAACTTTGTGGAAGCTTTTGTTTTACCCCAAAAGTAATAAAGAGGAACAAATAGATTTTAAACCTTTTGCTCTTACAGAGGATCAACCTATTGAATTTGGAATTGTGTTTTTTATTAATGGAATAAAATACCAATACACAATATCCTATAATAAAGACTATGTTCTTTCCGAAAAATTGGAATATGCTCCAAATGGCATTATTTCTTTATTCTATAGTCGGGAGTTTGTAGGTAAAGATAAAGTTCCTGTAATTAAATTTGGAGATTTGTTAGGGCTCTCGGCCAAATCTAAAAATACTTTTATAGATAATACGCTGAATAATCATACGCTTCTATCTACTTTTGCAAAGATTTCTGTAGATGCAGATCCGTTTAAAATAATATTCGAATGGATAAAAGATTATGTTCATGAAGTGTCTTTTAAAAATAAGTTACTCGAGATCGTCAAGAAAATTAATGTTGATGAAAAGAAAAAGGATTTCATTTTAAAATCTTTATGTCAAGCAGACTTCAATATCATTCAAATCGATTTAGCTGAAGTTCCGAATGAAATTCCATACCAATTGAGAATGAAACTTGAAAATGATTCTTCCGTACCTAATTCAGTCAAAGAGCAACTACTTAAAGAAACTAGTGAAGATACTCTCTTTATGCATCACACTAAAGAGGGAGACTTCTCATTACGATCTGGAGTTGAATCAGCTGGGACGCTTTCTTATTTGACTCTGTTGGATCAACTTTATGAGATGATAAATCAAAATCATATTTATTTATATGATGAAATAGAACGGAATATTCATTATGATTTATTGATTCATTATTTGAGCCTGTTTATGATGAATAGTCAGGCCTCGCAGCTGATTTTTACTACGCATGATCAGTTATTACTCGATGAGGATTTTATCCGTAGGGATATGGTTTGGTTTACCGCCAAATCCAAAGAGACAGGAGGAACTGAACTATATTCAGCCGCCGATTTTGGATTACACAAAAACTTATCGCTCTATAAAGCCTATAAAGTAGGTAAACTTGGTGCAAAGCCCGAATTAGGTTCTATATTTATCGAAAAATAAAGAAGCTATGGCACGAGAAACAGGAAGAAGAAAGCCACTCAACGAAAATGCTATTGCAGTTATTGGTGAAGGAATTACTGAGCAGTATTATTTGCAGTCAATAAAACAAATGACTAATTTCCAAATAACTCCGAAATTACCAAAGCATTCGACAGGTGATAATTTTGTGGAAGCTGAAATCAAAAAGTGTGTTGCCGATGGATGCTCAACAATATATTGTTTGATTGACATGGATAATAAAAAGAGCGGGGCAGAAAAGGCTAAATACCAAAAGTTGAAAAGTAAATATCATAATAAAGTAATCAAAAGCAGAAGCATTGGGTCTGAAAGTAGAATAAAATTCTTTGAGAATGAGCGCTGTTTAGAAATGTGGTTTTTGTTTTATTATAAATATACGACGGCTGAATTTAGGACTCAGAGTGATTTATTGAAAGAGCTAAATAAATCATGCAGATATGAAAAAACAGAAAAGTTTTTTCTGTCTACAAGGGGGCTTCATCAGTATTTTATAAACCAAGGTGGAAATTTGGATCTGGCTAAAAAAAATGCGGAAAGCTCCATAAAAAGGATCGCAGAGCATGGTACAGACTACACTTATAGTGAGATGAAAGAATTCTTTGATTTGATAGAAAAGAAATGAATACAGTAATTGTATTTATTTCTGTCGACGTACTTATAGAAAAATTCTTATTTGGCAAATTATTTTAGAACCTAAGCTAGTGCTTTTTATCTCAAGTCTGATCAATGCATCCACCCAATTGCTTACCTCTTGCAGCTTACTGCTTACCGCTCGCTGCTTGCTAATCTATCTCCAGTTGCAATCCGTTTTTCAGAATGTCCAGTGCCGGGTTTTGTTCAGCCATAATTCGGTATCGTTCTTCGGGTGTATTGGCACGCTGAACGGCAGTTTCTTCCATTACCTTCACCGACATTTTGACTGATGAGTTTTCCAGTTTGGTATGCATAAACTCCATAATGTCCGACTGAAGCCGTTTTAATTCTTTCTCCTGTAGTGTATTACTAACCGTTACTTCAAAAGTGCTGTCAGTGGTCATTTGCGGTATGCTGCTTCTGAAGAAGCTTACCATGCGTCCCTGTTCGGGAATGGTTTCGGCAAATTGTTGCCAGGCGCGAATCAGATCGTCGTGCGTAAAAGGCAGGTTTTGCAGCACTTTGGGTGCTACGGGTGCTTCGGTCTGAGTGGTTTGTGTAGCCGAAATATTGATTGGCGCCGAAATAGAAATACTCCCCGGGCGCTGAAATGTTGGCTTTGCATCGGCCACCACATCCTTCGGTCTGGCAGTGATGGTTGGGCGTTCTATATGCGGTGGTTGAGGGGTAGGAGTCACCTGGTGGTGAACTACCGTGGGTGCTGCAACAACCTGAGCCGCCTTGCTTTCAGTGTGGGCAGGTGCCGTTATTGCCAGTTTTTGTATGGGCGCAGGCTGCTCATCAGCTAGTATGGACTTTTTTTTTTCATCCGTCAGTTGGCACAGACGAATTAAAGCTAACTCTACAAGTAGCCGTTTATTTTTGCTTTGCCGGTAATCCAGGTCGCAGTCATTGCTTACTTTCAATGCCTGAAACAGAAAGTCGGGGGTGCACACTTGCGCCTGCGTTTTATAGCGTTCGCCTATGTCGGCACCAACTTCCAGCAAGGCTACCGTTTGCGGATCTTTGCTTACCAGCACGTCGCGCAGGTGCGAGCTGAGTCCGGTAATGAAATGGTGTGCATCGAATCCTTTGTTTAATATCTCGTTGAAAATAAGCAGCGATTGGCTTACATCGTTTATCTGAAATGCTTCTACCAACCGGAAATAATATTCGTAATCAAGCACATTCAGGTTGTCGATAACTCCCTGATAAGTGATGTTATTGCCACAGAAACTGACCAACTGGTCGAAAATAGACAGTGCATCGCGCATCCCGCCGTCGCTCTTCTGAGCCACCACGTTCAGGGCATTTGCATCTACCGTTACACCTTCTTTTTCGGCCACCATTTGCAGGTGTTTCACCGTGTCGGATACGGTGATCCGGTTGAAATCATAAATCTGACAGCGCGAAAGTATAGTCGGGATAATCTTATGTTTTTCGGTAGTTGCCAATATAAAAATGGCATGTGCAGGCGGTTCTTCCAGCGTTTTCAGAAACGCGTTGAAAGCTCCCTGCGAAAGCATGTGGACCTCATCGATAATGTATACGCTGTATTTGCCAACTTGCGGCGGTATGCGCACCTGATCAGTAAGCGAGCGTATATCGTCCACCCCGTTGTTCGATGCTGCATCCAGCTCATGTATGTTGTACGAGCGTTGTTCGTTGAACGATACGCAGGACTCACATTCGTTGCAGGCCTCGAAGTCGGCAGTCAGGTTTTGGCAATTGATGGTTTTGGCAAATATACGGGCACAGGTTGTTTTCCCTACTCCGCGTGGCCCGCAAAACAAATAGGCATGCGCCAGATGATTGCTTTTGATGGCATTCTTTAGAGTTGTAGTCAAAGATGATTGACCAACAACCGAGTTGAACGTGGATGGGCGATACTTGCGTGCCGATACAATGAAATTATCCATAAATTGAAACCTTTTTCTGCTTTTGCCTGCAAATATACTGAAAATAGATTGTCCCTGTTCATTAAAAAAAAGATTTCTGAAAAAAAAGAAGGTTTCTAAAAATTGCTTACCTTTGTCAATCAATTCGGTGGCCAGACAAAGTTCAGACCTCTGAATTGCTCACTTTTTATACGCTTTCAGCTTACGCACAACTTTCATTTATCATGGATGATTATCAAAAAACAGGAAAAAAAATCGGTAAAAAGCTCCTGAATAAATACCTCATTGTATTTTTGATCTTTACTGTCCTTGTTACGTTCTTCGACGAACATAGCTTGATTCATCGTTGGCAAACCTATCGCCGAATTGTGCGGATGGAAAAAGAGTTGAAGTACTATCAGGATGAAATTGAAATTAACAGGCAAAAGCGGAATGAGCTTCAGTCCAGTAACGAAAATCTGGAAAAATTTGCCCGGGAACATTATTTCATGAAAAAAGAAAACGAAGATATTTTTATAATTAAAGAATGAAACTGAAACAACCTTCTCAAATCCTTTTTATAATTGCAGGTACACTAACTATTCTGGGCGCATTTGGTCAGCTTTTCAATTTGACTCTTGCTCCTTACTTATTCTCACTTGGCTCCGGCTTATTGATTTATGTTCAGGGCAAAAATGCTTACGATATCAAAACATCCGATGCCCGGTTGCGGCGTTTGGCACGACTCGGTTTCCTTACCAGTTTGCTGTTGGCAATTGCGGCTTATTTAATGTTTACCGGCTCTAATTCATGGGTAGTGTTAGTATTGATGTATGCTGCTTTGTCTTTTTTTCTCTCATTCCGCGGAAACTAATTGTCGATACATAGATAAAAAAAGCAGGCCGATTCTGAATTCAGAATCGGCCTGCTTTTTTATTGGTTTTGTACTTCTGCTTATTTTCTGGCAGCAAAGCGTTCGTTAAGCAACTTGGTAACTTCAGCTGTAATATCATATCCCTTTTCGGCATACAGAATGTTGTCGCTCGAAGTATTGCTGAGGATTATTTGATATTTATGATCTTTGTTGAATTGTTTCATGAAAGCATTGATGGTGTCGCGCAGTTGCTCACTCATCTTTTGTTGAATCTGAACTAATTGTTTGCTCAGGTCTCCATCCAGTGCCTGCAAATCCTGTTGTTTCTTCTGCAATCGTGTTTGTTCCTGTTCTGCACGGTCACGACTCAGGAAAGCATTGTTTTCCAGTTTGTGTTGAAACTCTGCCATCTCTACTTGCAACTGACGTGCTTTAGTATTGATTGTAAGGCGGGAGTCCTCTTGCTTTTTAATCAGCGATTCGTTGGCATCTTTAGCAAATTGATAATGCAACAAGAGCGAATCAATATTAATATAGGCAATGGGTAATTTTCCCGATATTGCTACATCTTTGCCTGTTGTAAGTTGCTTAGTTATCGGGTTTGATTTGTTGGTCAAAACCAATACAAAAAGAATTACAATAGCTACAGCCATGACGGCATTAATAATGATCGATACGTTTTTCATTCGCCTAAAGTTTTCTGTTATTTTATTCGATTCAGACAGATGATAGCCTGAATATTTTTTTTAAAGTGAATGCAAAGATAATTTTTTTAGAACACTTCGGTATAATGCCTGCTGGTTTTTTAGGAAAATGAATGTTTAGTTGTATTCGTTAACACTACGGCTTTATTCTGTTGTGTTCTGTAAATATATTTATACTATATTTCCTGCTATAACTACTTAAAAAAAAGCGGGATGAAATTTATTCCATCCCGCTTTGAAGCTGTTTATTTGAATCTGTATTAATAACGTCCAGAAATGATCTTCCAGTCAATTAAATCCCAAAGTGCAGTTACATAATCGGGACGACGATTCTGATAATCGAGATAATATGCATGTTCCCATACATCTACAGTGAGTAGCGGAGTAAGACCACGGGTGATAGGATTTCCTGCATTGCTTTCCTTTACAATAGAAAGTTTTCCTTCGGCATCTTTTACCAGCCAGGCCCAACCGGAACCAAATACCGATACGGCAGCTTTGTTGAATTCTGCTTTAAAAGCATCAAGCGAACCCCATGTTGCATCGATAGCTTTGGCTAGTTTATCACTCGGAACAGTACCTTTATTTGGTGTCAGAGAAAGAAAATAGAACGTATGATTCCATATCTGAGCAGCGTTGTTGAAGATAGGTCCTTCTGATTTTTTTACAATAGTTTCAAGATCCGCATTTGCGAATTCAGTTCCTTCTACCAGACCATTCAGATTGTTTACATATGTTTGGTGGTGTTTACCATAATGAAAACTGATTGTTTTTTCGCTGATAATAGGTTCTAATGCATTTTGTGCATACGGTAATTCTGGCAATGAAAATTTCATGACTTAATTGTTTTAATGAGTTAGTAATATATAGAATTTATAAATTTCTATTCCTAAAACGTCGTTCAGTCCCATTTTGTTTCCACGGATAGTTGTTTATTTTTGCAAAATTCATTAATACTATTGTTTTCCTGCATTTTTCTTATCATCTTTGTAGTCGAAATGAGACAGATGATAAAAAGGAGGGCTAATTAATAGCTGTGCCGTCCTGTTCTTCAAAAGAACAATTATTCATAAACAATAAACCCATAAACAAATTAAACATGAAATCAATTCGATTGGCAGTTGTATTGGCCGTAGTAATTATGGCAACATCTGCCTGTAAAACTAAACAAAAAATAGCTGAAATTCCAGCAGGTGCAAATATCGAAGCAGGTGCTCCTAAAACAACAATTGCTCCTACTATTCCTTCAACACCTTCTTATACTCCAGCTGCTGAAGCTCCAAAAAGCGAAGTAGCTGAAAACGAAGTTACCCGAAATGAAAATTTCAGCTTGGTTGATGGTGGCGACGGCGCTTTGAACTATAAATATTATGTTGTTGTGGGTAGTTTCGGTAAACAAACCAATGCAAAAGGTCTGCAAAGCACATTGAAAGCAGAAGGAAATCAAGCTATCGTAGTTGTCAACGAAAAAGGAATGTATCGGGTATTGATTTCTGCTTATAACGATTACAAGCAAGCTCATGTTCGCATTAAAGAAATTTCTAACCGATTCCCTGATGCATGGGTATTGGTGCATAAATAAGAATAACCAAATAAAAAAAAAGAGACATGGCCAATTGGTTATGTCTCTTTTTTTTATAAAATAGCAGCCGGTTTTGCCCGAAATTTACGAATGAAAATAAAGATCGTAATAAAGGCAACTACTGTGGCCAGTCCATCTGAAACCGGCATGGCATACCAGGCTCCACTAACTCCGAAAATGGGAGGAAATAGTAGCAAACAAGGAATAAGAAATAAAAACTGGCGTGTCAAACTTAAAAAAATAGATATTTTGGCCTTCCCTATTGATTGAAAAAAATTGGTAATAACAATCTGCGATCCGATAATCGGAAATAGCGCGACAGAGATTCGTAGTGCTTTACTTGCAATGGCTTGAAGTTCTTTGTCGCGCGTAAAAAGGGCGGCAGTTTCGTCCGAAAAAAATGTTCCGGCAATAAAGCCAATCGTGGTGATACAGCTTCCAATAATCACAGCATACTTCAAAGTCCGAAACATCCGGTTAAAGTTTTTAGCTCCATAATTATACCCGATGATAGGCTGAGTTCCTTGGTTCAGCCCGATAATAATCATTACTATCAGTGTATTTACGCTGTTGATTATTCCGAAAGCTCCGATTGCCAGATCACCTCCGTAACGTATCAGCGTGGAATTCACCAATAGTACAACACAGCATGTCGCCATTTGCATACAAAAGGGTGACATGCCGATGCTGATGATGGATTTTACAACCTCTTTTTCTAGTCTGAAGTTTTTGCGGTGAAAGCGCAAATTAGAACTTTTTTGTAAGAAATGGGATAAAACCCAAATGGTTCCAATCAAATATGATATGTTTGTTGCCCAGGCTGCACCTTGTATACCCCAATGAAAGCCAAAGATAAATATTGGTGCCAGTATAGCGTTGATAATGGCACAAATTATCATCGTATACATGGCTTTAGTCGGGTAACCACAGGCTCGCATAATGTTGTTGAATCCATAGCTGAGCGCCGTAAATATTCCTCCGGGAATGATAATCTGCATGAAGTCTTCGGCATAATGTATGGTTCTGCTTGTTCCTCCGAAAAGAAGAAGAGCATCGCGCATGAAAATGTATGAAATAACCACGACCGTCCCCGAAATGATCAATGTTAGAGTAAAGGCATTCGCAAGTATTTTCTCGGCTTTCTCTATGTTGTTCTGACCCAGTGTAATCGAAATCCGAGCTGCAGAACCGGCTCCGATCAACATCCCAAATGCCATAAGAAAAATCATGAACGGGAAAGTCAGTGCTAAACCTGATATGGCTAACGGACCGACTCCCTGCCCGATAAAAATCCGATCAACAACATTATACAATGACATTACAACTGTTCCTGTAATGGCCGGAAGCGAATACGTCCAGATAAGTTTGCCTATATTTTCAGTTGCAAGTTTATTTGTTATTGCGGTTTGATTAATCATAAGAGTTTTTGAGAATATTGAATTCTTTTACTTTGTGTCTATAAAAGATCACTCGCCAGTTCGGACAAGAAGCTTCTTTCCCCTTTTACTAAATTGATGTGAGCAAAGATGTTTTGTCCTCGCATACGGTCGATCATGTATACTAAACCATTGGAAAGCATATCCAGATAAGGCGAATCTATTTGTTGAATATCGCCTGTAAATACAATTTTTGTACCTTCGCCTGCTCGCGTAATGATGGTTTTGATTTCGTGCGGCGTTAGGTTTTGTGCCTCGTCAACAATAAAAAATGTATCGCTCAAGCTTCGCCCGCGGATGTACGCTAACGCTTCGATGACTAACTGTTCGTTACGTTGCATCTCTTCAATCAATCTGATTTCTTTGCCTTGGTATGAAAAATTATGCTTAATCACATTCAGGTTGTCGAATAGGGGTTGCATATAAGGAGCAACTTTTTGTTTTTCGTCTCCGGGAA
Organism: Paludibacter sp.; assembly: GCA_036787795.1. GTDB lineage: Bacteria > Bacteroidota > Bacteroidia > Bacteroidales > Paludibacteraceae > Paludibacter. Next base: position 29,587 of record DAIQOQ010000002.1, on the reverse strand, counting down.
GGAATCCAAGATCTTTATTCCCCAGTGCCACGATAGGTCTGGCTAGCAGAATTTGTTTATATGCTTCGTTCTTTTGCAAGGCAGCTGCAAGAGCTAATAATGTTTTTCCTGTTCCGGACTTTCCCGTCAGAGCTACTAATTTTACATCTTCATCAAGCAATACATTCATGGCAAAAGCTTGCTCTGCATTGCGCGGCTCTATGCCGAAAGACCTTTCTTTTTCAACTCGTTTTACCATCCCGGTTTGAGGATTATATCGGGCTAATACACTAGATCGTACACTTTTTAGTATGAAGCACTCTTGAGGTTCAATGTCTGACGAAAAATCCAGTTCGTCGACAGAAATACTTCCATCGCCGGTGTAGAGCCTGTCGATAAGTTCCGGTGCAATGTTCTCGTATGTTTCGTATGTTTTTTCAAAGACATTGAAATCGGTAACTTTGTCATTTATATAATCTTCAGCTTCCAATCCCAATGAAAGCGCTTTCATTCGCAGGTTGATATCTTTACTGACCAGAACTGTTTTGTTCTTTTTTTTCTGTTCGCGTAACACATACGTGCTGGCAAGTATCCGATGGTCTGGCGTTTTTTCTATAAACGATTTTGATATGATGTCGGGGTATTCACCACCTGTGAGGATAAACAGTTTTCCTTTCCCCACTCCCAGGTCAGCCCCTTTTGTAAACAGTTTGTCATCTGCGATCAGATCCAGTTCACGGGCGAATTCGCGAGCGTTGAAATTTATTTGTTCGTTGCCTTTTTTGAAGTGATCCAGCTCTTCCAACACAACAATTGGAATGTAGATATCATTTTCTTCAAAATTGTGTACACAATTATAATCGTGCAGAATGACATTCGTGTCTAAAACAAAATTTTTCTTAGCTCCCATATTTATGTAAATGATTGATAATTAATAATTAATAATTAACGTACGATTAGGGACTAAAAATACGAATTATTGCTGACAAAAACACGAACTTTGGTAACATTGTTTATCTCTTTTGTTTTTGATAACAGATTTAGGGCGTGGGTAATTCAGAAAAGTATGCTGAGAGTTTGTTCTGTTCTTGAATTATCAGGAATACATTAAATCTTGTTTATTCTAATTTCTAGATAATTCAAAATGAGTTTCAAATTTCTACTTAACAATAGTTTCAGGTAAAAAAGTATTATATTTGCAATCATTTTAATTATCTATTCATGTCGAATTCTTTGAAACCCGAATATATTTTTGAGACCAGTTGGGAAGTGTGCAATATGGTTGGTGGTATTTATACAGTCTTATCAACCCGGGCTGCCACTTTGCAAAAATCTCACCCTGATAAGTTGATTTTTATAGGTCCGGATGTGTGGTTGGAACAGAAAAATCCATTGTTTGAGGAAGTCCCAGACTTATATCCCGGCTGGAAAGAGTTTACTGAGGATAAATACAAATTAAAAATACGTGTTGGGCGTTGGGATATTCCCGGAAAGCCTATTGCTGTGTTGGTTGATTTTATGCCACTGATGGCTCGTAAAGACGAAATTTATGGTCAGGTTTGGGAGCAAGTAGGAGTTAATTCTATTGCTGCCTATGGCGACTACGATGAATCCTCCATGTTTGGATATGCCACAGGAATGATTATCGAGAGTTATTATCGTTTTTTTGGATTAACCGACAATAATCAGGTAGTGGCACATTTTAATGAATGGATGACTACTTTTGGTGCTTTTTATATTCAAAAACAACTTCCCTCTGTAGCGACTATTTTTACTACCCATGCAACGTCTATCGGTCGATCAATTGCCGGAAATCACAAACCCTTGTATGATTATTTGAATGAATATAACGGAGATCAGATGGCCTATGAGCTGAATATGGTTTCTAAACATTCTACAGAAAAGGAGGCTGCACGTACGGTTGATTGTTTTACCACGGTTAGTGAAATAACGGGCTTGGAATGTGAACAATTACTTGATAAAAAGCCTGATGTTGTTACTCCGAATGGTTTTGAAGATGACTTTGTTCCGAAAGGAAAGAAATTTAATGTAAAACGTGAGGAAGCACGCCAAACCATGAAAAAAGTAGCTGAAAAGTTATTGGGCTATTCTCTGACGGATGATGCCTTATTTGTTGGTACTGCTGGACGTTATGAATATAAGAATAAAGGAATTGACACTTTTATAGAGGCATTGAAACAATTGGCTTCTCAGCCTGACTTGTCTAGAGAGATAGTGGCATTTCTTATGGTTCCGGCGCATATCAAAGGCTTTCGGGCTGATCTAGCCTCAGCAATAAGTAATCCGGCTTCAACTCTTTATTCATGGAATCGGTTTACTACACACGAACTTTATGATTATTATAATGATAGCATAATGTCGGCAATTCACTGGTATCATTTAACCAATCAACAAACTCAGGCTGTGAAGATTATTTTTGTTCCATCTTATCTGAATGGATCGGATGGAATTTTCAATAAGTCGTATTACGATTTGCTGATTGGCATGGATCTTACTGTTTTTCCATCTTATTATGAGCCTTGGGGCTATACTCCGCTCGAAAGCATTGCTTTTAGTGTTCCGACTATAACAACAGATTTGTCAGGTTTTGGTCAATGGGTGTCTCACTCTCAGCAGAATGTTGAAAATGGGGTAGGGGTAATACATCGTTCGGATTATAATAGTTACATAGTTGCAACCCAAATTGCTGAAATGATTGGTAAGTTCGCATCATTGACTAAAGAGCAAATTCAAACTGTTCGGGAAAAAGCTTCTGTTATTGCTGAAAAAGCTCTTTGGAAGCACTTCATTCAGTTTTATGATAGTGCATATCATATTGCACTTACAAATAAAAATAAAAGGCTTAGTATCTGATTAATGGTAATGTTTTGGACGTTTCGCTACGGTTTGTCGACAATGATTTATGCAAACGTTTGAAGTCTATATATTGTTTTTTAATTAATGAGATATCGTTCATTAATTGAATTTGTATATTTTTGTACTACAATTGAATATAAATAAAATAATATTCTTTCGCAACTCGTTATTTAATAGTATATTAGTTATTTAAAAAAGATTAGCAATTATGAAGCTTAGAGTTAATAGTGTAAATGAAATAAACTTGAAAGAGATAAATGTGAAATCGCATTTGCCTGAAAGTTTAAACAAGTTGGAAGAAATCGCACAAAACATTTGGTGGGCTTGGGATAGCAATGCTAAAAGTTTATTTCGACAGATTGATCGTGAGGCTTGGATTGAGGCTTCATCAAATCCGGTATTGTTACTTAATATTCTGAATTATGAGAAATTGGTGGCAATGGGACAAGATGCTGAATTTATCAAAAAGGTAGATATTGTCTATGAGAGCTTCAGGGCTTATCTGGATGTTCCTAAAAATACAGCTACTCCATCAATCGCTTATTTTAGTATGGAATATGGCCTGACTGAAGTCTTGAAAATCTATTCCGGTGGATTGGGAGTTTTAGCCGGCGACTATTTGAAAGAGGCCAGCGATTGTAATATAGATATGACTGCTATTGGATTTTTGTATCGCTATGGGTATTTTACTCAATCGTTGTCGGTAGATGGGCAGCAGGTTGCAGTTTATGAAGCGCAAAATTTCAATAACCTTCCATTGACTCAAATGAAAGATGCCAATGATAATCCTCTCGTAATTGAGGTCCCTTATCCGGGACGAACAGTTTATGCTTATTTATGGAAGGTAGCTGTAGGTAGAATTTCTTTGTATTTGCTGGATACGGATAATGACATGAACAGTGAATTCGATCGTTCAATTACTCATCAACTTTATGGTGGTGACTGGGAAAATCGGATGAAACAAGAAATCATGTTAGGAATTGGTGGTATTCTTGCTTTAAAGAAATTAGGAATTGAAAAAGATGTCTACCATTGTAATGAAGGCCATGCCGCTTTAATTAATACTCAGCGCTTGGTTGATTTAATTGCTGATAAAGATCTTACATTCAGTGAGGCATTGGAAATTGTTCGTGCAAGTTCGTTGTATACGGTTCATACGCCTGTACCAGCTGGACATGATAGCTTTGATGAGTCATTGTTTCAAAAATATATGAGTGAATATCCCGACAAATTACAATTGAGCTGGGATGAATTTATTGATATGGGTCGTGAACATCCGGGCGATCACAATGAAAAGTTTAGCATGAGTACTTTTGCTTGTAATACTTGTCAGGAAGTGAACGGTGTTAGTTGGCTGCATGGTAAAGTGTCGCAAGAGATGTTTAGCCCTATTTGGAAAGGGTATTTCCCAGAAGAACAGCACGTCGGCTATGTTACCAATGGTGTTCACCTTCCTACGTGGACATCTTCCGATTGGAAAGCTATTTATGAGAAATACTTTACGAAAGCATTTTATGCCGACCAGTCTAATATGAAAATATGGGAAGGTGTGTATAAAATTCCTGATCAGGAAATTTGGCATACGCGCATGAATTTGAAAATAAAATTAATCGATTATATCAAAGATCAGTTTAGAGAAAACTGGTTGAAAAATCAAGGTGATCCTTCGCGTATAGTTTCTGTTCTTGAGGCTATTAATCCGAATGCTCTGATTATCGGTTTTGGGCGCCGTTTTGCAACCTATAAACGTGCTCATCTGCTTTTTACTGATTTGGAACGCTTGGAAAAAATCGTTAATGATCCTCTTCATCCGGTTCAGTTTCTTTTCACAGGAAAAGCTCACCCAGCCGATGGGGGTGGTCAGGGTCTGATCAAACGTATTATCGAAATCTCACGCATGCCTCAGTTCCTCGGTAAGGTTATTTTCCTTGAGAACTACGATATGCGTCTGGCTAAACGTTTAATTTGCGGTGTTGATATCTGGCTTAATACTCCGACCCGACCTTTGGAGGCTTCGGGAACTTCGGGTGAAAAAGCTCAAATGAATGGAGTGCTGAATTTCTCGGTACTTGATGGTTGGTGGCTGGAAGGTTATGTGAAAGGTGCCGGTTGGGCTTTGACTGAGAAACGTACTTATGAGAATGATGTACATCAGGATCAGTTGGATGCTGCAACTATTTACAGTATGCTCGAAAACGAAATTATTCCGTTGTATTTCGCTAAGAATACCAAAGGATATTCTCCGGAATGGATTCAGGTTATCAAGAACTCTTTAGCTCAGATTACTCCACGTTTCACAACCAAACGAATGATTGATGACTATATTGCTCGCTTCTATACTAAGCTGGCAACCCGTTCAGCCTTATTAAAAGCAAATGGATTCTCAAAGGCAAAAGAAATTGCAGCGTGGAAAGAAAAAGTTGCTGCAGGTTGGGATAATATTCAGGTAGTAACGATGGATGTCCCTGAAAAACTGATTCATAATCCGGAAGCTGGTGAAAGCAATAAAATAAATATTGTAATTGATGTTCATGATATTAATGATAAAGGGATAGGTATTGAACTTGTTGCTACAAAGCTAGACAAGAATAATGTTGATACTCTTTATGATGTTGAGGAGTTAAAACTTGTGAAAACAGAAGGAACTAAGCTGTTCTTTAGTATTGACTATAAGCTAAACATGGCTGGTTCATTTAAGTTTGGATTCCGAATGTTCCCTAAAAATGAAGATCTGCCTCATCGTCAGGATTTTTGTTATGTTCGTTGGATTTAATACATTGTACGTTATACTAATAAAAAAGGCCGAAATTATTCGGCCTTTTTTATTGAACTGTATTGGGAAGTATCTCCAAAACGGACTCGGTATTTTCTGAATTCAGCATGTTTTTAGCAACAGTGTGTTGCTACTCCCAGCAACACACTGTTGCTAGAGGTGGCACCATACCGTTGCTCGGAGCAGCAACAGTGTGGTGCTACTTTCAGTTCTGCTAGTGGCATTAATAAAAAAGAGGATGACCAACACTGGTCATCCTCTTTTTTATTAAATACGTTTAGTTTACAATAACTGAAACTAAACAAGATGAAAATGTATTAAACGTTTTTAGCTTTTAATACAATAGCTTTAAATGCTTCTGGGTGATTCATCGCTAAATCGGCCAGTACTTTACGGTTCATTTCAATACCGGCTTTGTGTAAAGCTCCCATGAGTTTTGAATATGACATACCTTCCAAACGTGCAGCTGCATTAATACGTTGAATCCACAATCCGCGGAAGTTACGTTTTTTGTTTTTACGGTCGCGATAAGCATATTGCAGCCCTTTTTCCCATGTATTTTTGGCTACGGTCCATACGTTACGACGACCTCCAAAATAACCTCTGGTAAGGCTTAAAATTCTTTTTCTTCTTTTACGTGAAGCAACGTGATTTACTGATCTTGGCATAATTAAAATGATTTGTGAATGTTAGCGTCGTCTTTTGGAACGAACTTAAGGCTAAAGACATTCGGTTTTTTAGACTAAGAAAAATGAGATTTAAAAAGAACTAAGTTGACTATTTCAAGCAAAGCATTTCTTTAACGTTGGTCAAATCTGTCTTGTGAACAAGAGCAGTGTGAGTCAGGTTACGTTTTTGCTTAGTTGTTTTTTTTGTCAAAATGTGGCTTTTAAACGCATGTTTTCTTTTAATCTTTCCTGTTCCGGTAAGGGTAAACCTTTTTTTAGCACCGGAGTTAGTTTTCATTTTTGGCATTTTTACTTTATAATTTAGTTGTGAAATCCAATCTTATGGTAGCCAATTTTACTTTACCTTTTTTGGCGAAAACATGATAATCATGCGTTTCCCCTCCAATTGAGGTAATTGGTCTACTTTGGCATATTCTTCCAAATCGCTGGCAAAACGGAGTAATAAAACTTCGCCTTGTTCTTTGAAGAGGATAGAGCGTCCTTTGAAAAATACATAGGCCTTTACTTTACAGCCTTCTTTTAGAAATCCCTGAGCATGTTTCAATTTGAAGTTGTAATCATGCTCATCGGTTTGAGGTCCAAAACGAATTTCTTTTAATATGACTTTAGCTGTTTTAGCCTTAGCTTCTTTTTCTCGCTTTTTAAGTTGATACAAAAACTTTTGATAGTCAACAACTTTACAAACCGGTGGTACAGCATTAGGCGATATTTCAACCAAATCCAATTCTAATTGATCGGCGATGCGTAAGGCTTCGTCAAACGAATAAACGCCTTGTTCTACATTGTCGCCCACCAAACGAACTTCTTTTAACCCTTTAATTTTATCGTTTATTCGATTGGGTTGCTCTTTCACTCTTCCTCTTTGAGGTCTGATGGTTAATTGTTTAGCTATTGTTTGTTTCCTCCCTTTACTTTATAATTTGAAAATAATTATTGCTCTGTATTTTGAGCCCGCAAATATAATACTTTTTTTTGAATTACATGTGGTATTGCTAAAAGAATGAAAATAAATTTTATGTTTTTCCCTCATTCTAATCTGCAATAAATCTGTTTATTGAACAGTTCCGGATAAATAATTTTCTAAACGATCCATGCCGCAACGGATATTTTCCAATGAATTTGCGTATGAAAAGCGCACAAACCCTTCGCCTCTTGTTCCGAAATCAATCCCGGGAGTAATTCCAACATGCGCTTTTTCAAGGACATCGAAAGCAAAATGATATGAATCGGATGTGAATTTGCGCGCATCACAAAAAACATAAAAAGCGCCCTGTGGTTCAGTGTGGATGATGAATCCCATTTTTCGCAGTCGATCAATGATATATAAGCGTCTTTCGTTGTAGGTAGCGCGCATCAACTCCACATCCAGATTTGCTTCTTTCAATGCTGCAATTCCAGCTTTTTGAGCTGTGCTCGGTGCGCAAATAAATAGGTTCTGTTGTAAGATTTGTAAGGACCGCATGTGCTCTTTTGGGGCAATTAAGTATCCTAGACGAAGGCCTGTCATTGCAAATCGTTTTGAAAATCCATTGATGACAAAAGCTTTGTTTGTAAATTCGAGTATTGATGATGCTTTCCCATTATAAACCAAGCCATGGTATATTTCATCTGAGATAATGGGAATGTTCAACTCTGACAGTTCTTTGTATACTTGGTCACTGACTAATGTACCGGTTGGGTTCATCGGTGAATTTACAAAAATAGCACGGGTTTTATCTGTAATCTTCTTCTTTATTTCCGTGATATCGTACTGAAAATCGGATTCCGCGTGTAGTGATACACAGACAGGTTCTGCGTGGCAAGCTAGCGTAAAATTCCGGTAGCAGGGGTATCCCGGATTAGACATTATGACTTCATCTCCCACCTGACAGAGTAGCATCAGCGTCATGAGTATGGCTGGTGATGAGCCGGATGTAATTACGATGCATTCCGGATCGACAATAACATTGTATTCTGATTTGTAAAATTCGCATATTGCCAACCGTAATTGAGGATCACCGAGAGAATGAGTGTAATGCGTAGTGCCTTTTTGAAGAGCTTCAATGGCTGCTTTTGTTATACATTCGGGCATGTCAAAGTCTGGTTCTCCAACTTCGAGATGGATAATGTTTACTCCGTTCCGTTCTAATTCGTTGGCACGTTCTAAAACATCCATTACAATGAATGGTGTCATTCTGTTTATTGTCTCGTTCATCCAAATTTAATTTGCTGATTGCTTTGCAAAAATAACAATTTTGCTCGGATAAAAATGTTGATGTTGGCTCGAATTTCCAGATCGACAGTTGTTTGTGGAATTTGTATGTCAGATATTGTGGATTCCCCAAATTATAACTACCTTTGCCTCACTTTTTTGCAAAAGAAAGTGTGATGGGAAATTAAGCGACTAATCACTTAAAAATAAAACGCTTAAATTTTGAGTAACACATATTATTAAAGAACAAATGAAGACATTTGATTTAAAAGGAACAGTTAGAACTGATCTTGGAAAAAAAGCTACTAAAGCTGAACGAGTTTTGGATAAAGTGCCATGTGTATTGTATGGTGGAGCCGAAAACGTTCATTTTACAACAACTATTGGTGAAATCCGTAAAATGATTTATTCTCCGGAAGTCTTTGTTGTAAACTTGGATATTGATGGCAAAAAGACTAAATCCATCATGAAAGCTTTACAATTTCACCCTGTAAGTGACAAGGTGTTGCATATTGACTTTTTAGAGGTAACTGAAGATAGGCCTGTAGTTGTTGAACTTCCTGTCAAACTTGAAGGTTTGGCAGAAGGTGTTAAGGCCGGTGGTAAATTAGCCCTCGAAATGCGCAAATTAAAAGTGAAAGGTTTATATACTCAAATTCCAGAAAACGTTATTGTTGATGTAACGGAATTAGGACTGGGTAAATCTATTCAGGTTGCTAATGTTGCAGTTGAAAATCTGGAAATTTTGAATGCGAAAAATGCAGTTGTTGCACAAGTTAAATTAACTAGAGCTGCCCGTGGTGCTGCTGCTACTGCAACTGCAAAATAATTGCAAATAACATGAAATACTTAATTGTCGGATTGGGCAATATTGGTAACGAGTATCAGGATACCCGCCACAACATAGGTTTTACAATATTGGACGCTTTTGCTAAAGCGTCCAATGTTTTTTTTAGCGAAAACCGTTATGGTTCAACTTGCGAAATTAAAATCAAAGGACGTATTCTTATACTGTTGAAACCATCTACATTCATGAACTTGAGCGGAAATGCTTTGAGATATTGGATGCAAAAAGAAAATGTTGACATTGAAAACGTTTTGGTTGTGGTGGATGATCTGGCTTTGCCGTTTGGAACGCTTCGCTTAAAACCCAAAGGATCGGATGCGGGGCATAATGGATTGAAGAATATTCAGGAAATTTTGGGGCATAATAATTATGCCCGTTTGCGCTTTGGTATTGGTAACGATTTTGCAAGAGGTCGTCAAATTGAATATGTACTGGGCAAATGGACCAAAGAACAATCGGAAACACTGTCTGAACGTGCTGATCGTTGTGCCGAAATAATTCAAAGTTTCTGTTTCTCCGGAATGCAGTTGACTATGACGCAGTATAATAATAAATAATTAGCTAATCATTAGAATTAATTTCCTCTATTGCAGATGAAGACTGAGGTACGAATTGATAAATGGCTTTGGGCTGTTCGTTTGTTTAAGACAAGAACACTAGCTGCTGATGCCTGTAAAAAGGGAAAAGTCATCATTCAGAATGTTCAGGTAAAACCATCACGAAATGTGAAGGTTGGCGATATTGTCTCTATTAAACGAAATCCTATTTTGTTCTCATTTAAGGTGCTGGCATTGTCTGAAAACCGAATGAATGCTAAATTAGTGGCAGACTTTATGTTGAATGTTACTACACCGGATCAGTTGGAACTAATAGAGTTGGCCAAATTGGCTGGGCAAACAGGGCGGGACAGAGGAACTGGCAGGCCGACCAAAAAAGAACGCCGCGAATTGGATGATTTTATTGAGCCAACTTTTGTAGACGAAGATGGTGATTGGAATTTTGATACCGTTGAATAGTGAAATTGTAGAATTGATAATTGTTTACAGATAATTGGAATCATGTTTATAGCGAGAAAACTGAAAAAAGAAAATATTTGTGAATACCTGCTTTATATGTGGCAGGTGGAAGATTTGATCCGCGCTTTTAATCTTGATCTTGATATAATCAACGAGCGCATTATTATTCCCTATCCTGTTGCTGACGATGAACGCAAAGGCTTGTATGAATGGTATGAAAGCTTGATTGAAATGATGCGGCTTGAAAATGTTCAAACCGAAGGTCATCTTCAGTTGAATAAGAATATTATGCAGGAATTGAATGAACTTCATTCGTCGATTATTCGTTCGGGTAAAAATGCCGGATATAATGCAAAGTTTTACCATGTACTTCCTTTCTTGGCTCAGCTGCGTAAACAACAAATTGATTTGAAGCTGAGTGATGTTGAATTATGCTTTAATTTTCAATATGGAATTATGATGTTACGCTTGAAAAAAAACGAGATCACACCTGAAACTCTTCAGGTGCAAACTGAAATAAGTAAGTTTATGGTTTTGTTGGCCCGAAATTATCAGCTTTATAAGTCGGGTGAGTTGGATTTAGAATAATAATCAGCTAAAGTGACTGTTAATTGTCGGAAATTATATAACTTTGGCATCCAGAATGAGGTTGAATAAACTTTTAATTTTGATTGGTATTTAAACTTGTAACTTAAGAGACTAAATATATGAAAGGTATTGTTTTAGCAGGTGGTTCGGGTACTCGTTTGTATCCAATAACCAAAAGTATTTCTAAACAAATTATTCCAGTTTATGATAAACCGATGATTTATTATCCGTTATCGGTGTTGATGTTGGCTGGAATCAAGGATATATTGATTATTTCTACTCCACAAGACATTCATCTTTATGAAAATTTACTGGGAAATGGTGATGACCTTGGTATTAGACTTGAATATGTCATTCAACCATCACCCGATGGTTTGGCTCAGGCTTTTATTATTGGTGAAAAATTCATAGGTGATGATAGTGTCTGCATGGTGTTGGGGGATAATATTTTCTATGGCTTTGATTTTTCACGAACTTTACGTGATGCTGCTAAGCTGAAAGATGGTGCTACCGTGTTTGGATATTATGTAAACGATCCGGAGAGATATGGTGTTGCTGAATTTGATGTAAACGGAAAAGTTTTAAGCTTGGAAGAAAAACCTGCTCAACCGAAATCTAATTACGCTGTGACAGGCTTGTATTTTTATAGTAATGATGTCGTGAAAAAGGCGAAAGGGTTAAAACCGTCGAAGCGTGGAGAGTTGGAAATAACAGATTTAAATCGATTATATTTAGAAGAAGAGCGTCTTAGCTTGAAAATGATGGGGCGTGGTATGGCATGGCTTGATACGGGTACTCACGATAGTTTGCTCGAAGCTTCTAATTTTATTGCTACTATTGAGAACCGTCAGGGATTGAAAGTTGCATGCCTTGAAGAAATTGCGTATCGTTATGGGTATATTGACAAAAACCAATTACTAAAACTCGCTGAGCCGTTGAAGAAAAATCATTATGGTGAGTATCTTTTAAAAATTGCTAACGAAACGGTTTAATATTTTAATAAATTCAGCATGGAAATTATACAAACACCAATAAACGATCTTATTATTATTAAACCTCGTGTTTTTGAAGATGCGCGTGGTTTTTTTTATGAATCATACAATGAGAAGATTTATTATGAAGCAGGAATAAATCTACATTTCTGTCAGGATAATAAGTCTAAGTCATCGTATGGCGTAATTCGCGGATTGCATTACCAACTCAATCCACAGAGTCAGTCTAAACTTGTGTCTGCTGTTCGGGGAGCTGTGTGGGATGTTGCAGTTGATTTGCGCAAAAATTCTTCAACTTTTGGGCAGTGGTATGGTGTGGAACTTTCGGAAGAAAATCATCTTCAGTTTCTTATACCGCAAGGGTTTGCTCATGGCTTTTCGGTATTAACACAAACAGCCATCTTTGCTTACAAATGTGATAATCTTTACAACCCAACTCTTGAACGTGGTATTTTATATAATGATCTGTCTTTGGCTGTTGATTGGAAAATTCCTGCCGATAAAGCTATTATTTCAGATAAAGATATGAAGCATCCGTTCTTTAAGGATGCCGAAATGAATTTCTAACTTCCAATTGGTAAGAGTGAATTTTGTAAGATTCATAATATCAAAATAAGTAACAATGAAGATGAAAACAATATTGATAACCGGTAGTCGTGGGCAACTTGGCAACGAGATGCAACAAGCTTCTAGCCGTTTTCCTGCATTCAAATTTATTTACACAGATGTGGATGAACTTGATATTTGTGATAAAGTTGCTCTCGATGCTTTTGTAAAGGATAATGCCATAAATATAATTGTTAATTGTGCTGCGTATACGGCTGTTGATAAGGCTGAAGACGATGTTGAGCTTTGTTATAAAATCAATGCCGAGGCTGTTGGAAATATTGGTGAGGTTGCTAGTGAGAATAGTGTGCAGGTTGTTCACATATCTACCGATTATGTTTTTGATGGAACTAATTATATGCCTTATACAGAAGATCAACCTGTGTGCCCGGCTACTGTGTATGGTAAGTCAAAACTTGCAGGTGAAGAAGCTTTGATAGGAGCTTGTCCGAATGCTATTATTATTCGAACGGCTTGGCTTTATTCTTCGTTTGGCAACAATTTTGTAAAAACGATGATTAAGCTTGGTCTCGAGCGGGATTCTCTCAGTGTTATTTTTGATCAGATAGGTACACCTACTTATGCTGCAGATCTTGCTGACGTTATTCTGAATGTATTGAGCAGTGAAACAATCGTTTCTGGTGTGTATCATTTCTCTGACGAAGGCGTTTGTAGCTGGTATGATTTTACGAAGGCTATTCATCGTATTGCTGCTATAAGTTGTGATGTTCGTCCTATTGAAACTAAAGATTATGTTACCCGTACTCCACGTCCTCATTACAGTGTTTTGAACAAAACTAAAATTAAGAATACTTTTGGTATTACTATTCCCTATTGGGAAGATAGTTTGGAAAGGTGTATTCGAATCTTGCAACAGCAAGTTTAATCGGTCATGTTTTTCTTATATTAGCCCTGTCACTTTGTTGCGACGGGGCTTCTTTTTGTGGGTCGGCTCTATATTTTGTGATGCTTTTTCACCTTTTTATTTGCTTATTCTATCTCGTTTTATTTGCTTGAGTTTTTTTGTGTAGAAAATAGTGGTAATGTTTCCTGAATTTCCTGTTTTTATTTTTAATCAAATAGCCTTTGTGGTTTTTGTTATGTTAGTCTAAATTCTCCTTATAGTTAAATGTAGTTAAATATGTTCATTGTTGCACGGTTAAATATAAATTAGCAATTACAACATATCAATAAAAAATACTCTTTTTATGTTTTAATTGCTACAAATATTAGTCTTATATGTTACGTTATCTTGTCGCAAAATATTAAGTATATTGAGTCTATTAATAGCGACCCTATTTGTGATGAACCTTCAACCTTGTGACTTTAGCTTCTTTTTTTTGAAAAATTTATAGCTAGATACGTAATGTCACTCCCTTAATTGATGTATCAATCGGTTAATTAATATTTGTTTGCTATTCTTCTTGTATACCTTCCATTTGATTTTACTCTTATTTAAATATTTCTCATTGTCCATTTAAATATCCATTCCGTTCCAGAATGTGGGCACACTAATATTGTATTTCTGTGGCTTTAGTCTCTTATTTTATATAACTCTTATTCCTTAAAATACATGTTCAAATTCTATGTTGTAGTATATTGTACTACTCTTGCGGGGACTGAATATTTTAATAATAATGATTAGCTTTGTGTGGGAAAACTATAATGTTTCGGGTAGAAGTAGCTGAACTTGAAACTTAGTGTCACTTTATGAGATATTTAATATGAAGTATCTTGTTGGTTAAATTATATGTTGCTCTGAATTTAAAATTCACTTATAAAACAATTGAGATTGTTTTGTACTTGGAGTGCTAAATAGAATGAGTTGTTGACTTGTGATTTCAGAAAGTAAAATAAAGTGTTGACTTTTATCTATGTAAAATAAGTATCTACTATGCGGTTATGCTTGTAAATTTATTTTTTGTATTTCAATGAATAGTGAAACAAATGTATTGTTTGATTACAACAAGATGTATTTATTGATCTTTTGAGATTGTTTAAGTATTGTAATTGGTCATAAATATTGGTTTGGATGATTATTAAAGTTTGGGGAATGAGACAAATATTACTAAAACTGACAATTGTATTTTTTTTCGGCATCAAATTAACTGGGATGCAAGCACAAGAAACTATATCTACTTCTGGTGGCTCTGCTTTTGGTAGTGCAGGTTCTGTAACTTATACCGTGGGGCAGATTGTTTATACAACTTATTCTGATGTTACAGGTTCTGTTGCCCAAGGTGTACAACAGCCTTACGAAATTTCAATAGAATCTGAATCAAGTCAGATAAAAGGCGTATCCCTCCAATGTACAGTCTATCCTAACCCTGTGATCAACCTTTTAACCCTGAAAGTGGAGAACTTTGTGGATGAGAAGATCACTTGCTATTTGTATGATGTAAATGCAAAGATTTTGTTGACTCAGACAGTTGAAAAGAAAGAAACTTTAATATCGGTGGCAAATTTGTCATCAGCTACATATTACCTCAAGGTTGTTCAAATGAATCAGAATTTATCTCCACAAGTTGTCAAGGTGTTTAAAATTATAAAGAAATAATCACTATGAAAAGAATATTTATACTTTTTACAGTTATATTGATTGGTGTAGGTACTTTTGCTCAGGTACCTCAGAAAATGAGTTATCAGGCAATTATAAGGAATAACAATCAGGTTCTGGTTACAAATCAGAAGATATCTATGGTGATAAGTATCCTACAGGGACTGACACCTGTGTATGTTGAGTTGCAGACGGCAACAACCAATGAAAACGGTCTGGCCACTATTCAAATTGGTACAGGGGTTGCTCTATCAGGAGTTTTTTCGAAGATCGACTGGGGAAATGGAGAACATTATATTAAGACTGAGACTGATCCAACAGGTGGAACGAATTACACAGTGGTTGGAACTAGTCAGTTATTAAGTGTTCCGTATGCTTTATATTCCACAACGAGTGGATCCACTAGTGGTGGAGTAAGTGGTGTGACTTTAGATGATGCTTCAATTTCAACAACAAAAACCTGGAGTTCTTTTAAAATCGATGCAGAGATTGCTCTTAGAGGAAATAATACTGGGAAAAAAATGTCTGGTGATGCAACGATGGATACTTCAGGCATCTTAACTATTTCTAACAATGCTGTGACGTCCTCTAAAATTATGGATGGATCCGTTGGAAATTCAGATTTAGATAAATCTAATATTCCGTTGAGTGGTTTCGGTGTACCCACTTCACCTATATCGATGGATGGCCTTAAAATAACAAGTCTTGCAACTCCTACTAATAATAATGATGCAGTTAATAAAAAATATGTTGATGATGCTATAGCAGCAGGAGGGGCTTCTTCAGGAGCAATCCTAAGTTTAGATGCTGCTCAAAATTTATCGATAAAAGGTGGTAATGCTGTGAGTTTGGCCGATTTGTATCAGTCGCTAAGTTTAGCCGGGACAGTTCTTTCCATTTCGGGTCCCAGAGATAGTCATGTCGATTTAGCCGGAATATTAGCCGGAATTGGCGGTTCTGGCAGTGGTAGTGGAGTTGTAATACATGATGCAACTTTAACCGGTAGTGGAATATCAGCTAGTCCTCTAAGTATATCTAATCAGGGAATTACGCCTCTTAAATTGGCTGGTATTAGTACAAATGGTGGAGCTGGTCAGGTTCTAACTTCGGATGGTAATGGTAGTTTTGTTTGGGCTAATGCTGCTTCTGGTGGAGGTAGTGGCTTGACTGCTATAACACCGTATGGTGGAATAACTTCATCTATAGCTGGTACCACTGCAAGTATTGGAATAAATGATGGAGCCTTGCTTTTAGCCAAGTTGGCTCCAATAGCTTCAGGAACAATTTTAGGAAATACTACAGCGGGCTATGCCTACCCGACGGCTATTCCTGCTACAAGTTTAAAATCAATGTTGTCATTGACAAAGAGTGATGTTGGACTTGGAAACGTACAAAATGTAGATCAAACCAACGCTGACAATCTGATTACCGGTACGGTTCCAACCGGACGTTTTGGTAATGCAACAATTCCTGTTAGTTCTATTATCGGTAATGGTAATGTTGCTACTTTTTTAAGAGGTGATGGCACGTGGGGACCTGCTACCGGAGGCGGAGGCGGAGGTGTATCTTCTGTTGCGGTGGCTACAGCAAATGGTTTTGCCGGAACTTCTGATGGCAACACAACTAGTCCTACTATAACCCTTACTACTCCGCTTACCGGACTTTTAAAAGGAAATGGTACTGCTATGGTTGCTGCAGTAGGTGGCACAGATTATTTACGTCCGACAGATGTCGCTTCAACAGCTACTAATATAGCTGGTGGTACTCCAGGCGCACTTCTTTATCAGTCAGCTGCCGGAACAACAACTACCTTATCTAAAGGTACTTCCGGGCAGGTATTGACAATGAATGCTGGAGCTACTCTCCCAATATGGGCGACACCGAACACTGGACTTACTACGGTTGCAGTAACCAATAATGATGGTATTATAGCTTCGGTGGTGAATTCACTTCCAACATTTACATCAACAATTACTCTAGGCTTAGGAGCTATTACCCCTACTTCTGTAAACACAGGTGCTATCACTGCCACAGGCTTGAAAATAACAACAGGTGCTTCTAATGGTTATGTTTTAAAGTCAGATGCTTTAGGTAATGCTTCATGGCAAGCTACAACCTCTTCATATAAAGGGATGTGGGATGCATCTGTAAATTCTCCTAACATTGCAAATGGAACAGGTTCTACCGGGGACTATTACATAGTTTCTGTTGCCGGAACTCAATTAGGTGGTACTGTGTTTACGCAAGGAGGACAAGCTATCTATAATGGAACTATATGGGAATCAATATCTGCAGTAGAAACTGATCCGGTTGTTAAAGCCATAAATGGTTTAGTCAAAAGTAATGGAACGACAATTTCGGCTGCTGTGGCCGGTACTGATTATTTATCCCCAGCTATGATTGCTAACCATCTGTTAGGATCTGGACTTAGTGGAACTTCTGCTACTCAGATTACACTTGGTACAAATTTAAGCTTTACAGGAAATGTTCTTAATGCGACAGGGGGTGGAATTACTTCAGTGGCTGCTAATGGTGGTACAACCGGTTTGACTTTTACCGGTAGTCCAATAACTGCTGCGGGAACATTATCTCTGGGAGGTACTTTGGGTATAACTAATGGTGGTACAGGTGCAACGACTTCTACAGTTGCTTTAACTAATTTAGGCGCTGCAGGTCTGGCTTCACCAGCTTTTACCGGAACACCGACGGCTCCAACTGCAACTGCAGGTACTAATACCACTCAGCTTGCTACTACGGCTTTTGTTCTTGCCAATTCAGGTAATGGTACTGTAACTTCTATAGCTGCTAATGGAGGAACAACCGGTTTGACATTTACAGGTAGTCCGATTACTACTACTGGAACTCTGGCTTTAGGAGGAACATTGGCTGTTGCCAATGGTGGTACAGGTGCAACCACAACAGCTGCTGCATTAACCGCTTTAGGTGCTCAACCATTAGATGCAGAATTGACTGCTGTAGCAGCAGTAGTAAACAATGGTATTCTTACCCGAACCGGAACTGGAGCTGTATCAGCACGTTCTATTGCAGGGGCAACTGGAATCACAGTGACTAATGCTGATGGATCTGCCGGTAATCCTACAATTGCTTTAGCTAATACATCGGTTGTTGCAGGTACGTATACATCAGCTAATATTACTGTGGATGCACAGGGGCGTATAACGAATGCAGCAACAGGTTCCGGTGGTGGTGGAGGTGGTTTTACCACCGCTTCAAATGGTCTTACTGCTACTACTGCAACGAATGTTGCGTTAGGTGGAACTTTGACTGTTGCTACTGCTATTGATCAGGCTAATAACAATATGACATTTACAACAGGTACCGGAACTTTTATTGTAAACGGTAATTTTAAAACAACTGGTGCACAATATGCCAAGATTAGAACACATACTGCGACAACAAATATTGTTTGGGCAGCAGATGACTATGTTGTTGTGTGTACAGCGCCCTTGGGAGCCAATGTACTATCATTGCCCAGCCCATCAGCCCCAGAGAATGTTGGAAGAGTTCTTTGTATAAGAAATGCTTCTACTTCTGCGTTTGCTCCGAACAAAACACCTGATGATGGAACCCATTGGCCATTTGGAGCATCGAATTTGGCTATAGCTAGTTCGATAATGGTTATCTCAGATGGAACTGCTTGGTACAATTTTGGAAAGTAAGATTCATGACTATTCCAGTATAATAGAGGAGCAATTTTAAAATAATAGGATTAATAATTAAAGATGATTGTAATGAAACGTACAAATTTAGATAGTAACACTGTTTCTCAAAATAATATATTTGTGAGAGCTATTCCAATGATATGGAGAGTTGTGATTACTTGTGAAAGAGTAAGTTCATGTTGGAAATGTTGTTTCTTGTTTATTGCCTTGTTTTTCTTGCTGGATGCAAGTGTGGCTCAGGTTAGAACTAATGGCGCAAATGTACCTACGATTACAAACGAAAATGCCTTTTTGGATGCTGCAACTAATTTTCCATCTCTAACAGGGGCAGATGGAAGTATTGGAAAAGGTCTTATTTTTCCAAGAGCCGATTTGACTGTATTTGAGTTTAATACAAGTATTGTTGATGAATTTAGTTTCAATACTTTATTTGATGGTATGATTGTTTATAATATAGGTACGGGTAATACAGTTATCAATAATGGTTTGACATCAGCAGTAACCCCTGGATTCTATTATTTTAGTAATCCGACTGGAGATGCGGTTAATAATCTTTCTGTTACTAGTGGACAATGGGTTCGTATGGCCGATCAGAATGATCTGAAAACAACGCCTAGTGGGACCGCTTTACCTACTAATCCAGCTCCAAAACCAGGTGATGTGTTTTATAATACTACTACGAAAAGCTTATATTATTACAAAGACACTCAATGGGTGCCTGTGTCGTCTACTCCCAATGGTTCTACTTTACCTCTTGTTGCTGATTCAAAAGTTGGAGATGTGTTTTATCAAACAAATTCTAATCCGGCTTTAAATGTACTGAAGATTTTTGATGGAACATACTGGGTTTCAGCTGGTGTATCTTTGGATGCTACTGGAGAAAATTACCTGACTTTAACTGGTCAGACTTTGAAAGCAAACCCTATTAACCTTGCGGGAACAAATGCAACGGGAATATTAGCTGCTGGTCGTTTTCCGGCTTTAACCGGAGATGTTACAACAGTAGCAGGTTCATTGGCTACAACTTTGAAATCTGTCGGTACAGCTGGTACTTATAAATCTGTTACGACAGATGCTCAGGGGAGAGTTGTATCTGGGACTAATCCAACAACCCTGGCAGGATATGGAATAACAGATGCTGCTACAGCAGCGCATACACATGCACTTTCCAGCCTGACTGATGTTGCTGTTCCAAGCCCTATATCCGGTGATGTATTGCAGTGGAACGGAAGTAAATGGATTAATAATCCTATTGTAACAGGTAATCAGTCAATTTCTTTTACCCCGAATATGGCAGGTGATGTAACCGGAACGGCTACCGGAGCAACTTTATTGACTCCGACATTGGTAATCGGTGCAGGTAAAGTAACTAATAGCATGTTGGCGGGAGGTATTGATTTGACAACTAAAGTAACAGGTGTTTTACCGATAGCTAATATCCCGACTACATTGACTGGCATAAGCAGTTTAAATGGATTAACTCTTACTTCTTTGCCAACGGGTTTTTCTATTGCAGGTGGCACAACTCCAAAAACACTGACAGTTACTGATAATGCATCTCTGTCGGGAACAAATACCGGTGATCAAACAGCTACTAATGTACTTATTAATACTATCACAGGTGTAAACGGCACAACGGTTCAAGCTGCACTTTCAGATATTAAAAGCCAGATAAATACAAATGCAGCTGATATAACTTCAAAATTAACGGGTAATGTTGCAATTACTCCAGGAACAAAAACAAAGATCACTTATGACGCCAAAGGCCTTGTAACGGCAGGTGCCGATGCAACAACAGCTGATATTGCATCAGCAGTTGATAAAAGATATGTGACTGATGCACAGTTGGCAAATATAACTACTCTTTCTGGAACGAATACTGGTGATCAGACTTTGAGTTTAGCAGGAAGTAATTTGACTATATCAGGTGCCAACGGAAATACAATTACAGGTATTGGTGATATTACAGGAGTAATAGCTGGCACTGGTCTCTCCGGAGGTGGAACAAGTGGAGATGTAACGTTGAATCTTGGAACAAATGCGGTGGGTACAGTCAATTTGAAAGGTAGTGGAAGTAATCCTTTAGATTATACTGGCTCTACCGGATTTGTATTGAAATCAAATGGTGACGGTACTTTCTCTTGGTTAGATATCTCTTCCGGAGTATCGGCAAATCCAGCAAGCTTATCTCTTGGTACCGGGCAGTTTTTTATTGGTGACGGAGGAGGTAAGGCTTCGGCTATATCTAAGAATGCTATTTCATTGGGTGGATTTGCAGCTGCGGATGCAGACGTTGATATGGGAAACAAAAAGATTATTAATCTGGCAACTCCGATAAATCCAACTGATGCTGCAAATAAAGCGTATGCTGATACAAAAATTCCTAATGGTGCTATTGGGGCGGCTTCAGGTGTTGCTCCATTAAACAGTATTGGAAAAATTAATGAAACGTATTTACCCGCTTCTCTGGTTGGAGCGGTAAATTATGTTGGTACTTATGATGCGACTTCAGGTAGTATCACTGCGGCAAATGCAGGTAATAAGGGTAATTATTATGTTATTTCAGTTGCCGGATCTTATAATTCAGTTCCATATGCTGTTGGTGACTGGATCATTTCGGATGGATTTCAATGGAGTAAAGTAAGTAATAACAACGGTGTTACAACTGTATTTGGAAGAGCTGGCGTGGTTACTGCTTCTACTGGTGATTATAAAACTGATCAGATACCTGAAACTACAAACCTGTATTATACGGAGGCTAGGGTAAGTGCTAATGCAACAGTTGTAGGCAAGGAAGATAAAATTAATAAAAGTACTGATGTTGTAACAGACGGAGGTTCTAATACAATGTATCCTTCTGTAAAAGCGGTGAAAACTTACGTAGACGCTAAAGTGCCTGCTTCGGCTGCTGTTAATAATGGACAGGTGTTAACAGTGAACGCCAGTGGTAATCCGGTTTGGCAAGCTGTTTCCGGGTCGGGTACTGTAACTAATGTTTCTGTTACGCCTAATGCCGGTGTAACCGGAGTAGTTACTGATCCAACAACAACTCCTGCTATAGCCTTGACACTTGGTAATATAACACCTACGTCTGTAACTACTTCAGGAGCAGTTTCAGCAGGGTCGGTTACCGCAACAACAGTATCTGCTACAGGTACAGTTACAGGATCCAATATACCTGTTGGTGCTACTATTTCCGGTTCAAATACCGGTGATCAGCAAATTACGCTAACAGGAGCTGTTACAGGTTCGGGAGCGGCTAAGACAACAACTATTGCTACTACCATTGCTGATGACGCCATTACGTCAGCTAAAATACTTGACGGAACAATCGCCAATGCCGATTTAGGTACAGGAATTATAGCTCCGACCAACCTTAAAAATATTGCAGGTGCCGGAACTTCGGGACAAATACTAACATCGAATGGTACCGGAGGATTTTCGTGGACTCCAAGCGCAGCTACAGACTTGGGATATACAGTTTCGACTACAAATGGCATTGTAACTAGTAGCACTGGTACGGCTGCTACTATTCCTGCCGGTTCTACGGCTAATGCGAGTTTGATGCTTCCGGGTGACAAAGTAAAATTGGATGGTATTGCTGCCGGTGCTACAAATTATTCATTACCAATGGCTGCTTCAAATGTTTTAGGTGGAATTAAAGTTGGAGCAAATCTTTCAATTGATGCTTCCGGTGTTTTGTCTGCAACCAGTAGTGGATTATCGGCTATTAATGCTTCATCTCTACTTGGAAATAATACAGGGTCATCGGCTGTACCTGTAGCATTGGATGTAACTTCAGTAAAGACTTTACTATCTCTTAATAATGTTGATAATGTGTCTGACGTATCCAAGCCTATTAGTAATTTGACACAAACAGCGTTGAATGGAAAGCAAGATATTTCTAATATTAGTAATACTTTAGCTAGTGATGCGTCTTCTACTTCTAAATATCCATCAGTAAAAGCTATTAAGGATTATGTAGATACACAGGTTTCTGCTGCTGTCCCAGGTGCTACAGCTTCAACATTGGGTACTATTATGTTAGCAGGTGATCTTGGCGGTACAGCATCTTCCCCTTCAGTGGCTAAAGTTGGTGGTTCAACTGCTTCTGCGATAAATTCGGCAACTGTTGCTGCTAATTCTGCTGCTTCCGCTAATACGGCAAGTGCAATTGTTCAGCGTGATGCATCAGGTAATTTTACAGCCGGCACAGTTACTGCTAATTTGACTGGAAATGCATCAACAGCGACTAAATTACAAACAGGGCGAACTATTTCAATTACCGGAGATTTAGCATATACATCGCCCGCTTTTGATGGGAGCGGAAATGTGACTGCGGCCGGTACGATAGCTAATAATACTGTTACTTTTGCAAAAATGCAAACCATTACAGCTAATCGTTTGTTAGGGTCCGGTGCTTCAGGAACTGCAGTTTCTGAGATTACTCTTGGACCAAATTTGAGTTTTACCGGAAACACGCTTAATGTTGCAACAGGTGTAGGTGATATGCTATTAGGAACAGCTCAGTCTGTAACGGCAACAAAGACTTTTGATAATTCAACATTAGCAATGAAAGGTATAAGTACAGGTATTACCACTATCTCATCTGCTAATGCATCTGCTTCAAATTATACACTTACCCTACCAGCTGCAACAGGAACAGTTGCTCTGACATCTTTACCTTTAAGTCAATTTGCAACTACTACTTCGGCTCAACTTGCCGGTGTTATTTCTGATGAAACAGGATCCGGAGCCTTGGTGTTTGCCAATACTCCCACTTTTGTAACTCCTGTTTTAGGGGCAGCTACTGCTACTTCGGTTTTTGCTACTGGTAGCCTCTCGGGTAGTCAATTAATATCTACTGTTACAACCGGTACTGCTCCATTTTCAGTGGTATCTACAACTCCTGTTGCTAATTTGAGTATTGGTGGTACTGCCGCCAATATAGCTGGTGGTACAGCTGGTGATATCATGTATCAATCGGCCAGTGGCACAACTGCGAAAATATCTAAAGGTACCGCCGGGCAGGTGTTGACTATGGATCCTAGTGCAAGTTTTCCAACATGGACAACTATTAGTGTTGGAGGAACTGGTGATATGTTATTAGCAACACCACAATCTGTAACCGGAACTAAAACATTTGATAATTCAACGTTGGGTATGAAAGGTACAAGTACGGGTATTACTACACTTGCTTCTGCCAATACAACTGCTACTAATTACACATTAACTTTACCTGCTGCTACCGGAACGGTTGCTATCAGTACATTGCCATTAAGTCAGTTTGCATTTACTACATCAGCGCAATTAGCAGGTGTAATCTCTGACGAAACCGGTTCAGGTGCATTGGTCTTTGCTAATTCTCCGAGTTTTATAACTCCAAATTTAGGAGCTGCTAATGCTACATCACTAATGGCTACAGGTGCTATTACAACATCTGGAAGCATAAGTTCAACGGGTGGAAACATTACTTCAACAACTGGTTATGTTCAGGGAACTCAATTGAAATCGACAGTTGCCGATGGAACAGCTCCATTTGTTGTGACCTCCACCACACCGGTTTCTAATTTGAGCATTGGTGGAAATGCAGCCACAGCTACTAATATAGCTGGAGGTTTAGGTGGTCAGATTCTTTATCAATCGACAGCGGGGGTAACTTCTATGCTCCCGAATGGAACCAGTGGGCAGGTACTAACTTCATCAGGAGGTACTTCTGCTCCAACCTGGACAACTGTAGCTGCTGGGGGAGGCCTTCCTACTGCTACTGTTCCTGCAGATGCCAAGAAGGTATTGACGGTAAATAGTTCGACAGGTGCGGCTGAATGGCAAACGCCAGCTGGTGGGGGAACAACAAATTTATCAATATATGCTCTACCAGATTTTAATAATGGTGGGGGAACAGTTAGTTCTATGGTTAGAGCCAGTGGACCCGGAATTACTATAGGGCTGAATGGTACTCCTCATAGTTTCCTTGTAACTATCCCCGCAGGAGTTACTTTGGATTATTTTAGACTGTTTACCACCTATACTATCATAGGAATTCAAGCTAATCTGGATATAACATTTACATTTATAGGTAAAGAATTGTACAATAATTTAACAGACTTGATATTTCCAATGGTGCAAATTGTTGACCAAGCTTCTTATACAGCGGGAACTGGAGCAGCAATGGAGGTAATGAGTGCTACAGGTACAGGTGTAGTTGCGTCAAAAGTTACTCTAATTAAAGATGGAACCATTCAACTTAGTGAGACTAAAATGAGTAGTCATACAGGTAGTTTTTATTATTCTGTGCGTTTTTGATAGTGATTGAAAGAATATGTCAAAAGAAAAATTAGTTTTAATAAGAGTTGTTGTAGAATTATGAAATAGCCATTGTATGTTTAAGTTACGCTTTTTTTGAACGTAAATATGTTTTGATGAATTACACTTGGTTGAACTTGATAACTTATTCTGCTATATATACCTTTTGATTTAGGTAAGATGATAAATAAATATTTAAAATTAGAGTGTATGAAAATTATACGATCCTTATTTTTAACTCTATCTTTGTTGCTTTTTGCTATTCCGATTAACGCCCAATTAATCACTCAATATAATAGTGCGATACTAATTGAAGGTGCTATTGAATTGGGAGGAACACATATACAAATTTGGGGTAAAATCACAAGTTCCAGTTCCAGTGATAAATACCAAGCTGATCACATATTGCCAGGAGATCTTTTGTTTGATGTTGAGCAGAGATCTTATAAAATTCTAAATATAACCCCTGGTGGAAAAAACTCGGGTTATATTTTTGATGTTGAAGCTGAATATTTAGGGGGTGGCCCTGGTTCGATTGATCCAACCGAAAATATAGGAATTATTAGTCGCCCTTCGAAATCAGGGTTTCCTATAATTGCAGATGATCTTTTGCCAAGTGCAGTTCAAAATTCGTCTATTCTTGCTATTGATGCAACACTCCCGAAATATACTTCAGGAGCTATTCTTCCAGTTCTATCGGGTGCTCAAATAGGTGATTTTCTATTTAATTCTTCAGATAATAAACTTTATCAGTTAACGTCATCTGGTTGGACGAATTATACTCAAACTACGGAATCGTATATGTCCGATCCGTCAACTGAAGTATATTTTCCGCCTAGCGGCTCAGTAGTAAATAATTTGATAGATCCATTGGGATATTTTAGATCAACAGGTACAGCTTGGATAGCTATACCTACAGTTTCCTCCTTACCCGCGGTACCACCTAAATTTGGGGATGTTTTTCAGGTAGCAGGTGATAAATTGTATATGTTTGGAGCTTCTGGAGCGTGGGAGCCTATCAGCGGAACTTCTGCAGTAACTCCTGGTACTGTTTTTCCAACAACACCTAAGATTGGAGATTTCTATTACGATACGGCTACCAATATCTTGTATGTGTATGATGCTACAAGTACTTGGAAGGAGGTTTCCGTGAATGGTTCGACTCCAAATAATTTATCAGCACCGACTCCAACAAAAGAAGGAGAACTATATTTTAATTCTACGGATAAAAAACTCTATGTTAATAATGGAACTCAGTGGATATCGGTTGATAACTCCCTCCCGGCTGGTAAGGTATTTATTGGTAATGCTTCCGGTGAAGCTACTCCGGTAAGCCTAACAGGCGATGTGACTGTAAATTCCTTTGGGGTTACAGCTATTGGCGCAGCCAAAGTAAGCAATGTGCAGCTGAATAAAATAGCTATTCCATTGAGTGGTTTCGCTGTCCCCACTGCAAATATTGATATGGGGGCAAAACAAATTAATAATTTGGCAACTCCTAGTACAAATACAGATGCTACTACCAAACTTTATGTTGATACTCATACCATTAATCTTAATACTATTCCATTGGTTACCGGGCATTTACTAAAAGGTGTTGCAGGTGTTGCTGCTGATGTGGCTCAGAGTACTATTGCTATTAATGGATTTGGAGCTGCAACTGGCTCTGTTGATTTAGGAGCTAATAAAATAATTAATTTAGCAGATCCAACTGTTGCTACAGATGCTGTAACAAAGAAATATGTTGATGCTACGTCTGGATGTGTATATGTTGGGATAGCACCTCCTACTAGTCCATTATTTGGCACTATCTATTATAATATAAATGAAAAACGTCTTTGGATATACCAGGGTGGAATGTGGAGACCTGCCGACAATTCGCTTCCTACCGGGATGGTGTATATTGGAGATGCTAATGGTATTGCTTCACCAAGCTTAAAGAGTGATATTTTGTTAAGCGATTTAGGTACGGCTGGTGCCGATGTATCTTTGGGTGGTTTTAAAATCACCAATTTGGCTGATCCGGTTGCGGGTCTTGCCGGACTGCAGAACGCAGCTACCCGCAAATACGTAGATGATAAGGTAGCATCAGCAACCACACCGTCTGGTCCGGTTTTGCCTGGTACTCCTACAGAAGGAAGTACCTTTTATAATACAACATCGCATCTTTATTATGTATATAATGGAACGGATTGGATTCCGATGAGTAACGATCTTCTAACGGGGCAATTGTATGTAGGAGATGCCACTAACAAGGCTGTTTCAACACCCAAGGCGAATGTTCCTTTAAGTGGGTTTGGAGCTGCTATGGCAGATGTTACAATGGGTGGCTTCAAGCTGACTAATCTGGCCGATCCGGTTGCCGGTGCGGCAGGTCTTCAGAATGCAGCTACAAGAAAATATGTTGACGATAAATTGGCTGCAGTAACTACTACCACAGGCGCTGGTTATCCTCCTACTTCTCCGGTGTCTGCTGCAGGTACTACGTATTATGATACCTTAAATAAAATATATTATGTGTCGAATGGTACTGATTGGATACCTATGGGAAATGACCTGATAAATAATCAGGTATATGTGGGTGATGCTACAAACAAAGCGGTTTCCACGCCCAAAACGAGCGTACCGCTGAGCGATTGGGGTGCTCCAACAGCAAATGTTTCTGTAGGGGGGATGAACTTAATTAATTTAGCTGACCCACGTTTAACAGCTGCAGGTCTTCAGGATGCAGCTACCCGCAAATATGTGGATGCTAAAGCCGGTAGTATGTCTACTGGTACTACTCCTCCTGCAAGCCCAACTATTGGTACAACCTATTACAATACAAATGACAAAATCTTTTATGTATACGATGGCACTGGGTGGGTTCCGGTAAATAATATTCTTCCAACGGGTAATTTTTATATTGGTGATGCATTTAATAAAGCAGTGCCTGTAGTTAAGAGTGCTATCACATTGAGTGGCTTTGGTGATGCTCAGGCCAATCTTTCGATGGGTACCGGTTCTAATAATTATAAAATTGTGAATCTGGCTGATCCTGCAGGTGATCAGGATGCTTCAACCAAGAAATATGTGGATAGTAAAGTTGGAACGTCGCCAAGTGGACCTACACCCCCAACGGCTCCTGTAGTTGGTAGCACTTACTATAATACCACAGATAAGATGCTTTATGTGTATGATGGAACACAATGGAATCCTGTCGGTAATAATGCTCTTCCTACTGGTCAGCTTTATGTTGGCGATGCAAGTAATAAGGCTGCAGCCACAGCAAAAAATGCTATTCCGTTAAGTGGGTTTGCAGCTGCAGCTGCTGACATTGATTTGGGCACACATAAGATAGCTAATGTGGTAGATCCAGTAGCTAATCAGGATGCTGCTACCAAGAAATATGTGGATGGAAAGACCGGAAGCCTTCCTACGGGTACTACGCCTCCTTCAAATCCGACTATAGGTACTACCTACTATAATACAAATGATAAAACCTATTATGTGTATGATGGTACAAGTTGGATTCCAGTGAATAATGTTTTACCTACTGGTCAGCTTTATGTTGGTGATGCATCTAATAAAGCAGCGGCAACAGCAAAAAATACGATTCCGTTAAGTGGGTTTGGAACTCCGGTTTCAGATATTGCTTTTGGTGCTTTTAAAATTACCGGTTTAGCTGATCCTGCTGCCGATCAGGATGCTGCTACCAAGAAGTATGTGGACGGAAAAACCGGAAGTATTCCTACGGGTACTATTCCTCCAACCAGTCCAACTACGGGCACCACTTATTATAATACCAATGATAAAATCTTTTATGTGTATGATGGTACGGGTTGGATTCCGGTAAATAACATTCTTCCTACAGGAAATTTTTATATCGGCGATGCATCCAATAAAGCGGTTCCTGTTGTAAAGAGTGCTATCACGCTGAGTGGTTTTGGCGATGCTCAGGCGAATCTTTCGATGGGTACGGGTGCTAATAATTATAAGATAATCAATATTGCAGATCCGGTAGGTGATCAGGATGCTGCTACTAAGAAATATGTGGATGGAAAAACCGGAAGTATTCCTACGGGTACTATTCCTCCAACCAGTCCAACTACGGGCACCACTTATTATAATACAAATGATAAAACTTATTATGTGTATGACGGTACAAGTTGGATTCCGGTGAATAATGTTTTGCCTACTGGTCAGCTTTATGTTGGTGATGCTAGTAACAAAGCTACAGCTACAGCAAAAAATGCTATTCCGTTAAGTGGTTTTGCGGCAGCAGCAACTGATATTGACTTGGGTACTCATAAAATAGCTAATGTTGTAGATCCGGTTGCCAATCAGGATGCAGCTACCAAGAAGTATGTGGATGGAAAAACCGGAAGTATTCCTACGGGTACTATTCCTCCAACCAGTCCAACTACGGGCACCACCTATTATAATACAAATGATAAAATCTTTTATGTGTACGATGGTACGGGATGGATTCCGGTAAATAATA
>DAIQOQ010000233.1:0-4703 GCA_036787795.1 Paludibacter sp. | reverse complement strand
ATAAACATACATAGCCGTTTATTCTATGGATATGTAAGTCCTACGGACTATTTTCTGAAAGCAAAATTCAGATAAACAATCTTGTAACTCGTAACTATTTACTTGTAACTATTTAAAAACACCTTGAATCAATGAAAACGACTAAATCAACTCTTTTCTTCATTCTCTTTACAAGTCTGTTTTTCTCTTGTAAAGCCAATGATAACTACGGAACTTCGGTTGCACAAACCATTATTCCGCGGATAGAATTGATGCCTAATACGCCCGGTCCGTATAAAATTATCGATTGGAAGCAAAAGGCAAAAGAGTACGATGCTTATGTGTTCGATTTTAATCCGGATGTTCCGGCAGGCTCCATGATTTGGCTTGACAACAGTCAGCGCAATCTCCCGCAAATCACTTTCGGACTTTACACAGCCATCAATGATGTTCGTCAGGGACCAACGCACAATAGCGGTGAGTTTCACGAAAGTCTGAATTCTCTTTCGGCTATTTTGGGAGCCGGTTTAATGGGAATAGACAAAACTCATCAGAACGGATACAACTATGTGAAGATGATTCAGAATTATTTCAATTCCGGAACCGGATGGAACATCATGATGAATAATACCTGTCCCGAAATAGCCCAGCAAGGTGGTGGTTACGGTCGCGACTGGTGGTATGATGTGTTGCCGAACGTATTGTTTTATGCGGTAAGCGATGTTTTCCCAAATGTAGAAAATGCCGATAATATCCAACGTAGCATTGCCGAGCAGTTTTGTAAAGCCGACTCGGTGCTAAACGGAAACTATGATTATTCATATTTCGATTATGGACGGATGAAAGGCATGGTTAGTCAAATTCCGTTTCAGCAGGATGCTGCCGGTGGACACGGTTATGTGCTCTATGCTGCTTATAAAAAATATAAAAATGCTCGCTACCTGGCACATGCCAAGTCGGCCATTGCGGCTTTGAACAATCAGAAAGAAAGTCGCTTTTATGAAATTCTGTTACCCATGGGAATTTATACAGCGGCCCGCCTGAATGCCGAACAGGGAACCAATTACAATGTCGAAAGAATGATAAATTGGGTGTTCGATGGATGCAAAAGTCCGAAAGGGCGTAATGGCTGGGGCGTAATTGTAGGCAAATGGGGTAACTATGATGTCAGCGGATTGCAGGGCAGTATTATTGATGGTGGTGGATACGCTTTTTTGATGAACAGCATGAAAATGGCCTGGCCACTTGTTCCAATGGTAAAATACCAACCTCAGTTTGCGCGTGCTGTTGGTAAATGGATGCTCAACAATGTAAATGCTGCCCGCTTGTTTTTCCCTAATGAAATTCCGGAAGGAAATCAGTGGCTTCCCGAAATGAAAAACTATACACATTCGGTGGTTGCTTACGAAGGTCTGCGTTATTCCGATTGCTATAACAAACCTGAATTGAAAGGTGTGCATCCGGTGGCATTGGGCGATGGTCCAAACTGGAATCCGAAGAATCCGAAAGAAAGCATGTTCAGTTTGTACAGCACGTCGCCGGTAGGCATCATGGGAGCTATTGTTGACACAACGGATGTGAAGATGATTCTGCGGCTGAACTGTAACAAAACAGATTTCTATGCCAATACCACTTATCCGACTTATTTATATTATAACCCATACACAGTATCAAAAACGGTAACATATCATCCCTCGGGGCGTGTAGATGTTTTCGATATTGTTTCTAAAAAATATGTGGCTAAAGCTATTTCAGCCAATGCACAAATAGCTATTCCAGCAGATCAGGCCAGCTTATTGGTAGAACTGCCAGCCGGAGTCAAAATAGAGAAAAAGAAAAATTCACTGATTGCAAATGGAGTAATTATTTCATATAAATAGATACGAGTAAATAGTTACGAGTTACAAGATTTGCATTTTGCTTTTGGACAAATAAATCATTAAATATCATTTATCACTTAAACAATCTTCTTTTTATAAATTTTATATCTCAATTAAAATGAAAAAAACACTATTTCTAATGTTTCTAAGCTTTTTCAGCTTGGTAATGCAGGCTCAGACCGTTCAACTGAAAGGAACGGTTAAAGATGCAGTAACCAACGAAGAACTTATCGGAGTAAACGTAATTGTAGTAGGTAGTAAAACAACCGGAACAGTTACAGGTATAAATGGCGACTTTGAAATTACAGTGCCACAAAATGCGACTCTAAAGGTGTCGTACGTAGGCTACAAATCGCAGGAAATTAAACTGTCAGGGCCAAGCCAGACAACACTATATGTAAAGCTTGAGTCTGATACCAAGGCCATCGATGAAGTCGTAGTGGTGGGTTATAATGCTCAAAAGAAATCATCGCTCACCGGAGCTGTATCATCTGTAAACATGACCGATCTGGCACAACGTAAAGTTCCCGACGTAGCACAAATGTTGCAGGGACAGGTAGCCGGCGTGCAAGTCACACAAAGCACGGGTGCTCCCGGCGATGGGATCAACATTGTGGTTCGTGGGGTGGGCTCTATCAATAGTGATACTAAGCCATTGTATATCATTGATGGAAATCCGTCAGAAAGTATAAGCTTTATCAATCCATCCGATATATTGTCTATGACCGTGTTGAAGGATGCTGCAGCTGCTGCACTTTATGGCGCTCGTGCATCAGGAGGAGTTATCGTTATTACCTCTAAAAGTGGTAAATCAGGTAAAGTTAGTGTCGAAGCAAGCTACTATCATGGCATCCAACAAGTCACCAATCTGCCTACAATGCTGAATGGTACACAATATATGGATAAAATGGAAGAAAGCTGGAACAATGCTAATCCGGGCCAATCAGCAAGCAATCCTTACACTCCCCAAAAATCAAGAACAGATCTAGCCAACACTAACTGGTTGAAAGAGTTGTTTACACCGGGACAAACAGACAATATGCAACTCTCGATAAGCGGGGGAACAGAAAAGGTTCAGTATTATTTATCAGGATCCTACTTTCATCAAAACGGTATTGTAGTGTCCAATAATGACGAATTCAACCGGATCAATTTTCATTCCACGGTAAATGCTAATCTGACGAATTGGTTCAAAGTAGGAACTAACCTTCAAATTGTAAACAGCATGCAAGATGCTCTTTCATCAAGCGGCGACGCTCCGGGCATTATTCGTCATGCTTTTCTTCGACCTCCTGTAATTTCGGTATATAAAGATCCATCCGATCCTACATACAAAGCTTCCGATCCATATACCGATTTGCCTTTTTATAGCACTAACCTGCAAAATAATGGAGGCAAATGGAATAACTCAAGCAACCTTTATGAACTTAGTCAAAACCCGATAGCGTTGGCTTATAATACAAATGATAAACGGGGAAGTTTCCGTACGTTCGGTAATGTTTTTGGCGAACTTGCTTTCTTTAGTGATAAAAGTTTGAAATTAAAGACAAACCTTGGAGTTGATATCAACTTTATTCACAACAAGGCTTTTAATAAAAACTATGGCGATGACGATGGACAAGGTACGGCTATTTATGCGGGACAAGGCCGGGAAAACAGACCCAATACGCTCGCAGAATCACGTGCTCAAGAAAGTACTATTACCTGGACAAACACAGCTACTTATAATAAACAAATTAACCTGCATACGATAAGTGTGTTGGCGGGTAGCGAATATGTAGGCTACAATAATTCCGGTATAAATGGAAGTCGTGAGAACTATAGTAATTCAGACCCTGCTTTCCAATACCTTGACTTTGGTAATCAAAACCTACACATTTGGAATGGAGGTACGGAAGTTAAATCAACTTTATTCTCTTTGTTTGCCGGGGTTAACTACAACTACGACAACCGTTATTATGCCAACGTCAATTTACGACGCGATATGTCCAGTCAGTTTGCAGCTAATAATCAAACAGCTTATTTTCCGTCATTATCAGCTGCCTGGCGTATTTCTCAGGAGAATTTCATGAAAGATATTGAGGCTGTCTCTGATTTGAAATTGAGAGTAAGCTCAGGTAAATTGGGAAATCAATCGGGGTTAAGCAAATATCCTTCCTTGGCTATTTATGATTCTCAGGGGACATTGAAACGCTTAGGCAACCCTGACTTGAAATGGGAAACCACCACACAAAACGACGTTGGATTAGATGCCAGCTTCTTCAATAGCAAATTGTCGTTCACATTCGATTATTATCAAAAGGTCACATCTGATCTGTTGTTACCTTTGAATCTGCCCACTTTTGTTGGTGACTTGAATCCAACTATTGTAAACGCTGGAAAAATGACAAATAAAGGAGTGGAAATTTCTGCTGGTTACAAAAATTTTGATCATGTCTTCAAGTATTCTATCAATGCCAACGTGGCCATGGGAAGCAATGTTGTAAACGAATTGCCAGCCACTTTGCCCAGTATTTACGGACAAGTAACAAAAACAGAAGCCGGTCATCCTCTTAATTCGTATTACGGATATCAAATGGCAGGCATTTATCAAACACAAGCTGAAATTGATGGTTACCTAACAGGAGCTCCACACAGCGATATCAAGCCGGGATATATCAAATTTAAAGATCTGAATGACGATGGGATTATCAATGATAAAGACAGAACTTACATTGGGAACCCGAATCCAAGAATGACATACGGATTAAATTTTATGTTCAGTTACAAAGCATTTGATCTTTCTCTGTTTGTGCAGGGAGTACAGGGAGTTGAAAGATGGAACGATTTGAAAAAGATTCTTGA
>DAIQOQ010000058.1:0-14453 GCA_036787795.1 Paludibacter sp. | reverse complement strand
TTAACTTCGGGTGTGGGTATCTCTCCTACCATTGCCGAACTGGCCGACTGCATCATTATTGAGTTGAACCATAATCACCCCAAAGAACTACGTGGTTTTCATGACTTATACCAACCGCTGGATCCACCTCACCGTCGTGAGATTCCGGTCTACAAACCATCGGACCGTATTGGTACTACTGTATTGAAAGTAGATCCTAAAAAGATTCTTTGTGTGGTAGAAACCGAACGTAACGATGAAGTGGGTGGTTTTAGTGCTACCGATGCCGTTACCGATCAGATTGGTGCCAATGTGGCTTCATTTCTGGCCGAAGAATTAAAGAACGGACAGATTCCTGCCGAATTCTTACCTATCCAATCGGGTGTGGGTAACATTGCCAATGCGGTGATGGCTTCATTGGGTGCAAATCCTGACATTCCACCTTTCGAAATGTACACCGAAGTGATTCAGGATGCAGTTATCGAACTGATTCGCGAAGGTAACGTGAAGTTTGCAAGCGGTTGTTCGCTTACCGTTAGTAATCCGGTATTGAAATCGATTTATGCCGATCTGGATTTTTTCCGCGACAAAATCGTTCT
Source organism: Paludibacter sp. (assembly GCA_036787795.1). GTDB lineage: Bacteria > Bacteroidota > Bacteroidia > Bacteroidales > Paludibacteraceae > Paludibacter. The sequence continues at coordinate 13,875 of DAIQOQ010000058.1, read as the reverse complement.
TCGTCCTTCCGAAATATCCAACAATCCTGAAATGGCTCGTCGTTTAGGTTTAATTACCATCAACACAGCTCTCGAAGCTGATATCTTTGGTAACGTAAACAGCACACACGTATTGGGATCTAAAATGATGAATGGTATCGGTGGTTCGGGCGACTTTACCCGCAACGCTTATATTTCTATCTTCACCACCCCTGCTACTGCTAAGGGTGGAAAGATCAGCTCGATTGTTCCAATGGTATCGCACGTAGACCAGAACGAACACTCGGTGAACGTAATCATTACCGAACACGGTATTGCCGATCTTCGTGGCAAATCACCTATTCAACGCGCTGAAGAAATCATTGCCAACTGTGTGGCTCCCGAATACAAACAAATGCTGACTGATTACGTGAAGCTTTCGGCAACTACTCATACTCCTCAAACACTGTCTGCTTGTTTCGGCATGCACACTCAATTTGCTAAAACAGGAAGTATGTTGGGTACAAACTGGGACGATTTCAAATAATCATCATTCCACAATAAACCAAAAGACCCGCTCAATGTATGTTGAGCGGGTCTTTTTACTTTAAGGATGTAATATATCAAATCAGGATTCTCATTTTGCTGTAGTTCTCCCTAAATTCTTTTGGGGTATAACCTTTACGTTTCTTGAAAATACGATTAAAGTTAGACAAGTTGTTGAAACCGCATTCGTAACTTATTTCGGCAATAGTTTTACTGGTATCTATCAGACAACGGGAAGCAATTCCCAGTCGCAAGTCGTTCAGATATTCAATATAGTTTTTTCCGGTACGTTTCTTCATAAAACGACTAAATGATACCTCGGACATATTGACATGATTTGCAACATCAATTAAGCGGATTTCTTTTTGATAGTTGCTATTTAAAAAGCCTATTACTTTTTGAATTCTGCGACTTTCCGAAGAGTCATCCTGATTGACAAATGTTCCCGTACACAAAATACGACAATCAGTGTCAAGCGAGAGCTTATATAAAATAGTAAATAAATCAATGACTGAGTAAAATCCTTTATATCTATCAGACAGGCTATATAAATCATATTTTACAAGCTCTATGGTCTTTCGGGAAAAAACGATTCCTTTCTTTGCGTTTTCAAGCATCAAAGCTATTGAATGAAACTGTTTTTTTTTCAACAAACTATCAAATAGCAACTGTTTGTAAAAATGAATGGTAATTTCATGAATATCTTGTGAAACACAATGGCTATTCATCCATGCATGACCCAAATTTTCATTTCCAATCAGACATAATTCCAAATCATCAATTTCTTCAATCGAATCACCAATTAAACGACCGGCACCCTTACCATTCTCTATGAAGTTAAGTTCATATTCGGGGTGAACATGCACCGGATAAGTAAACTCCGACTTTATTCTTGAATTTACCACAAAGCAATCCTCGTCGGATAGAGGTGTTACTTCTCTAAAAATATTAGATGGTTGCATAGTTATCATGATTTTCAGTTTACAAGTGTACAAATAAATATTGAATAAACAATCAAACAAATACATCAAACCATCAGAATACTGTCAGAATAGTATCATTCGAGTGTCTTTTACATCGTATCTTAATCAGTATGGAAGTGAATATATAATTAGATGCATATATCTTTTAGTTGCTTAAGGAATGTCCTGCAGGTAATCTTCAACAATGTGTTCAAAAAACTATTGATTTCTTTGGCGAATGGAAGTACGGCTGATCCGCCCCCAGCTTTTGAGTAATCCATCGTCCCAGTTTCCTTCGGAAGAAGCACGCGGGAGTAACATGGAGCAGGTTTCGTTTTTGTCAGAAACCGACCAGACAATCCAACTTAGTTTCCGTGCGTCCATCCAGTTGAGATAAGCTTTCCACTCGGCTTCGTCTACCGGACCATCGCCGGTAGCTTCCATGCCAGCGCACTCGGACACAAATACCGGAATACCTTTGGCCATAGCAGCATCGGTCCGGTCACGCAACCATTGCTTATGAGTTCCGGCATAAAAGTGCATGGTGTACATAATGTTCTTCTGCCCACGGATAGGATCGCCGGCTACTGAATCAATGTCCTGATCCCAGTGTGGATTACCAACAAGAATAAGATTTTTGTTATCAATGACGCGTATGGTTGAGATCAATTCTTCGGCATACTGTTTCACCACCTTCCACGAATAGGTATCAGGTTCGTTCCATATTTCGTAGATCACATTCGGATTGTTTTTGTACTTCTGCGCCATGCCTGAGAAAAAGGTTTTGGCTTCGGCGGTATGTAGTTTATGGCTATGAAAATCGATGAGAACGTAAATACCCTGTTTAATGGCTCCATCAATAACTTTAGTCATACATTTGAGGGCATATTCGGGATTTTCGAGGTAACTGTCGTCCAAGCCTACGCCCATAGAAGCACGTATCACGTTGCATTTCCAGTCGGAAGCAAGCCATGCAACAGCTTTTTCGTTGTAAAAACGTGGCCAGAGGTTGTGCCAGCCTAAACTGGCACCGCGCAATACGAGTGCTTTACCATCTTTGTTCGACAATTGGGTACCGATAACCTGTAGCTGACCGTTCAGCGCCACCGGAGAGTTTTTGGGAGGAATTGTTTTGGCTGTTTTTAATGCAGCGCTGCAAACTGCCAGCGGCATCAGAACAACCAAAATCAATACGATTTTAATTGTGTGTTTCATCATGTATGTTATTTAAAGGTTATTCGAAAATCAGGGTGATGCCGCGAAGATCAATCGTGAATGCGCGACATTAGTTCCAGGCACATCCGACTGTTATGATACGGACATTTCCAGAATCCGGCTTTATCGTTCGCTGTATCAGCCTTGCCTGCTGCCGATACCGACCAATACCATTCTCCATTCTTTTTATCAACCAGATTATGGTTGATAAATTCCCAGCCGGCCAGTGCCTTCAGAGCATAATTTTCCTCCTTAGACAATTCATAGGCATTAAAAAAGCCAACTACAGCTTCGGCCTGAGGCCACCAGTCGCAATTGGTGTCAAGATGTCCGGTCTCGGAGTTCTTCTCATTTATAATCGAACCATCAACCTGCAATCCTTCGGCTGCCGCATTCGCTATACGGAGGCTCACTGCATGCACTTTGTTGATCAGATCAATATCGCCCAACACCAGAGCTGCTTCATCAAGCAACCAGGCTGCTTCAATATCGTGCCCGTACGAAAACAGGGTGGATTTGCAGTCCCACTCTTCATCAAAAAACAGATCCAGATGGTGTGTTTTGTCGTTCACTATTTTATCCAGAAAGAGTTCAATTAAGTTACGAAGCTGTTTTTCCAGTAATGGATCATCCCACACGCGAAACAGGTTTGTATAAGCTTCCAGAATATGCAAATGCGTATTCATCGTTTTCTTTTCATTGGCGTCTTTTTCGCTCAACCGTAAGTCTTCGAGCAATACCCAGTCTTTACCATAGGCTTCAAAGTAACCATTCAGCTCCGCACCAAAGCTATGCTGCTCTATCAACCGAAAAAGTTCAATAGCTTTGTCCAGACACTCCTTATCGCGGGTAACACGGTAATATTCTACCAATCCGTAAATAAAAAAAGCCTGACTGTAAATTTGTTTTTTTGTATTAGCAGGAGTTCCGTCGGCATTCAGCATCCAATAAGTACCACCGTTTTCGGCGTCAAAGAAATACTTGAAAATATATTCCTTAGCTCGTTTGGCATACTCAATGTAAAGCGAATCTTTAAAATACAAAGAAGCTGAAGAAAACGTCCACAAAATGCGGGCATTCAAAATACCACCCTTAGGAGCATCGGGAACCACCTGATTCCGTCCGTTCATCTGACCATAATAGCCACCGTGTTCGTCATCCGTCATCTTATCCATCCAAAACGGAAGAATATTGTGCGTTAGCTCTTCTTTGAGTTCTTGCTTCAGTTGTAAAAGTTCGTATTTCATATAGCCCACTTTAATTCCCCAAAGGGGGAAAACCTGTCTGGTTACGTTTTTAAATTCTAATTTTTATTTAAACCCTGAAGTTCCCCTTCGGGGAACTTCAGGAAACTTGTTACATGAGTACTTCCACCTTGCAGCTTGCACCTGCAGGCATTAGCGGAATAATATTGCCTTCGATACGTTTACCATCAACCAGAATAGAAGAAACACCTTTCATTGCTCCGTTAGGATTGCGTACCTCGATCTCGTAAGTGGCTCCACGGAACTTACGGGTAACCTGAAAACCTTTCCATTCAGGTGCAATACAAGGCTCTATTCGTAAGCCAGTGTAAGTTGGTTGAATTCCCAGGATATATTGCGTAATGGCATAATAGTTCCAGGCAGCCGTTCCTGTCAACCAGGAGTTTTTAGCTTCACCCGGCTTGAAAGCATCTTTTCCGGCAATCATTTGCGCGTATACATAAGGCTCTACCTTGTGCAACTCACTGATTTCTTCGGTGTACGAAGGACATATCTTGCGGAAATACTCCCAGGCACGGTCACCACGTCCCTGAACGGTTTCGCCAATGATAATCCAGGGATTATTATGACAAAAGATACCCGCATTTTCTTTGTACCCGGGAGGATAACTGGATATTTCACCGTATTCAATATAGTATTTTGTAAACGGTGGATTGTTCAACACGATACCGTGTTCGCAGTCCAGACGTTCTTTTACCGAGTCGAGCGCTTTCGCCACCAGGCCTTCTTCCAGACCAATACCAGCCATAGTACACCAACCGTTGGATTCAATAAAGATTTTACCTTCTTCGTTTTCTTTTGATCCTATTTTGTTGCCAAAGTAGTCGTATGCACGGATAAACCAGTCTCCATCCCAACCATTGAGTTTGATGGCTTCCACCATAGCATCAATGTGTTTTTGGGCACGTTCTGCTTCTGCAAAATTTCCAATAGTTTTACACAATTCCACATAATCGCGTCCATACACTACAAACAGTCCGGCTATCATCAAACTTTGTGCCTGACTTCCCTCCGATTTGTTTTCGGTAGTCTGGAAGCTTTCATTCGGATCATTGGAGAAACAGTTCAGATTCAAACAATCGTTCCAATCCGCACGGCCACTCAACGGCAAGCCCAAAGGTCCGAGGTTATTTACCACATGGTCGAACGAGACAGTTAGGTGATGGAAAAGCGATACTTCAGACCCTGCTTCGTTATCAAATGGAACCGGTTCATCCAAAATAGTGAAGTCACCCGATTCTTTGATATATGCCGTTGTTCCCAGAATCAACCACATTGGATCGTCATTGAAACCTTGTCCGATTTCATTGTTTCCTTTTTTAGTCAGAGGCTGGTATTGATGATAACATCCGCCATCGGGGAACTGCGTGGAGGCAATATCGATGATGCGCTCGCGGGCACGTTCCGGAATCTGATGCACAAAGCCAACAAGATCCTGATTGGAATCACGGAAACCCATTCCACGTCCGATACCGCTTTCGAAAAACGAAGCCGAACGCGAGAAACAGAAGGTAATCATACATTGATACTGGTTCCAGATGTTCACCATCCTATCCAGCTTTTCTTCGCTGGTCTTCACGGTGAACACATTCAACAATTTGTCCCAGTAATCTTTCAATTCGGCTAAAGCAACATCTACTTTTTCGGCCGTATCGAAACGGGCAATGGTAGCTTTTGCTTTGGTTTTATTGATGATGTTTTTGCTTTCCCATTTCTCATCCTGTGCATTTTCTACATAACCCAACACATACACCAAATCTTTCGATTCGCCGGGTTGCAGAGTCACTTCTACATAATGCGAAGCAATAGGTGACCATCCATGTGCTTCCGAATTGCGCGGAGCTCCTTCGAGCACGGTTTGCGGTTCGTCAAAGCCATTGTACAAACCGAAGAATGTTTCACGGTCGGTGTCAAAACCCTGCATCGGTTCGTTCACCGAGTAATATGCAAAATGATCGCGACGTTCTTTGTATTCCGTTTTGTGATAAATCACCGAATCTTCAATTTCAACTTCACCCGTAGAGAAGTTACGTTGGAAATTTTCCATATCGGTGGCAGCATTCCACAAACACCATTCTACAAAAGAAAAGATTTTGAGTTTTTTTACTTCATTCGTGGTGTTCCTGAGTGTAAGCTTTTGAACTTCTGCCCATGTTTTCAACGGTACAAAATACAAAGCTTCAGCTTCCACACCATTCTTCACACCTTTAATGGTGCTGTAATTCATTCCGTGACGACATTCGTAGCTATCCAACTCCGTTTTGCAGGGCTTCCAACCCGGACTCCACACCGATTCTCCATCGTTGATGTAAAAATACTTTCCACCACTATCCATCGGTACATTGTTGTAACGATAGCGCGTAATACGACGGAACTTGGCATCTTTATAAAAAGAATATCCTCCTCCGGTATTGGAAACTAAGCTAAAAAAATCCTCATTGCCCAGATAATTAATCCATGGCCATGGTGTACGAGGGTTGGTAATGACGTATTCACGTCGGTTGTCATCGAAATGTCCGTATTTCATTTTCTATTTTAAAGAACTCCTGCCCACCATCAACTGACAGAGAACAGGAGTAGTTAGTATTTATCAGGCTTTAGAATTTGCTCTTTTTACTTCAAGCTCTTCCGAAATTTCTTTTACTCTTTTATCTGAAAGTGGGTAGAATAACATCCCCACAAAAGCCAGTACACAACACACAGCAGGCATTAAACTAATCATGATATGCTCCCCAAAAAGTGTTTGAGAGCTTTGTTGTACTGCATCAGGGACATATTTGAACACAGCCAGAATCCATCCGCTCATTGCTGCACCTAAGGCCCAACCAAGCTTTTGAGACATAGAAGAAGAGGAGAAAATTAAACCCGTAGCGCGACGCCCGGTAATCAGTTCCTGATGATCTACAATATCGGCAAACATTGACCACAATAATGGCAGAACATATCCGGCAAATAGGGAGATTATGAACTGGAAAGCAAGAATCCATGTAATATCGTTAGGAATAAAATAAAAGCCTGTGCTTAGTATTCCTGCAATCAGAATGGCTATCATATATGTTCTTTTCTTACCATATTTTGCAGAAACTGAAGGAGCAATCATCACTCCGATCAAGTTAGCTGCCTGACCTACCAGAAAGTAAATGGTTGTCATATCCCATCCTGTGCCAAACATTTTATAACTGGATCTTACATAATCACGGAAAAAGTAAATAGCAACACTATCACGGACCGCATTGAAAAGCAAAGCAGCCAGACCAGTTGCTACCAAAATCCACCAGGGAGCATTGTGAAACAGGTTTTTCAAATCTTGTTTCACTGTCACATTTTCTTCACTTTCAATTTGTACTACCCGTTCTTTTGTCCAGCTAAAACAAAGTAAGAACAAGACAATGCAAATAATTCCAATCGAGCCTACTCCCATCACCCATCCAATAGGCGAAGTACTCATACCGGATTTTACAGCATGAACCGCAGCACTACCTCCAAATGTTTTTGAGTAAAAGTCGATCATTGGTTGCAACAGCATAAATGTTACAAAGCTACCCATGAATGCAAACGACATACGATAAGAAGAAAGCGAGTTCCTCTCTTTGGGATCCGAAGAAATAGCTCCAAGCAAAGAAGCATACGGTACATTAATTAATGAGTACACAATCATCATTAATGAATAAGTTATGTACGCATAAACCAATTTTGCCGTTTGACCGAAATCAGGAGCAAAGAATGTAATGGCACCCATAACCGCAAACGGTATAGCAAACCACAATAGGTACGGACGGTATTTCCCATAACGACTTTTAGTACGGTCGCTAATAATTCCGACAAAGACATCAAAGAAAGAATCCCATAAACGTGCGACAAGAAACATGGTTCCGGCTGCAGCTGCTGTAATACCGAAAACATCAGTATAAAAAAACAAAGAATACATTCCGAAAATTTTCCAGAACATAGAAGACGCGGCATCACCAAAGCCATAACCGATTTTTTCTTTGAGACTTATTTTTTTTACATCCATAATATTAGTGTTGTGTTGATATTAGATTATATTTTTAAAGCGTTACAAAAGTATCAGTTTTTAAAGAATTAAAGAGTATAGAATGTTTCCAAAATAGTACTGTTTTGAAAAAAACAACTCTCTATTTGGAGTATTTCAAATAAAGTACACCATAAACATTCTCACTATTATTCAATCATATTTTTATCGTATAGACCAGAGTAACAGTAAACGCGGTTGACTTTAAAGTATTGATTTATTTTTAGAAACCAATTGTTTAATGGCAAGAACCGAAGTTGCCGAGCGATAACCATCGGCAGGTGTGTTTATGCAATAGTCCAATAATTTAGCAATGGTTGATGTAGCCACGTGCATACGGGTATCGGACGAAGCGTAGTAAATAAATACTTTTCCGTCTTCATCTGCAATCCAACCGTTGCTGAATAACACGTTCGAGACATCACCAATACGCTCTTCGCCTTGCGGCGCCATAAAGAATCCGGCAGGTTCAGCGAGGAGTTTAGTAGGATCCTGCAAATCGGTGAGGTAAAGGTACAACACATAACGCAATCCCGCAGCACAATTACGAACACCGTGCGCCAGATGTAACCAACCTTTTTCTGTTTTTATTGGATGCGGACCTTCACCGTTTTTCAATTCTTTGATTGTATGATAATAACGATGATTAATAATCGTTTCTTCTTTCACTTCTGCGTGAGTTATATCATCAACCAACGCCCAGCCAATACCACCGCCTTTACCAGTATCAATAAATCCATCCTGCGGACGTGTGTACAAAGCGTATTTACCATTTACAAATTCTGGGTGAAGAACTACATTGCGTTGCTGACTTTTTGTTTTCAGATCAGGAAGCCGTTCCCAATTCAACAGATCTTTCGTGCGCACAATACCTGCTGTTGCCACTGCCGATGACAAATCACCATCAGGTGCATCCGGATCTTTACGTTCGCTGCAAAAAACGCCGTAAATCCAACCATCTTCATGAGCTGTCAGACGCATATCATATACATTGGTATCAGGATCTTTAGTTTCGGGTAGCGTTACCGGTTCATCCCAAAAACGAAAGTTATCGATTCCGTTAGGGCTCTCTGCAATTGCAAAAAACGACTTACGATCATTACCCTCAACGCGCACAACCAGAATATATTTACCTTTCCATTTCATAGCCCCGGCATTAAAAGTTCCGTTCACTCCTATTCGCTCCATGAAATACGGATTTGTTTCCGGATTAAAATCGTAACGCCATGCAAGCGGTGTATGTTCTGCAGTCACTACCGGATTTGCATAGCGGTCATAAATTCCGTTTCCAATTGCAAGCTTTTCATTTTTTCTTCCTAATAATTCTTCGTGATACGCTTTAAGCCTTTTCAAAGCTTCTTTAAACTCAGTCATTCTTGTTTTTATTTTTTTGTTTATTTCTGTATTTTGAAAATAAGAGCAATATAGTACATCTGCTAATTATTCATTTTTCAATGAAACAGGAGCATACATAGCCGAAATGTTTTTATTCATCAAGATCTTTTTATCCTCAGTAAACTTTTTAAAATCTGCGGCAGAAGCATGTCCTGCATAAGGTACATAAAAATGATTCGGATTATTAAATGCATTACGCCAGAACAATATATAGCTGATATTATAGGGTTGAATTATTGGTAATAAAACGCGCGTAAAATAATCATTTACTTTTATTCCTTCCATGCCCGTTTCGGCCATCACCGGAATTTTTCCGCTTTGTGCAGCATACTTTGTAACGATCGACAACCCCGTGTTCATTTTTTGTTTATACGCATTCAGATCTTTGGATTCAGTTCCAAAAGCATAGGTATCAAATCCGATAATATCCACCCATTCATCACCAGGATAGCGTTGCAGATATTCCTGCTCAGTAGCAACATCAGTTGGTGAAAAGGCATATAGCAAGTTATGAACCTGCTTGGTATCGCGCAGATATTTCACTGTCATACGATACAATTGATTATATTCGTCGGGAGTACATTCTTTGGCTCCCCACCAAAACCAACTACCGGTATGTTCGTGATACATGCGGAAAACAACCGGAATAGATTCACCGTTTTTATCTTTCAGGTCATGAAAAAATACAGCCAGACAATCCAGGTACAGTAAGAACTTCACATGATTACTTCCACCTGACAAAACACTTTTCACAACCGTATCCTGTGCACAGTCCCAGGCTGTTTTGCCGGTAGCAATGTTATCGCCGTGCCAACTAATGGTGTTAATGCCGCCACGTTCGTATACTTCGCGAATATGCTGTTTCATATCGCTAAAGTAGATTGAATCCAGATTATAAGATGCCCCTATTTCAATATGCCCCAACTCCCAGCCAGTCACTGCCGGATAATCACCTGTTGTTTCCTTTACATCCGACCGCCCTTTTTGATTATACCAGTTATGCCCGTAAGCTGCATCATCCTGATGAGCCAGCATAATACCTTTGCTCATATTATTTTTCATATTAAAGAATAATGCCTGCGTTCTGGCTGTTGCATTCATATCAACCAATAACGGTTTATGTTGAATATGGCCAACATATTTCTTAATAATCTTTACAGTAGCATCTGTGTCAAACACGGCATTTAATCCCTGTTCCTCTTGTGCCGGATCACCTAAATAATCATCGCCCTTTTCCCAGAAAACATGTTTTCCGTTGGGGCGACCAAATCCTCCCCACGCCCAAAAGTTGCAACCAGCCAACACATCTTTTTCATTCGAAGATTTCATGATTTTCTCAAAAACCGAAGTATAATAAGCATCGCGCAATGAAGTGGAATCTTTCAGGTTGTATTCATGATGGTCGCGCGGAAATCCAAACTCTTCCAACACGATTGGCTTTGACAACTTACGGGCAACGGCCATGTGGTTATTCATGTATTCATATGTTTTGTCGATGCTAGTTTGCAATGTCCCCGACATATTTTTTACATCCAGCCAACTCCAGTTTTTAGGCCAGATATGCATGGTCAGGTAGTCGATATTCGGATCTGAATGAATTTGCTCAAACAGCTTCATATCCATTTCACACCCCCATTGTCCTTCGGATCCAATAGATACCAGATGATTTTTATCCAACGATTTGATATAACTCGATATATCTTTCAACCAAGCTATAAAAAGAGGTTTATTGGCATCAGAAAATGCACGTGGTTCGTTACCAATCTGCCAGGAAAAAATAGCCGGATCCTCGGTATATTTTTTATTTGTGTAACGGTTTGTGCGTGAGACAACGTACTTAATATGGTTTTTCAGCATTTGACGGCATTCATCGCAACCGGCATACTGTTTTACAAACTCCATATATGCAGGCCAACCATCAACCGAAGGAATTGGATTCTTTCCTTTACCTGCCCAGTTAAGATACTGGCTGTATCCACCCGACCACTCCCAGGAGTTGGTAAAGAAAAGCACAGCTTTCATATTACGTTTACCCAGTTCTGACAACAAAAAATCCAATCCATCAAAAATAGCATCGTTATACACCCCTGCCTTTATTTGCAACGTCGGTTCTACTTTTGAAGGAATGCCATTGGTTCCGTCAGCACCTATCAACACTCGTAAATTGGCAATTCCCTTTGATTGCAGAAAATCCAGTTCCTGAATTAATCGTTCGCGGTTACCGCCTTCACCTTTCGAACCCAGTATTGCACCGTACCAAAAATTAGTTCCAATGAAATAATAAGGTTTGTCATTTACACTAAAATGGGTGCTCTTTACCCGAACAAAGTTATCTGTGGCTTTAGCAAAACAGCCTATAGACATTAATGCCATAAAACCGAAGATTAAAATTCCTTTTATATATCTCATGTTCATTCTATTCAAATTTAAATTCTAGTTCGATCAACAAAAACAAACTATCTCAAAAGAAAACGGGCTTTCAAATCACCTACTTTTACCACTTATCTGTCCGAAATGGAATAAGCGGTAAACCATTTACATCAAAAAGATTGGGAACACCGTCATTCGTAAAACAATAACGAACAGCAACAGGCGTTTTGACTGATTTACTTGTTAGGGTTACAGTACCATTTCTTTCGATAAAAGCCGTTGCAGGATAAAAAACCTTATCTTCGCCGCCAAGTTGAAAACTATTAATCTTTTTATCTTTACAAGATAATTTACCGACGGAACTGAATTTTAAATTTACCCTGCTCTTTTGGATGCTAAAACTACTGAATTTAGGGAAATACGGTTTAATATTAGCTACAGCATATTGTTCTTTAAGCACCATGTTTGCCAACCGATTACCAACTTCTCGCTTAATTTTTGGATGAATATTGGTTATGTCATCTACCAAATCACCAACTGCAACCATCCCCGTTTTAGGCAGTGATAATGCTGTTTCTTGTTGTTCACGCAAATAAGCAGCACTATTTTTCCAGTAACCGTTCCACGGAGCTATTTGCACAAAATAAAATGGTAAATCACTCTTAAAAGCACTGCGCCAACCTTTAATCAACCCTTCAAAAAGTTTTCCATAATCTTCCGGTTCGCCGGTATTGGCTTCGCCCTGATACCAGATAGCTCCCGCAATTTTATAATTAACCAGTGGATACAACATGGCATTGTAAATAACCGACGGTTCAACCGGTGCCCAATTTACTGATTTGGTTTTGTCGGCCATTTTTTTTAGTTCCGGGTCATGCTGATATACTTCGTTCGGTGTCCATGCTTGCACGCAGGTTCCACCCCAGTAAGATGCAATTAAACCGACAGGGACCTTCTGCGTTTCATTTATCTTTTTCCCAAAGAAATAACCAGCTACACTCATAGAAGGAGTTGTCTGTGGTGAACTGATTTTCCATTCGCCATCCGAATCGGTTTGAGGAAAAGAATTGTATTTGTGCGATAGCTGAAAGAAGCGCAACTGGTTGTTACCCGATTTAGCCACCTCATTACCCGCATCAAGCACTCCTTGCTCCCAGTTGAAGGCGTATTCCATATTCGACTGACCGGAACAAAGCCATACTTCGCCTATTAAAATGTCGGTAACAATTATCTTTTGTGTATTACTAATAAAGGTAATGGCATAGGGACCGCCAGCTTTAGGTGTTTTTACAATAGCATTCCACGACCAGTCTTTCGTAGGATAAGCGACTACAGTATCAGACGGATTCCAACTACAACTTATTTTAACCATATTTCCACTTTGTGCCCATCCCCACAATTTTACATCAGCCGATTGTTGTAAAACAGCATGATTACTTATAATGGCTGGCAAACGCAAGCCCCATTGTGAAAAAACAGCAACAGAAAAGCCGAAAAGGAAAAAAGAAAAAATTATTTTTTTCATAATAGAGAATTAAAAAGAAAATAAATATACATCCTTAAGAAAATTCCACGTGTTTAAAACAGCAAAAAACCACAATTTAAATTCAATAAGAATGAACGAAAATAATCGACACCACAAAACACAAAGAAACTAATACCTATTCTTCCAATAAACACAAAAATAAACGGGAAATCGTTCTAGAGAACTTTCCTCTTCTACAGGCCCAGCCAGTTTTCAACAAAAAGACCATATAGAGATCAATTGTCAAATCTAAACAAGCAACAATCTTGATCAGCCGTATCTCAGTTATAAAATTATCAATTCCGACATTACAAAAATATAGAATTACAAAGCACATTAAACATATTTTTTTATCCTAATATAATACTTTTCTTACTCGATTATATCAAATTATCCATTCAAACAATAAAAACATACTCAACACTTATGATTTTTTATCGTTCCGCCAGATACTTCCATTTTTATATTCACGAATCCCCCAATCAAAGGTGGTTGTCTGCCCGTAGCCGACATATTTCATTAACATTTTGGTTCCTGAGAGCACAAATGTGCCACATTGGAGCAGAAATGTGGCACGTCAGAGCACAAATCTGGCACATTAGAGCA
>DAIQOQ010000232.1:0-4737 GCA_036787795.1 Paludibacter sp. | reverse complement strand
GTAGTACATTGAAAGTTGCCCCACTACAAATAGCAGTTACTTTCTGTGCTATAACAGGATATTGATTGACTATTATTTGTGCAATATTTGATGTCATTACTGAACAGCCTACTGAAGATAGCGTAATTACACAATAATAATAGTTTGTTCCCACTATTGAACAAGGAGGCAAGTAAGAATCGGTAGTAGCTCCGGAGATTAATGTACTGCCGGTAATTGAATTGGTGCTATTAGAGTACCATTGATATTGAGGAATTCCAGCTCCATTTATATAAGCGACTTTAAGAGCAACCGGAGTATCGTCTAAACAAACTGTGTTTGAAACCGGCTGAGTGGTAATAGTGGGTGATGCATTTATAGTAACCTTTGCTGAATTGCTGGTTACGCTACACCCGGGACCATTGAGCTGTGAAATTATGCAGTAATAATACATAGTTCCAATAGTAGCAGTTGAAGGCGTATATGTTTTAGATGTTGCATTAGAAATAGCGACTCCTGTTGTTGTATTATTGGCTGCATTCTGATACCATTGATAAGTAAACGATCCCAATCCGCCTGTAGCATCTAAGGTTAGGTCAGAGGGAGTTGCGTTCTGACACAAAATCTGATCTGATAATGGTTGAGATGTAACAATGGGATCTGCAACAACATTAATTTGTGCAGGTTGACTTAAAACATACCCACAACTACTTCCGGATAAAGATATTTTCACATAAAAATAATAAGTCCCGGTTGATGTAAATGGTAGTGGAGTATAAGTAGCCCCAGTTGCTCCAGGAATAAGATTCCCTGTGGAAGTTGATGTAGTCGTGTTTGAGTACCATTGGTAAGATGCAATCCCGGATCCTCCCGAGTAAGTTGCAGTTAAAGGTACAGCTGTTGTTCCACCAACACAAATATCTTGTGATGGGGTTGGCTGATCTTGAATTCCCGGAGTTGGACTAACTATTACCGTAGCTGCGGCTGAGATCAAATCTGAACATCCTCCCGGTGATAACTTAATAACACAATAATAATACGACGTTCCTACTGTTGTAGTTGGTGGATCAAAACTAACAGCTGTTGCTCCGCTAATGAAAGTTCCCCCACTATTAATGTTTCCGGGACTTGAATACCATTGATATGTTGGAGAACCGGTTCCATTAGTATATGCTACAGATAAGGGTGTAGCAGTTCCACCTTGACAAACGGCACTTGATATAGGCTGGGCTGTAATGCTGGCAGGAGCTTTTACAATAACTTCGGCTGCAGTACTGGAAACATTACATCCTTTTCCATCGGGTTGGGTAATTATGCAGTAATAGTATTTAGTTCCAACAGTTGTTGTTAGTGGAGTAAATGTACTAGTTGTGGCACCCGGTATGGAAGCACCCATCCAGGTGTTATTTGTTGAGTTTCCATACCATTGATAAGCATAAGTACCGGCTCCACCGGTAGCCGAAACTTTTAAATCTGTCGGTGTGGCACCTTGGCAAATAGTTTGCGTAGAGGTTGGTTGTTCTGAGATTATGGGGTCGGACACAACGACAATCGTTGCCACATCACTCCGTAGATTTCCACAATTATTACCAGGTATTTCAATCTCTACATAATAATAATATGTACCTGTAGCAAAGAACGGATCGGGTTTATAACTTGCCGATGTAGCACCAACACCTGTGGCTTTAACGCCACCTGAATATGCATTGTCGCTGCAGCTGAACCATTGATAAGTTGGCGTCCCTGCACCGCCTGAATAGCTAACACTTAAAGTAGGCACTCCAGTCATATCTATGCAGGCTGTTTGCAATGGAGTTGGTTGCGATGTAATTACAGGTGGATCATTGATCTCGACAGTGGCTGTATTAGAAGCAATCTCTGAACATCCTCCATCAGGGAAAGATATTACGCAATAATAATAAGTTGCACCAACTGTTGAAGTTGGTGGGTCATATGTATTGCTTGTTCCTCCTGAAGTAATCTTTGTCCCTCCAATATTTGAATTATTAAGGTTTGAATACCATTGGTAGACTGGAGTGCCGGTTCCGTTGATATAGCCAACTGATAAAGACGCAATAATTCCATCTTTACAGATGGAGGTTTTCGCCGTCGGATGTGTGGTGATCCGAGGCAATGGATTAACAGTTATTGTGTAATAGACTACAGCGCCAAAACAGCTTCCTCTTTTTGGAGTGATGGCATAGGTAATTGTGCCAGGAGTTGAGCTTGTGGAAGTGATTAATTGTGGCGGTATTATGTTTGATGTCCCCGAAGATGTAAATCCGCTAAGCCCTGTAGTTCCAGTTGCAGTCCAAGAGAAAACTGCGTCAGCTAGATTGGATGTCAATGTTATTGGACTAGTTGCTATTCCCGAGCAGGTTGTCTGCGAAAGAACTGAATTTGTCAAGATTGGTTCAATGTTTACAGTGAAAGTTTTAGTTGCAGTAACTTCAACGCCACACTCGTTTTTTACGGTTAAAGTAACGGTGTATGTTCCGGGTGTATTATAGGTGATATTCCCGGGATTCTCGGTAGTTAAGGTGGTAATGGTTGTACTCCCCGGAAAGTTCCATGCATAAGTCATGCCTGTGGTGTTTGGCGCACAGCTGTTAATCGTTGCTGTTGGAGCTATCGTTGTCGAACCACAGTAATCTGGAATATTATTGATTACAACAGTAGGAGGTGCCTTGACTTTTATTGTTTTAACTATCTGTCTTATTCCGCAGGTGTTTGTTGCTCTCAACCTTATGGTATAGTTCCCTGGATTTATAAATTGCAATGAGGGGCTTGCAGATATAGAGTTAGTTCCATTGGTAAAAACATAAGATGAAGTTGTTCCACAGTTGGCAGGTGTATAACTAACATCCCAAGAGTAATCAGGCGTTTTACAGGTGTTTGAAATATCTGTAGTATTTGTGGTATTGATCGTTAATGGAGCGCATCCTTCACTTTGATCTAATGTAAAAGTAGGAACTAAAGGTGCATCAACGCAAATAACTGTGTCTTTTTGCCCACCACCGCATCGGTTTGCAGCCTTCATGGTGATGGTGTAATTTCCCGGACTGGTGAAGATAGGGCAAATAGAGGTAGTGCCGCTTGTCCAAAGGTTTTGGTCTGTGATATCTTTACCAAAATCATTCCCTAAAGAGCCTGAACCTAAAGTAAATCCGGTTGAAGGGGTGATTGTCCATATCGTTTTTAGAGCTGTACTACAAGAACTTCCAGTCCCATTGTTCGTTATTGCAACAGAACCAGTTGTAGTATTTATAAAACAAAGACTCATATTTGTGCATGTTGTAGTGGCTTGCACAAAAAAACTGGGCTTTGGAGGTGTAGAAACGTAGATTGGCGATACAGTTGATTCGGCCTGACCGCATGGATTTGAAATTAACAGTCTGGCATAGAAAGCATTCGTGATACCACTGAGCGTTGTGAATCCACACGAAGATGACTTAAAAGAATGTAAAACAGAAAAAACAGAATCTGTAGTAGGATGAATATACGTCAGAGGAGCAGTGCCATCACTGAATGTGATGGTATAGACAGTTCCTGGAGGATTATTTTTTATTCCTGTAATTTTAAATTCGATCGTGTTATTACCACAAATATCTGTATTACCGGGGTTGTTTAGATTCCCTGCAGGAATAGAGCCTATAAATACTTTGTAAGTTTTTGTTGCAGAACAACCGGATTGTCCAGTAATAGTATAAGTAAGAGTCCAAAGCCCTAAATTATATCTGTGAGTTGTTACGCCCCATGTTGCGGCAGTAAAATCAGGGGTTCCATCTCCCCAGCTGATTGTGTAATTGGTATTAGTGGGTAGGGTTGACGATCCATTGGAAAATGTAATGTCAGTCGCTGAGCTACTACATGTCTTAAATATAGTTTGACCTTCATCTATTGCTGATTCGGCAGATGAATTAAGGGTTGGATCCGGGCCTTGTTGAACAGTAACTGTTCTTGTAGTAGAATGACTGCATGTGGCAGGATTTCCGGTGACCGTTAAACTTACATTAAACGGCGTAGAACTATTGCCAGCAGAAGAAAATTGATGGGTTGGATTGGCCAACGTTGACGTCGTACCATCGCCAAAATCCCAAGTGTAAGTGTAAGAACCAACAGCATTAGAATTAAATGAAACAGCAGAACCTGAGCATTGATTATTAGTGAAAGTAAAGCTTGCATCCGGAATTGCACTCACAGTAACTGTGGCCACTTGACCCGTTATATCTTGCGTATCATGGTTAGCATCCGAAACACGGATTAGTGTATAAATAAAGGTTCCCGCAGTGGTATTTGAAACCGATAATGTCCCTACATTGCTGCTTGCATCTGACGAAAGAGTATGCTCTATGTTATCTTTGTCTTTGTAAGTGAAAGTATAGGGTGCTGTTCCTCCAGAGCCAATAAAAGTCACATTCGGTGCAGCATCAGTCACACATACCGCTGTTGTCCCATTAACAGTAGCACTAACTGATGCTCCAGCCCAGACCACAGACATCTTATTTGCCTCTAAAAGTTCATTGCTATAATTGGCGGCATTAACTGAGATTATTTCAAAAGAAAAAAGAAAACACCCAAGAATAAATAGTCTGCTGTATACCCGTTTCATAAATCTGTTTTTGTATATCAAATACAATCAAAGAAGCTAATAAACATATATTAACTCTACCGAAATCATATATACAAAAATACTATAAAATATTTATTATATTACAACGATGAATTACTCGGGAGAATAAAACAAGCCTATGATTT
>DAIQOQ010000231.1:1545-4741 GCA_036787795.1 Paludibacter sp. | reverse complement strand
ACATCAATCTTATCAATTGTGTTTTTTATCTCATTATATACATATCCGTGTTGTCCGGTTACCAGTCCGGCATTCAGAATTTTCAAAGAGAATTCGTGAGACGTTTTTCTCTTATTGATTTTATATCCTACTGAGATGTCTGAGGTCAGTACTGATGGAAATTGGGATGTAAAAGCACGTGTATCATCAAAAACAATATCGTGTTTTGTTTCAGTAGCCTTTTCGTCAATTGGTGTATAATGGTCGCCACCCTGATAGGATAATTTTATATTAGCACTAAATACATTTTGTTTTTGTTTGCCACACGCCCACTCTTTGCCGATAAGAGCATTTACTATATATCCACGATTATATTTTGTATCTCTCCAGATACCATCACCACCTTTATATCTTGAATTAAAAACAGAACCTGTAAGTAGCCAGTAATAACCCTTACTCAAATATCTTTCTAATGTAAAATCAACGCCATAATTTTTTCCTTTTCCTTTATTTACCAGTGCTCTATCGAGATAGTAGAGATCGTGATTTATGATGGAGAATGACGTTCCTTCTTCAACCGGGATATTGTATAATGATTGGTAATATGGTTCAACTCTTAAATGGATATTGTTTGTTATGCTCCAGTCGTAAGACAATACAAAGTGATTAGCCTTAGCGAAACTCAAATCTTTGTTCACTAATTTATCACCAGTGGCAGGAGTGGTTACATAATAATAATCTAATTTCTCCAACCTACTGTGTAAACCATAAGCGATAGCTAGCGTGTGTTGAGGAGCAACTCTGTATTTCAAACTTACACGAGGTTCAATAGATGAATTATTATTAAGCGTGAATAACTGCGCTGTGACACCAACATTCGCTATCAGACGATCAGTTATATTCATAACAGAATTACTATATGCCGAAATCAGAACACTTGAAGCATTTCCGTTGACAATTTTATTCATCGGGGTAATTGGAACATAGGTAGGACTAAGATTAAAGTCCAGATCATAGAGTAATCCTGTAACTGTAACACCCGTTCGGTTTGTATGTCTGCTGCTAAACTTCTTATTCAGAAACGAAGAAAAAACCAAATTCCAATCGCGATCCTTAAAGTCTACAACCGGTTCATAGGTCTTATTATCTTCGGTCATCTTCACAAATTGTTTATTTTCTGAATATGTTGCAGATAAAGATGTTTTTAGGTAGGTATCTTTAGCTACATATATTTTATGATTAATTCCTGCAACAGCTTTCATTAAATCGGTTTTGACATCTTCCCTGTCAGCATACGAAATCCATTTGCTTTGATCCTCTTCCACTTTCACATTGTTTGCATCTGCAAGCCCAATTCCCCAGATAGAAAAAGTCCCGGCTTTGCGGGTCGGGAAATTGAGTTTGAATGATAAATCCTGGTATTTAAGATTCAGCCCGCCGACCAATCCGCCTAAAAGTCCTGTGGTGGAGTACCTGTAATTGATAATATATGAACTATTATGATTTTTGCTCAAAGGACCTTCGGAAGCAATATCTACTCCCAACACACCTATCTGAATGGTGTGTTCATGTTTCTGATTATTACCGTTACGCATCGACATATCGAATACACCCGATAGGGCATTGCTATATTCGGCAGGAAAAGCTCCGTTAAAGAAATCGGAATTACCCATAACCTGACTACTGAGTGCCGTAAATATACCTCCGCCAAGTACTGTCATATCTGCAAAGTGACTAGGATTGGGTATTTCAACACCTTCCAATTTCCATTGCAGAAATTGAGGTGAATTTCCGTGAACGGAGATACTATTTGAAGACATATTACCGGCAATTCCGGCAAAAGAAGTTGCCAAACGTGCCGGATCATCAAATCCTCCAGCGAAGCGATTGGTCTCTTCTACACTAAACATTCTCGCACCGGCCAGTGCCATCGGATTTAGTGGTTGCTCTTTATTTACATTCGGTCTGACCACTACTTCACTAAGATTCAGAGTCCGCTCTTTCAGTGAGACTTCATTATAAGACTCTTTAGCTGAAAAGAGTAAAACCTCACGCAGCACGACAGGCTCATATCCCACTGCCGAAACTGCGATATCATAACGTCCTATTGGAACTTTGCCAATATGAAACCGACCTAAAGAATCTGTTGAAGAACCTTTCAGCGGATTAGTATTCAGCAAAACAACCGTTGCGTAAGATAGTGGCTGTCCTGAAGCTGCATCGGTAACTATACCTCTAACTGTCTGAACTGATTTTCCAACGCTCGGCTTTCCTGTTGGCAAAGACTCATTCATTTGCTTTATAACAATGTGAGAGCCGTTGATTTTATAAGTAAATCCAGTATTTTTCAGGATTATTGCAAGAGCTTTTTCAATCTCAAGATTTTTTATTGTTGCAGTCAACTTACGGTTTACATCAAACTTTGTTTGATTGTAAGCAATGCTAAACTTAGTTTGTGCTTCTATCTGCTCAAAAGCTTGTTTAATAGTTATATCTTTCCCCTTAATTGTTATTTTTATTTCTTTTGCCATTAGTGATGCCGTCATAAAAATCATAATTGTCAGGCATATGAAATTTTTCACGCTCTTCATTTACTTTGTTTCTTTAAGGTTATTACGTTGTTTTTAATGCTATAAGAAAAACCACCTACGACATCTTGAAGCACTTGCATAATATCCTCAATGCTATCTTTATTGCTAAACTTTACAGAATAATTGTCATTAGAGTAATCGATAGGATTATATTTAAAATTGACTCGGTATTGTCTTTCGATGCTTTTAATTATCTCCGGTAATGTCATATTGCTGAAATTTAGTATTCCGTCCCGCCATGACAGAGAACTCTCTGATACATCCTGAAGAACAGAATTTTTCTCTTGTCGATTGTATAAGAGTTCCTGATCTGGTTTCAAAATGTAATCTTTACTATCCAATGCGACTTCTACTTTTCCGCTCTTAAGAGTAGTGGATGCTATTTGATCTTCTGGGTAACACTTGATATTAAACTGAGTACCGAATACGGTAACAGTCATATCTGGTGTTGTTACAACAAATCGTCTTGAACGATCTTTTTTTACCGAAAAGAATGCCTCACCTAAGAGTGTTATTTCACGCTTATCAGCTCTGAATTTTCTGGAATAAGTAATCTTACTGCAAGCATTCATCCACACGGTCGAACTATCGGGAAGCGTAATTTCTTTTTGTTCTCCTTGTGCAGT
>DAIQOQ010000231.1:0-1445 GCA_036787795.1 Paludibacter sp. | reverse complement strand
AGCAATCCTCCTGTTATGGAAAAATGCTTGTTCAATTTCAATCCTAATGCTCCCTGCATCGAAGTATAACCGGCAAAATTCTGATAGGTACATTTCTCTCCCTCCAGAAAGAGGAACAGATGTTTATAAATCGGGAATATCGCATTATTGATATAGTCCGGTAAAACTAGTTGAACTGTGGGCTGCTCATTAAAATTGATTTGTATAGAATCTTTGGTAATGGGAATTTTGGGTTTCTCCATTTTTTCAAAGCCGATTTTATCAGCATCCATTTTATAGTTGCTGTTCTCTTTGTTATAATTTAGCGCAGGGATGCTTTCCGGGATTTTTTCGCGAATTTTTAGTGTCTTATTCGTATCGTCGGTTTGAGCCAATAATGGGAGGGTTATTAGCAAGAATCCAAGAAGCGAAAGTATTCTCATAAGTTTCATATTATTTCCTTTTACTATAATACAACTTACAGAGAAATTACTCCCGACTTGATTTAGAAAAAAAGTAAAAAGAAAACAGAAACTACCTTGCGAATTTCTTTAAAAGCTAAGCTTAACTGATTCTCAACCGTTTTCTTGCTAATGTTTAATTGATTTGCAATATCTTCGTTTGATATTCCTTTCTCTCTACTTAAGATATAGATACGTCTCCGTTGAGCAGGCATCTGTGTGACTGTCATTTCTATTAATAGTTTTATTTCCTGGGCAAAGTAAATTTCTTCGGGTGTGTCAACATCTTCATTCGGCTTGTAATTGGACAAATAAGATTGTTCAACCATCAGATGTTTGAGATAATTGAACGTAGCATTTCGAGCAATAGCATATAAATAAGCATTTAATGATTTATTCACATCAATCTGCTCACGATTTAGCCACAACTTTATGAAAACATCCTGTGCCAACTCTTCTGCATCAGCATCAGACTTAATAATTCCGCCGATAAACACCTTTACTCTACGAAAATATAGTATAAAAATATCCTCAAATGCTTTGTGGTTGCCATTACACAAAGCTTCAACCTTTGCTTTCTCCATTTATGATAGCTATCATTGTATTTATATAATACAACTAAGTCGAGCAGAACTCCCGACTTGGTTGAAATATTTCAGTAAGATTATTTAGTCTGAAGAGTTCCTTACTATTTTTTTGTATGGGTGTAAACTTGAGTAACTCGATGGTGCAGCCGGTGAACCATTTTAATTTATTCTAGTCTGTTATTTTGCATTAGCGCGAGTCATTGACTATGAAAGTTTGGAAGATTCAATCGGCTACAAATTTAAGAAATAAATGCAAGAAATAAGACAAAAACAATTTTCTTCTGAATAGTCCTAGACACGAGTCTATTTCGAAGAAAGAGTAAAGTGCAGAAAGATTAGTCAGAAAGCTAAAAAAAAGCCCTTCGAAAAAAATCATTTCGAAAGGCCTACTTAATATTTGAACCTAAAACAAAAAACA
>DAIQOQ010000230.1:1262-4751 GCA_036787795.1 Paludibacter sp. | reverse complement strand
AGTCCCGACGAAACATAGTAGTTGGTTTTTCCTTTTTTCAGATAACCGTAACCTAGTTCGTACATTGATTTTACAAACAGGTTTCCCGGGAAAAATTGCCCGTTGTGTGTATGACCCGAAATTTGTAGATCGATATTGTTTTGTTCTGCCTCTTCCAAATGATAAGGCTGATGGTCCAGCAAAATAGTGGGTTTAGTGGGGTCTAGTCCATTCACGAGGTCTTTAAGATTCTTTCGCCTTAAATTGCTCCTATCATCCCGTCCCACTATATAAAAACTGCTATCCACCAATGCCACCTCGTCACGCAACACTTTTATTCCGGCACTCTTCAGATACTCGGCAGTAGCGTTTGGCGATTCTGCATAGTGTTCGTGATTCCCATTGATAGCATAGACACCCAGCGGTGCTTTGATCTCGCGCAGTTCCTCGTCCATGTGTTGGGCTATAACCGGGGTCATCGATCGATCGGACACGTCACCAGCCAGTAACACAATATCCGGATGTTGATCATTTATTAGTTTTACATAGCTTTGCAGGCGTTTTTTATCAATAGAACTGCCCAGGTGAATATCGCTTGCAGCTACTATTTTGAGCTCTTTGTGCTGGCTGGGTTTGTTGGCACTCAAATTGAGCTCAACGATTTTCGGGTGATTAAACTTATAGTTTCCAATTCCCATAGCTATTCCCGTAACGGCTAAAGTGACAAGCATTGCCCAGAGCCGGAATGCAGCCATTCCTGCCGGTGCAAAATGAATAAAATAATTGGCTATCCGCACAAGGTCAACGGCTAAGAACGACAGGAATAAATAGATGAAAATGATGATATAGCTGAATCCGGCAAAACTGACCGCTTTTGCCATAAATGGAGACATGGTATTACCGAAAATTGTTCCAACAAACAGGGCGATAAATAAAGCAATGCAGGTAACAAGGTAGATTGGACGATAAACAGAAGCGGGTGGCAATGCCTGCCATCCGCGTACAATCACATAACTATTAAGAGACAAAAGAATTGCTAGTGCAATCAGAATAAAGCCAGTTTTCATGCAAAATATTTTTCTTGATATTCACTGTAAACGTTTAAAGCTAATTATTGTTTCAATATTAGCAAACTATTATTTTTTTGACTGATTTAGGGGACTAATTTGATCAGGTATTTGAATATTAACTGTAATTTCAACAAATTTACCGGAAAATTCTGATTAAGATTTATTATTGCCAATAGTTTTTATGTAATTTTACAGTGTTTAACCACCCAGCATTGTCAATGAAAAAAGTTATTCTTATTTTAATCATCATTTTATGTGGAACTCTTATTTCCAGAGCTCAAAAAGTAGGACTTGTGCTTAGTGGAGGAGGAGCGAAGGGTATTTCCCATATCGGTATCATCAAAGCATTGGAAGAAAATGGAATTCCGATAGATTATGTGGCGGGAACCTCTATGGGTGCCATTGTTGGCGGAATGTATGCCATGGGTTACAGTCCCGATGAAATAATACAAACAATTAAATCGGGCGATTTCAAACATTGGCTGACCGGAGAAGTTCAACCTGATTACAACTATTATTATCGCAATGCTGATCCTAAACCCAGCTTTGTAGAAATTCCATTTAAGATTCACAACTTTGATTCTATCAAACTCAAATCGGCCTTTCTACCTACAAGTATAGTTTCGCCCCGGCAAATGAATTACGCTTTTGTACCACTTTCTTCGCAGGCAAATGCTGTGGCAGGAGGTGATTTCGATAAGCTTTTTATTCCTTTCCGCTGTGTGGCTTCCGATATTTACAATAAAGAGGCGGTGATTTTCAGGTATGGTGTGGTGGGTGATGCTATCCGGGCTTCTATGAGTTACCCGTTTATGTTTAAGCCGGTTGTTATTGATGGTAAGTTATTATTTGATGGAGGAATTTTTAATAATTTTCCGGTAGATGTTATGCGGGCTGACTTTAAGCCCGATTTTATGATTGGTAGTGTGGTGGCCCGTAATCCTCGCAAACCCGATGAACGAGACATACTCATGCAAATTCAAAACATGATTATGACAAAAACCGATTACTCTATGACCAAGAAAGAGGGGATATTATTTCGGTTTCATAATACAAATTTTAAACTGTTTGATTTTTCGCGGGTAGATGAGTTGGTGAAAATGGGTTATGATTCGACTATGGCCCATATCGAAGAAATAAAAGCCCGGGTTCCACGTCGTATTTCGCCAGAGGAGGTTGCTGAAAAGCGGAAGGCTTTCAGAGATCGTTATCCCGAATTAAAATTTCAACGAGTTATCGTAGAAGGAGTGGATAGCCTTCAAAAAAAATATATAGAGCAGGTGTTTCACTATCAGAACGACGTTTTTTCACTCAAAGAATTTAAAGAGGCTTATTATAAACTAATCTCCGACGATAAAATTCTGGAAGTCATCCCACATGCAGTCTTCAACTCGGCAACGGGCAATTTTGATCTACATTTAAATGTAAAAATACAGGATCATCTAAAAGTTTTGCTGGGCGGTAACGTTTCTTCTTCGACTTCTAATCAGGCCTATTTTGGCCTATCGTATCAAAATCTGACTAACTATGCTCAGTCGGCCAATATTGATGCCCAGTTTGGTAGAATGTATAATGGACTGGGATTCGGAACCAGAATAGAGATCCCTTCGCAACGAAGTTGGTATGTAAAAGCGGGGGCAGTTTTTCATAAATTTGATTATTTTGAAGGAGATCAATTATTTTATAATGATAACAGAACGGCTAATTTCACTCAGAGTGAAATTTATGGAAAAGTGAGTGTTGGCTTTCCGATATCAATGAGAGGGCGTTTGGAATTTGGAGTTGGTTATGGTTATCTGACCAATGACTATTATTTGAATAAACTGTTGGTAACTTCTTCAACAGATGAGGATGAAAGTCATTTTTCGTTGGGCAGTGTTTTCGGGCGAATTGAAAATTATACCCTGAATAATGTAATGTATCCTACCAAAGGATATAACCGTTCCGCTTCATTGCAATTGATTGGTGGCGATGAAACTTATAAATCTACCAATGCGCCGACTAACAATAATGCAACGGAGTCATCTGATTTATGGATTCAATGGCGAGCCAAATCCGATCAATATTTTCAATTGTCATCTCGTTTTACTTTAGGAACTTACGCTGAATTAATGTACTCAACACGGAAGCTTCTGCAAAATTATACGATAAGTGTTATTCAGGCTCCTGCTTTTCAACCAACGCCTTACACCCGAACTGCTTTTAATGAAGCCTTCTGTGCCAATAAATTTGCGGCCATCGGATTGAAACCAATCTATAATCTGAGCAAAGATTTGCATGTGCGGGCTGAGATGTATTTGTTTGTACCTTACCGGACCTTCAACCGGGCTACAGACAATACGGCATATTATTCCAGTCCATTTCAATCGTCTCATTTTATGACCGAAACCTCATTGGTGTACAATTTTAAAATAGCTTCGGCAGGCATGTTTTTGAATTA
>DAIQOQ010000230.1:0-1162 GCA_036787795.1 Paludibacter sp. | reverse complement strand
TCGATGGCTAAATAGGAATCGGCAAACCAACGCGTATTCAGGTTAAACGCATCTTTAAAACCATAGTTACCCCACATTTTATCACCCAGCGTATAATAGAAGAAATGCAGAGCGCGCATACTCTCGGTAGGCGTGTAAGGAAATGAAGCTAAAGCGGCGGTAGGAGCAATGACACCTACGTCGTTGTTGGGCGACGAAGCTGTATAACCATTTTGAATGTCGCTGGCAGTAAGCCCCCAGCAATTGGTGCTGTAGCCATAATACCCTTTCGGGTTGGCTACGCAGTAATTGTAATTAATTTTTGCATGAGTCGTGTTTTGCGTCCAGTAGTTAGCATAGGCATCCGATAAATGAGTCGGATTTAGACCCAGGAATGAATAATGTGCAAAGAACAACGGGCCTCCATTATCTTCGCCGAGTGGCAAAGTTATTCCATAAAATGTTTTACCATTCTTCATGGCTCCACTGCGGGCAAATCCCGTATCGTACACCGCTTTTGTAATGGGGTAGGTGGGTGATGAGGCTGCCAGCACATACACAATCAAACCTTCATTCCAACCAGATATAGGCATGTTCATATCCCATGCATAATTTGGCGACCAATGCCAATAAAGTTTTTGTTGTCCATTTTGTTGAAACCAGGTCCATTCTACATTTTCCCAGAGTGTTTCAATTTTGGTACAGAGTGCTTTCTCATCTGTATTCCCGTCTTTGAAATAGGATTGAACCGTCAACAGACCTTGCATCAGAAAAGCAGTTTCTACCAGATCGGCACCGTCGTCTTTAGTACTGAAAGGAATTACCTTGCCTGTTGATCCATTGATCCAGTGTGGGAAAGCTCCGTGAAACTTATCGGTGGTGGACAAACTGAGGAAGTTTACAATCTGATTCATACGTTCCAGACCCTGAGCCCGGGTAATAAATCCACGTTGGATAGCTACGGGAATAGTCATAATGCCAAAACCGGAACCACCGGTTGTCACCGTTTCTCCCGAGTTAAATCGTTCGCGGGCAAGACCGGAAGTAGGGTGTGCGTAACTCCAGAAATAATCAAATGTCTTTTTCTGAACTAAAGTGAGTAAGCTGTCATCGGAAATAACAGGGAATTTAGGAGTAGAATCCAGTTCGGTAACGAATTTAGACGAAAAAGCGGTTGAAATTT
>DAIQOQ010000229.1:2083-4754 GCA_036787795.1 Paludibacter sp. | reverse complement strand
ATTTCTTTGTATCTCCCAGACCCGTTCCGGATAGATATTGTACTTCCGTTTGCTGTGCAGAAGCGAATAAAGCAGCTGAACATGCGATAGGTACGAGTAATTTCCTTAGATTGGTAAAAGCCATATTGACAAGTTCGTTGATCATTTTGATTATGTTTTTTATGAAACATCTATTTTCTATACTTTGAATCTTACTTTTTTGATTCGCTATTGCCTTTGACTAACACAATGTTTGGCTTCGGAGCCTGTTTCATGCCTGTCCCCAGGAAAAAGCTTGTATGAGGAGGTTGATTATAACCTACATTTTGAGTAGCAATGGCTAAACGGTATTGAGGATCGTGCATCAAGGTATAAATACGGTGATGAGTTGGAATCGTTGTGGTATAGATTCTCAGGTTTTTATTATCTGCCGTTCGAAAAATAACTTCTTCCCGCCAGTCGCCAAACAAATCGGCACTCAAAGCGGGTGTAGCTTTAGTCCCATTATTAGAAACACAACCTTCAGCGGTAAACAGTCTTCCCACATTATACTTGTCTATATGATTTTTATCTAGTAACTCCCGGCTTAAGTCGCCGTCCCACCAAATCACAAAGTTGGTAGAAACCGGTGAATCACCTATTCTTTCTCCTTTCATATTCAAAAGACCATTTGAGCCCGAATACCACATTTCTGCTCCGGGATTTGAAGGGTCAATATCTTCGGCAACTCCCCGACCGACATCTTGATCTATCGAACCTTTATAGAGTATCTCACCGGTTTTTGCATCATAAACAGCAGCTCCGGGACCTTTCGTCCCCTCTTCAATCTCATGAATACCAAAAACTTCTAAACCCGGTCGACCAGGATCAAGAACACCAACATGAATAGCATCGCCATGACGAAGACCTGTAGAAAACAATCCTTTACCATTATCATCTACCACCATAGAACCATAAATAATCTCATCTTTGCCATCTCCATCAACATCTGCCACACTTAGGTTATGATTGCCCTGTCCGGAAAAAGGATTTTCACCATCCTTACTATCAAATACCCAACGTGAAGTCAGTTTTCCATTTTTCCAATCCCAGGCCGCCAGTACAGTTCTTCCATAATAGCCCCTGCACATAACTATGCTTGGGTGAACCCCATCAAGATAAGCTATACAAGCCAGAAAACGATCACAACGGTTTCCTGTACTGTCGCTTTTACCATTTCCGCCATGACCATTCCAACCATTTATCGGATAACGATTCGGAATATAATCTGTTGTTGCCAAAGCCTCACCGGTTCTGCCACTAAAGATGGTGAAATATTCAGGACCAGCCAATATTTTACCATAGGTAGAACGATTATTTTTATTTAAACTTCGCCAGTCTTTTGTAGAGTCTCCAATAACTTTTCCAAGTCCGTCAATAGTACCATCAGCTGTTTTACATGCAAATTCCGCAATTCCGTCACCATCCAGATCATAAACCATAAATTGAGTATAGTGTGCTCCTTCACGAATATTTTTTCCAAGGCTTATTTGCCACAGAAATGTTCCATCCATTTTATAAGCCTGAAAAATAGGAATATCTGAAATACCCGGTGAAGGAGTATCAAAACTGCGCCCCGTTTGATGAACTATAATTTCATATTCTCCGTCTCCATCCAAATCACCCACCGAAATATCGTTAGGGGTATATCCGGGAGGAGTTCTGAGTGCTATGTTGATATATTGCTGAGCCGGACTATTGGCCTTTATTGTAAATGATTTACTTGCCTTTTGTTCCTGTCCGTTTAATATAGCTTTTACGAAATAAGAATTATCAACTGAAAAATCTTGTCTGCCATCTTCGAAATTAGTGCTTTCCTTTATCGGAGTTCTATTCAGAAGAACCGATTTATCATTTCCACTTTGACGGTAGAGATTGAAAGCGATGTCACTGGGTTCTGTTCCCAGTAGTCTCCAGCCAATATAAACCGAATCGTTAGAATTACGAATAGCAATGACACCACGATCAAGGTATTCCATCTGTCTTTGAGCCATCGTTGATAGTGAGGCAAAAAAGACCAATACTGATACAATTAAAGATTTAGTTTTCATAGTTAGAACAACTGTTTATTAGCATATTAAAACGGACACATTGAGTATAAAACATTGGAGGCACTTTAATCAGAAATTATCTGTTCTGAAATTCGGTGTCCACAAACCTTCTTTATTCGAAAGACTTGCAGGAGGATTTGTGCCCCAGCAATAACGAACAGCAATAGGTTTAGTGATCTCCAGATTTGAAACAATGATGGTTTTTCCATCAATTTTTGCATCTGACCAAACCCATTTTTTGTCTTCACCACAGATTGCGAATCCGGTCAGTTTTCCATCTTTGGCCACCAGTCCGGTTCCAACATGGTCAAAATACAATCGAATCGTTTTACCCTCTACCTTGTAGTTTTTATACATAGGTCCAGAGTACTCCACTTTTTCACCATATACCTTAGCACGCGCTGCCAATCCCAACCGATACCCGATTGCCTGTTTGTTTTTAGGATGAATATTTTCTGGCTGATCACCGGCGTTTTCAATGGCACAAACCATGGCCGTATTAGGAACCGAAAGGTTTTGAACCTGTGCTTCACGAACAATCATTAAGGGATCGTTCTTAACGGGCTCAGTCATTGGTTTGCCATAATTAGCCAACTGAACAT
>DAIQOQ010000229.1:0-1983 GCA_036787795.1 Paludibacter sp. | reverse complement strand
TTCTTAACGGGCTCAGTCATTGGTTTGCCATAATTAGCCAACTGAACATAAAGGAAAGGAAAATTACCCTGTCCCCAACGTGTTCGCCAATCAGCAATCAGCGTTTCCATAATCTCACGATATTGGGTTGCAGAAGGACCGTTCGATTCTCCCTGATACCAGATAGCTCCACGAATGGCATAAGGTACTAATGGAGCAATCATGCCGTTATAGCAAACAATAGGATTGTGTTGGTCAAGTTCCGGATCCGGATTACGTGGAACTTTGGGTTTTTTAGCATTCACATCACCCGATGCTGCCTGAGCTGCTGCCAAATCACCATTGTATTTTGCCAATTGGTCCTTATACTTTTGCATTATACCGGCACTATCGGCAACAAATTTTTCCCATTTCTGATTATAAGCGTCGAGCAAGGGTTTTAAACTTGAATGTGATTCTAAAGCTGATTTACTTATCCAGGTTTCGGCTGTGCTTGCTCCATACGCAGAAGTGATTAAACCAATGGGGACATGAAGTTTCTGATAGATTTCACGGGCAAAGAAATAAGCAGCAGCCGAGAAATGTCCTACGGTTTTAGGCGAACAAATCTCCCATTGCCCCACAGCATTTGTCTGAACCGTATTGTTTGGCGTAAAGTCGACATCAAAAACACGAATCTGAGGATAATTGGCACTTTCCACTTCCTGAGTTTCATTTTGCACCCCACACCAATAGCGATTTTCTTTTGCTACGGTCATATCCATGTTCGACTGTCCGGAACAAAGCCAGACTTCGCCTACATACACATCTTTCAAAGCTACGACGTTTTTCCCTTTAATCTCTAGTTGGTATGGTCCGCCGGCTTTTTGTTTATTCAGCCGAACCATCCATTTACCCGAACCATCTGCCACTGTTGTTTGGCTTGCATTATTTAAACTAACAGTTATTTGTTCTCCCTTAGTAGCCATTCCCCAAACCGGAATAGCTACATCACGCTGCAACACCATATGGTCACAAAATAAAGAAGACGGCCTGACATCGGCAAGAAGTGATGTTGGAATAAATAAACCGACAAAGAGAAGTATAATTGGAAAAACTACTTTAAATTTTCTGTTAGTGTTTAGCTTTATCATCATGAATTATTATTTAAGATATTTCCGGAGTTTACAGCTTTTCAATTCTTTAATTCCCTCTGCAACAGTCTTCGCATTCAGCTTAGCACCCAGCAAAGAAGTATGAGTGTGATCGCCATAATACATAAGTTGAATAGAATCTTTTCCCATTTTATCCAGTTTATCAGCAATCAATTGATTTGCGTCCAGATACAATACCTTTTCCATAGCAGCTGCTTCTTTTGTCCAAAGTCCATAACCGTCATTATTGCGAATTACAGCTACACTGTCTTTGGTTGTAAACATATTGCGGGGAATATGCGAAAGCAAAATCGGAGTGGCTTTTTTAGCTTTTACATCCTGAGCATATTTGCGCATATACCATCCAAAAGAATGAACTGTTTCAGCTTTACCCGTCGATTCCATAACCACTGTGGTATCATTATCGCCATTACCATTCAACGAAGCACGGGCACGACCCACATTCAATGAACCGGAATCATTGTGTCCGAATTGGATCAAAACAAAATCGCCGGGTTGAACAGCAGCCAACACTTTAGCCCAAAGTCCTTCTGTAATAAATGTGCGACTGCTACGACCACCTAAAGCATGATTCTCAACCGACACTTTTGTAGTATCAAACATATCTCCAAAAAAATGGCCCCAACCCCATTGTTTATTACTGCCATCATCTTTTCCATTTTTCATGGTTGAATCGCCCACAGTAAAAACAACCGGACGACCTTTCTTGCGGGATTTTCCGGCTTTATTTGGTTCTGCTTTTTTAGGATCGGCACCCGACTTTATCCCAAGTAAATCTTCCCCGGTTATTTTTGTCGTTTGATTGCCTTTCTTGTTGTCAACGTTTTGTGCTGAAACCGAAAAAGAAAAA
>DAIQOQ010000228.1:1860-4754 GCA_036787795.1 Paludibacter sp. | reverse complement strand
ACATTCGGCAACCATACTGCAGTAAAAGCAGACATCGTTCCACTAACAGAAAAAGAGGTGGACATGGTGGAGAACAAAATATATAGCGCGCTCAAAGCAAGGCCAATTCCGAGATGTAAGCCCATTCCGCCCCGTACTTTTCTTGATGATAATGATACGCCAATCAATGTCATTATAAAGGCAGCTAAAGGCATTGAATAGCGTTTATAATACTCATCTTCAAAACCCTGAATATTACCAACACCACGATTACGTTGTTTCTTTAAATAACTGCCAAGCTGAATATTATTCATTTGAGGAGCCTCCTGAGCAGTAATAAAGAATTCCTCCGGTTGCACGTGAATAGTAGTATCTTTGCTTATGCCTTTGGATATTTTCTCGTGCATTCCATTAAAATCTCGTTGTAAATAGTTCGTTATTTTCCATCTGCTTACAGAATCCCATGTAATTGTTTCGGCAGTGAGCCTTGATGCCAGTGTTTTCCCGTCAAATTTTTCGAGAGAAAACCGATAACCCGTGTTATTCGATACTTCGTATCGCTCAATGTACATGATTACCCCTTTTTCAACTTCCATTTGCACATTCCGTGCGTTATCCTGCTTTATTTTACGCACATATTTATCTTCAAATGTAAGCATTTTTTTATTGGCAGGGGGTATAATAAATCCGCCAACAACAAAGGATATTGATGCGATAAGAGCCGCAGAAAGAAAATAAGGAAGCATTAGCCGCCTGAAGCTTACACCACTGGACAAAATTGCAATTATTTCCGTATTACTTGCCATTTTAGACGTAAAAAATATTACAGCAATAAAAGTGAATAGCGGACTGAACATATTCATATAAAACGGAATAAAGTTCAAGTAGTAATCAAAGATTATAGCTTTTAAGGGCGCATTACTTTCTACGAAATTATCCAGCTTTTCCGTTAAATCAAAGACCACAGCAATACTCAAAATAAGCACAATAGAAAAGAAATAGGTTCCTAAGAATTTCTTAATAATATAGGTGTCTATTTTTTTTAAACCAAATACGTGATAATTGATCTTTTTCATTTTTCTTATAAATATCAATTAATTAGAGCCTTCTGCCAAGCTGTTCTGTCATTCCTTTTTTCCAACCGGAGAAATCTCCGATCTGAATATGTTTACGTGCCTCACCAACCAACCAAAGATAAAAAGCCAGATTGTGAATAGATGCTATTTGCATAGCTAACAATTCTTTGCTGACAAAAAGATGGCGTAGGTAAGCCTTGGTATATGCGTGATCAACATATGAGGTTCCAAACTCATCGAGAGACGAAAAATCATTTTTCCATTTTTCGTTTTTCATATTCATAATCCCCTGAGAGGTAAATAACATTCCATTCCGCCCATTTCTGGTTGGCATTACACAGTCAAACATATCAACCCCCCGTTCAATTCCTTCCAGAATATTCTGAGGAGTACCGACACCCATCAAGTAACGAGGTTTGTCTTTGGGAAGTATTTCATTGACAACTTCAATCATTTCATACATCATTTCTGTCGGTTCTCCTACAGCTAATCCGCCAATTGCATTGCCATCACGATTTTGTGAAGCTATAAACTCAGCCGACTGGCGACGTAAGTCTGGATAAATACAACCCTGAACTATTGGAAAATAAGTTTGCGAATATCCGTATTTAGGCTGAGTTTCGTCAAAATGCTTTAGTCCTCGGTCCAACCAACGATGCGTCAAGTCCATTGATTTTTTTGCATACTGATAATCTGCAGTCCCGGGCGTACATTCGTCGAAAGCCATGATTATATCTGCTCCGATTGTTCGCTGTATGTCGACTACATTTTCAGGTGTAAAAAGGTGCTTACTCCCATCTATATGTGAACGAAAAGTAGCACCTTCTTCCTTTAATTTACGGTTGGCAGATAATGAAAAAACCTGGTAACCGCCACTATCTGTCAGTATTGGTCCATCCCACCCATTAAACTTATGCAATCCACCTGCTCGTTCCAGCGTGTCAATTCCCGGGCGCAAATATAAATGATAAGTATTTCCGAGGATGATCTGAGCCTTAATATCTTCTTTTAGCTCATGGAAGTGAACAGCTTTTACCGAGGCCACAGTCCCCACCGGCATAAAGATAGGCGTTTCAATAGCACCATGGTCGGTGGTTATTTTACCGCTTCTGGCATTGGAATTCGGGTCGGTATGTTGTATCTCGAAAGTCATTTAATTATGAGTTAAGTTTCGGTTGCCCAAAGTAAGGTCTGTTTTTTAACCGCGAATAACGGCAGTCACTGGGAACTGATTTTATTTAAATCTCGTTGATGAAGTTTTCCAGAATCTTCTGTCCGAATTCGCCGGATTTCTCAGGATGGAATTGCACTGCATAAAAATTATTCTTGCACACTGCAGAACTGTATTTTTGAATATAATCAGTTTCGGCAATTGCATTTACACAACTCTCTACATAATAACTATGTACAAAATACATATAAGCATTTTCAGCAATACCTTTAAAAAGAGTTGATTTAATATTTGTAATATTATTCCATCCTATCTGGGGCACTTTAAACCCTGCACTAGGGAAAAGTTTTACCTTTTGATCGAATATCCCTAAGCAATTTGTGTTATTCTCTTCCGAATGTGTACACATCAGCTGCATGCCTAAACAAATTCCCAATACCGGCTGAACAAGCGAGCAAATGAGTGTATCAAGCCCTTTTTCTCTGAGATACTGCATTGCAGAAGAAGCCTCACCAACACCTGGAAATATAACACGATCGGCTGAACGTATTTCGTTATGATCATCAGTCACAATTGCATTCACACCAATACGCTCTAATGCAAAAAGTACAGAACGGATATTGCCTGCATTGTATTTGATGATTACGACTTTCATAAATAAAAAGTGT
>DAIQOQ010000228.1:0-1760 GCA_036787795.1 Paludibacter sp. | reverse complement strand
GCTGTGTCGGGGAAAATTACTGCCGGCTTAAATGTCCGTGCCTCTTCCATTTCCATCATAGCATATGCCATAATAATTATAATGTCATTAGGCTGCGCTTTACGTGCAGCTGCTCCATTCAGGCAAATTACTCCAGAACCACGTTTTCCCGGAATAACATAAGTTTCCAAGCGTTCTCCATTGTTATTATTTACAATGCTTACCTTTTCATTTGCAATTATATTGGCAGCATCCATCAGATCTTCGTCAATGGTAATACTACCTATATAATTTAGATTAGCCTCTGTGACAGATACCCTGTGAATCTTTGATTTTACTATATGTACTAACATATTATTTTAGTTGTCGTTGAACAGCCTTCTGTAAACCGGAACTTGTTGTTTGTTATCAATATTTGAACACAATTTTTAAACTAAGAATTGTATCGAATGTTGTCAATTAATCTGACTTCGCCACAAAAAACGGCGATGCAACCAACTGCAGGTTCGGTCCACGAATTTAATGTCAAAAGACTTTTTGAATTCACAATCTCATAGTACTCGACTTTAAGATCAGGAGTTGCATTTAATTTATTAACAACCCATTCAGTCAGTTCTTTTGGTGATAATTTTGGCGCAAAGTTACGACTTTCAATCAGAACTTTAGATATTTCAATGGCATTTTTGCGTTGTGTATCAGTTAATCGTTCGTTCCGACTGCTTAATGCAAGTCCACTTGACTCACGAACAATTGGGCAGTCCACTACTTCTATATTGAAATTCAGGATATTTACCATATGGTGAATGATGGCTAGCTGTTGAAAATCCTTTTCTCCAAAATAAGCTTTATCCGGTTGAATAAGGCTGAAAAGTTTACTTACAATTTGAACTACACCGTTAAAATGACCGGGTCTGAATTTACCTTCCATCACTTTGTCCAAGCCGTTGAAGTCGAAATCAAACTGATTATCTATTTCTGACGGATCATAAATTTCTTCAGGCGTCGGTGCAAATACAAATTTGCAACCAGCCTTTTCAAGCATCTCCGCATCACGTTTAAGATCTCTCGGATATTTTTCTAAATCATCACTATTATTAAATTGCGTTGGGTTGACGAAAACGCTGACAATGCAAATATCATTTTCGGCAACACAACGTGTAACTAACACTTTGTGCCCATCATGCAAAGCACCCATAGTAGGTACAAACCCTACAGTTTTTCCAGCTGTCTTAAGACGTTTAATCTCAGCTAAAATTTCGTTTTTTGATCGAATTATTTTCATTAATCTGTCTATTATGCAAAACCCTAAAAAATAAAATCTGAGCTCTGTAAAAATTGCGTGCAAAAGTAGTAAAAGTTATTTGGATAATTAGTTTTTGGGATACATAATATATGGATCGGTTTTTAAACAGCTATTATTTAAATGCCACAAAGTAAATTTCAAATCGTTTTCAATAAGAAAATGAGAGAAAAAACAGGCAATATATTTCAAGGTTAAACTTTTATAAATAGATTCAGGCCTGAAGTTAATTGTAAAAGGAAATGGTTTTGTTAAATATTTGAATGTGTGACTTATAGCCATTTCTTGGGTGTTTATACTTTTTGTATAACTTCTTTTTCTGATAAGTGAGCTTAACATTCGGCCTTTAAGGTCTTGTTTATATCCGATTTTTTTTATATATCTTTGCATAACGAAAAATTATCTCAAAAGCATCTGAATAGAAGAGCATGAAAAAAATTACAAAAGTTTTGTATATTTCGCAAGAGATATTTCCTTATTT
>DAIQOQ010000057.1:10869-14563 GCA_036787795.1 Paludibacter sp. | reverse complement strand
ATTTTAATGAAACAAGCATTTATAGTTTTCACATTGAGTTTGTTTTTTGCAGTTTCCGGATTTGCACAATCAACGCCGGAAACCGCAAAATTACTTTCGGCGGCTGAGTTTAAAAAGGTGGTAGATACCAAATCGGCTTTGATCGTCGATGTTCGAACGGTTGAAGAGTTTTCGGAGGGTCATATTCCCGGTGCCATAAATATAGATGTAAACAGCCCTAAATTTCTGAAGGAAATAAAGAAACTTCCCAAGACTAAACCGCTGGCTTTATATTGTAAGAGCGGGCGCCGGAGTCATCAGGCTGCAACTAAAATTGCAGCTCGGGGATTTATCATTTATGAACTGAATAATGGTTTTACGGATTGGGTAAAGGCCGGATTCCCATCAATCAAATAGCACTCTGTGAGTTTCGGATTCAATGTCATTTTGATAAGGATTCGCACACAGAATACACGGATTTGACGAAAAAAGACAGAATAGAAATTCCATTTAAACTGCATAAGTAGGACGAACAATTAAATGTCGTATATTCATTCGTGACAATTCATATTCCCACAAATTATTTCTCGAATTAATTTGTGGGAATTCGTGCAATTCGTGGTTTTAAATAATCATTAAACCACGAATTGCACAAATTTACACGAAAATGGAAGAATTAGGAAATACGACATTATATAGTTTCAATTACTTATTATCAAAAACAGAAGAATCAAATCAACGTTGCATGTTCTGTAAAATCTGTGTATTCTGTGTGCCTAACTAAACGACATTGGTTCTGGATCACCGAATAAATCGTTTTTTTTATATCTTTGCACAAATATTCAATAGTTATCCTTACGATATTGTTTTATTAAACGATCTTGAACTGTTGACTGATACCTGATAACTAAAATTGTATGTCGCAAACCGAACAACTTGAACCGCAAACCGAAGATGAGCAGATTCAACTAGAATTTGAAGCATTACTGGCTGATTATAGTCAAACCAGTCATCGCCAAAAAGTCGAATTGATTACCAAAGCATTCAACTTTGCCAAAACGGCTCACAAAGGTATCAAACGCCGGTCGGGCGAACCTTATATCATGCATCCTCTGGCCGTTGCCCGCATTGTGGTAAGCGAGATTGGTCTGGGTTCTACCTCCATTTGTGCCGCTTTGCTTCACGATGTAGTAGAAGATACTGATTATACAGTTGAAGATATTGAGAATCTTTTCGGAGCTAAGATAGCACAGATTGTTGATGGGCTGACTAAAATATCGGGAGGAGTATTTGCTGAAAAAGCATCCGAACAAGCTGAGAACTTCCGAAAACTACTCATCACCATGTCGGATGACATCCGGGTAATTCTGATTAAACTTTCCGACCGACTGCATAATATGCGAACCCTGGGTTCCATGCCGGTGCCAAAGCAATACAAAATTGCCGGCGAAACACAATATATTTACGCTCCGCTTGCCCATCGGTTAGGGCTCTTCCGCATAAAAACCGAACTTGAAAACCTCAGTTTCAAATTTGAACACCCCGACGCTTATAAAGATATAGAAACCAAACTGGCTGTTGAAGAAGAGTCACGTAATATCTTTTATAAAGAATTTTCGAAACCAATAAACGACAAACTGATCGGGATGGGATACGAATTTCAACTTCGTGCCCGCGTAAAATCTATTTATTCCATTTGGCGAAAAATGTCGAACCGCAATATTCCTTTCGAGGAAGTATATGATATTCTGGCGGAACGCATTATTTTCAAACCTCATGGCGGTATGACAGAGAAAGAACAGTGTTGGATGCTTTATTCGGCCATTACCGCCATTTACAAGCCACATCCTGAACGCATCCGGGACTGGGTAAGTACTCCGAAAGCCAATGGATATGAAGCATTACACGTAACGGTCATGGGACCGGGCGGACGATGGGTGGAAGTACAGATTCGAAGCGAACGAATGAACGACATAGCGGAAAAAGGGCTGGCGGCACACTGGAAATACAAATCGGGAATAGCGGATGAATCCGAACTCGACAAATGGTTGAAAACCATTAAAGAGCTACTCGAACATCCCGAACCGAATGCCATAGATTTTATGGATACGTTCAAGCTCAATCTCTTTGCTTCCGAAATATTTGTATTCACTCCCAAAGGCGAAATTAAAACCATTGCACAGGGAGCTACCGCACTCGATTTTGCTTACTCCGTTCACTCCGAATTAGGAAACCATTGTATCGGAGCCAAGGTGAATCACAAGCTCGTGCCACTGAGTTATAAACTCAACAGTGGTGACCAGGTTGAAATCCTGACCTCTAAAAAACAAACTCCACAACTCGAATGGCTCGATTACGTTACCACCGCCAGAGCCAAAGCCAAACTAAAGGCATTATTTAAAAAAGAAGAAAAATCCTATAGCGCCGAAGGACAAAAACGGATCGAAGAGGAACTCGCCCGGGTAAACCTCACTCCCGAGAATGAAAATATTGTTCGTATACTCAATTATTACAATATCACCCAACGTAATGAGCTCTATTTACAAGCAGGCAAAGGACTGCTGAATCTGGACGATATTTCAAAAACTATTTTTAAGATCAAAACTCAGAATGTTTTTACCAAATACCTCAAAATGCCTTTCGGAGGCTCCGGTGATGCAAAACATCTGCAAACTGTTCCTATTGATAGTAAGGTTGACAAGAAAAAAGCATTTAAACTCACCGAAGAAAATGCAGGTAAGACTTATACATTTGCCGAATGTTGCCATCCGATTCCCGGAGATGATGTACTGGGTTATGTAGACGATTCGGAGAAAATAATTGTGCACAAACGCCAGTGTCCTGTAGCGGCTAAACTGAAAAGTAGCTTTGGAGAGCGCATCGTTTCAGTCGACTGGGCTACACACAAACTGATGTCGTTTGTAGAAATACTTGAAATAAAAGGGATAGATAAAAAAGGTGTACTGATTCAGATACTCAAAATTATATCAGAAGGCTATGGAGTAAATATCAGTAAAATGAATATAGAAACCAATGCAGGTATCTTTGTAGGGCGGTTTTATATTTATGTACATGATACTGAAGATATCAATAACCTGTGTAAAAATATTATTAAGATCAAAGAAATTAATTCCGCACAACGCATTCAGGAATAAAGCATAGATGTCCGCATATTAATTATTGCAGACTGAAGCCTCTGCCAAATCGCAGCAGAAACCTCTTTTCCTCCCCCCAATAGAAAAGTAGATTTTCGAATCAGAGAATAAAAACAGACCGATTCTCCCGAACCGGTCTGCCAATAATGTCTAACCTGAAAATCTACATGTATGGAACAAAATCCTTTACGGCACAAATATACTGTATTTTTCAATTGAACGGATAAAACAGCAACTATTTTTTGAAGTATGACTTTTTACAATAAAAAGGTAAAGGCCATTATTCTCAGGATATAAAAGATAATATCAGAAAATTAAAATCTGAAGGAATTTCGGCTCACGTTGCTTTCTGAGGAGCGTTGATTGAACTTATTTATCAAACAATTGAAGGTCTGGGAGTCTGCATGTAACACTGTGGAATGCGCACCGTCAAAGATTTGTACAATGCTAAATTCACCCGTATTACCAATACCAGTGTGACCGAAAATCAGTCACACGATACAACGATTAGCAGTGAAACTCCGACTTACAGTCGCGAAAATAATTAAGAGGCTCTAATT
>DAIQOQ010000057.1:0-10769 GCA_036787795.1 Paludibacter sp. | reverse complement strand
GGCTCTAATTTGTGAATTAATAATGAATAATTTCATTCGCATTGAATTCAAATTTGAATATAAAGTGATAACTTTGCGTATCTAACTTCAAAAAAGTAAGATACAACATTCGTCAATAA
This sequence comes from Paludibacter sp., assembly GCA_036787795.1. Taxonomy (GTDB): domain Bacteria; phylum Bacteroidota; class Bacteroidia; order Bacteroidales; family Paludibacteraceae; genus Paludibacter. The sequence goes on along the minus strand of DAIQOQ010000057.1, from coordinate 10,650 downwards.
TAATCGTTTATATTCAGTCATACAAATACTAATTAATTATTCGTTATTAATTCCTCTTTGATATTATTATTTTATAATTTATGAAATCATCTGTAATTGCGTTATTGATTCTTTTACCCTTATCAGTTGGTTCATTTGCACAAACATCTGACCCAGTCCTAATGACTATCAACGGTAAACCCGTCCTGAAATCTGAATTTGAATACATTTACAATAAAAACAACACAAACAACTCACTGGACAAAAAAACGCTCGAAGAGTACGTTGATTTATTTGTAAACTTCAAATTAAAAGTCGAAGAAGCAAAAAAACAGGGAATTGATACTACCGCATCCTTTATTAACGAGTTATCGGGTTACCGTTCTCAACTAACCAAACCCTATCTGACCGACACAAAAGTAGATGAAGCACTTCTTCGCGAAGCCTATGAACATTCGAAAGAAGATGTGGATGTTAGCCACATTTTAATTCGTACAACTCAAAACGCAACACCTGCCGACACTTTAAAAGCATGGAATGAGATTAATGCCATCTGGAAGCGATTGGAAAAAGAAAATTTTGCCCGCGTTGCCAAAGAAGTTTCTCAGGATCAGACCGCTGAACAAAATAGTGGACATATAGGATGGATATCAGCGTTTCGTGCCGTTTATCCTTTCGAAACAGCTGCTTACAACACGCCCGTTGGTACCTATTCAAAACCCATCCGCACTGCCTTTGGGTACCACATTGTCAAAACACTGGCTCGTCGCAACTCCCTTGGCGAAGTGCTAGTGTCTCATATCATGATCTTCACCTCTAGGGGTAATGAAATTCAAAATAAAAAAGCAAAATCTACTATCGATTCGCTTTACCAACGGGTACTGGTCAGTGACAACTTTGGCGAATTGGCTAAAAGATATTCACAGGATAAAAGTTCGGCACCCAAAGGAGGTGAATTACCCTGGTTTGGTACGGGGCGCATGGTTCCCGAACTTGAAACAGCAGCTTTTGCTCTGAAAAACATCAATGATGTTTCCCAACCCATACAGTCGGCTTACGGATGGCATATCATTAAGCTTATTGATAAGAAAGGACTCGCTCCTTTTGATGAATTAAAAGCAGACCTGGAGCGGAAAATGAAACGTGACGAACGGGCAAACCTCGGTCAACAAACTTTTTTGAACAAACTACGGGTAGATTATCACTATAATCCGATAGAAGCCAATGTTCGTGATTTTTATAAATTGCTCGAGGATAAAAAGCTTAACGACTCTACGTTTATTGCAGGGATAGACAAACTAAATAAACCGATTTTCAGCTTTGCCGGTAAAAATTATTCGCAAACCGATTTTGCCAGATATTTAAAGAAAAACCCAACAACTACTAAAAGTACTGCTTCCGAAATCATTGATGAAAAATTGAATGCTTTTGTCAATGCTGAATTGCTGGCTTACGAAGATGGACAACTTGGAAATAAGTATCCTGAGTTCCGTTACCTGATGCAAGAGTATCACGATGGGATTTTATTGTTTGAAATCAGCAACAGGGAGGTTTGGGATAAAGCCTCGAAAGATACCGAAGGTTTGATTCGGTACTTCAATGATCATAAAATTGATTATACATGGGAAAAGCCACACTTCAAAGGACATGTTATCTACTGCAAGGACAAAGAGACCCTTGCTGCAGCCAAATCAATAGTAAAAAAAGCAGCAAATGATTCGATTGATAAATATCTTCGCACCCGTTTAAACGATAGTATCGCACATGTAAAAATTGAGAAAGGGTTATATGTTCAGGGTGAAAACAAAGTAGTGGATGATAAAATTTTCAAATCAAAGGAAAAATATGTTCCTTCAACCGATTATCCTTACGTTTTTGTTGCAGGGAAGATGCTTAAAAATAAACCGGAAAACTATAGCGATGTTCGCGGTTTGGTGACTGCCGATTATCAGGAATATCTGGAACAAGAGTGGATTAAAGCTCTTAAAGCTAAATATTCGGTGAACGTTGACCAAAATATTTTGAAAACGGTTAAGAAAAACTAATAATTTAAGGGCACAAAAATAAAAGACCTACCTTTGGATTTTATTTTTGCGATTGGCATCTGATATTCTCACTTGGCAATTATAATTCGTACATGAGAAATTTTACTTTATTGTTCATTCTGGCTTTAGTTGCTTTTACATCATGTGGTCGTAAAACACCCGATGTAGCGCGCAAACCATTGCTCGAAGTAGAAGGTAAATTTTTATATAAAGACGAATTGCAGCAAATTATTCCGCCCAATGCGAATGATACGGATAGCACAGAGATTGCTCAAAGTTATATTCGGAAATGGGTTACAGATGTATTGATGTACGAAAATGCGAAAAGAAATATTACAAATAAAGCCGAAATTGATGAGTTGGTTGAAAACTATCGCAAGTCATTAATCATTCATCAGTATCAGCAAAAAATGATTGAGCAGCGGCTTCCGAAGGAACCGGCTGAAGAAGACTTAAAAGCTTTTTACACTCAATACAGTGCACAACTGGTTTTGAAAGAAAACATCCTGAAAGGGTTGCTTCTTATCGTTCCCAAAAATGCTCCGAAACTGGCCAATGTTCGTAGCTGGGTGCAATCAGCCAATACAAAGTCGCTTGAGAGCATAGAAAAATATAGTGTCCAAAATGCAATTAGCTACGACTACTTTGGAGATAAGTGGTTGGACTTTTCGGATGTGCTGAAAAAAATTCCGCTGAAGATCGGAGACGCATCAAAGTTCTTATCTTCCAACAGGTTTGTAGAAACTTCGGATAGCACGCAGCATTATTTTTTACGAATAGAGTCGTTTCGCCTTACAGGTCAAGTAGAACCCTATGAGATGGCAAAAGACAGAATAACTAATATCTTGCTTAATAAACAAAAAGCAGATTTTATCTTTAAATTTGAAAAAGATATATACGACGATGCAGTAAGCAACGAAACAGTAACTTTTTTCAAAAAAACAAAATAGATTTTCAATAATTATATTCTAAATAAATACACAACTAATTCAATGTCAATAATGCATTTATGAAAAAAATAATCTTTTCTTTTCTCTTACTCTTAAGTATTGCTCCAATGAAAATGTTGGCGCAAAAAAATATTATTGACGAGGTAATCTGGGTGGTTGGTGACGAATCTATTTTACGATCGGAGATTGAAAAACAAAAAATGCAGGCTCAATATGATGGTACTCCAATTCAGGGTGACCCGTATTGTGTTATTCCGGAGCAAATTGCTATACAAAAGCTCTTTTTGCATCAAGCCGTTTTGGATAGTATTGTTGTGAGTGAATCGTCGGTTATGAATCAGGTCGAAAATCGGTTGAATTATTTCGTTTCTCAGATCGGATCTAAAGAAAAAGTAGAGGAATATTTTCACAAAAATACGACCGAACTTCGCGAAGAACTACGTGAGATGGTTCGTAACCAACAAATAATTCAACAAATGCAACAAAAGCTGGTTGAAAACATTAAATCAACTCCGGCTGATGTACGTCGTTTTATGAAAGATCTTCCGGCAGACAGTATTCCTACAGTTCCTGCCGAAGTAGAATTGCAAATTATCAGCTTTGAACCGCCGGTACCCATTGAAGAAACAAACCGAATTAAAGACCGCCTTCGTGATTTTACCGAGCGTGTTAATAGTGGCACTTCCGACTTTTCGGTATTAGCCCGACTGTACTCAGAAGACACTGAAAGTGCAAAACGAGGAGGAGAACTTGGATTTATGGGTCGTGGTCAATTAGTTCCCGAATTTTCAGCTGTAGCATTCAACCTAACTGATCCCAAAAAGGTATCCCGCGTTGTTCAAACCGAATTCGGATATCATATTATTCAGCTAATTGAGAAACGTGGTGATCGCATTAACTGTCGACACATTTTACTTAAACCACGTGTATCTATTGCTGAAAAAGAAAAAGCAATTCATGCTTTGGACTCAATTGCGAACAAAATTCGTGAAGATAAATTTACATTTGAACAAGCTGTAATGGGATTCTCACAAGATAAAAACACAGCAATGAATGCTGGTCTAATGTTGAACGAAAAAACAAATACTTCAAAATTTGAATATCAGGATTTACCACCAGAAGTTGCAAAAACAGTATACGGAATGAATGTTGGAGAAGTCTCTAAACCATTTTCGATGATTAGCAAATCCACAAATAAAGATGTAGTGGCTGTGGTAAAATTAAAATCGAAAATTGAAAATCATAAAGCTAATCTTACGGATGATTATCAAATGTTGAAAACCTTCTATGAAGGCAAAAAGAAACAGGAATTTTTAAATACCTGGATTATAAAGAAACAAAAAGAAACGTATATAAGCATCGACCCGGCTTGGCAAAATTGTACCTTTCAATATCCGGGATGGATTAAAAAATAAATAACTCAGAGTTAAACTGAATTTCATTTTATCAACTCAATAAAACATTGAAATATTATTTTTCTAAATGCTTAAACATTCGCAGGCACATCGTAATTTACGGTGTGCTGTGTTTGTTTATAGCCTTGATTCAAGGGCAAATTCGTCCTAAACAATTACGCAATGAAGTACTACAAAGTCAACAACCGAAGAAGGTGGTTGTAAAAAGAGGTGCTCATGCGAAAGTCAAATCGCTAAATCTAAATGAAAATAGCAGACCATTACCTCCAACAGTAAATCCGCTAAGCAATAAAAGTGCAACGCTGATTTATCTTGAGAATAGTGACGTTCTATCGTTTGATAAACTTTTACATCCAGACTTACAGGTCTTAAAAGGGAATGTCAGGTTTCGCCATGATAACGCAAAGTTGTATTGCGACAGTGCTTATTTTTTCGAGAAAGCCAATTCGCTCAATGCCTATGGGCATGTTCGGATCGTACAAGGTGATACGCTTTTTGTCTTCGGTGATGTGTTATACTACGATGGAAATACCAAGCTGGCCCGTTTACGCCATAATGTACGTATGGTGAATAGAAAAACCACATTAGTTACAGATAGTTTAAATTATGACCGGTTAGCTAATTTGGCTTATTACTATACAGGTGGAAAGATATTCGATCCCCTGAATGAACTTACCTCTATTTGGGGACAGTACTCTCCGTCAACAAGCGATGCCTTGTTTAAAAATAAAGTTCATCTGAAAAACAAGGATTTTTTCATGGATTCAGATACCTTAAAGTACAATACCAGAACCAGCGTTGCGAACATTGTAGGACCCACTCATATCTTATACAAGAACGAAACAAATATCTATAGCAGTCGTGGTTGGTATAATACCGCTACCGAACAGTCTATGCTTTTAGATCGCTCAAAAATAAGGCATAAAGATGGTAAGACTTTAGTGGCTGATACCATCTTTTACGATAAGAAACTGAATTATGGTGAAGGGTTCACGAAAGTAGTTCTAAATGATACGGTTCAGAAATCAACCTTATATGGCGAGTATTGCTATTACAGTGAAAGCTTGAAAAAAGGGCTGGCAACTGATTCTGCTTTACTGGTCGATTGGTCAAGTAAAGACACCATGTATGTTCATGCCGATACACTTATGACTTCAAAAGATTCCATATACAATGTAGTAAATGGATTCTACCATGTTCGTATTTTCAGAAATGATGTTCAGGGTTTATGCGACTCTTTGTACTATTCATCCCGAGATTCTATTGTGAGCATGTATCACGAGCCTGTTCTGTGGTCAGACAATAATCAGTTATCCGGTGATTTTATTCAAGCCTTTACGAAGAATAAAAAAATAAACAAAGTACATATTCAACATGCTGCTATGGCGGTCCAACATGAAGACTCTGTTTATTTTAATCAACTTTCAGGAAAAGAAATTATTGCTCATATAGATAGCGGTCAACTTAAGCGAGTAAATGTAAATGGCAATGCCGAAACAATTTATTATCCGAGAGATGATAAAGACTCTACCCTGGTTGGGCTCAACAAAACGCAAAGCAGCTTTGTGACCATGTATTTAAAAAATAAAAAGATACAGCGAGTTGTGTTGACATCTGCCAGCAATGGTAACATGTATCCTCTTACACAGCTCTCCGGAGGTGACATTTATCTTAAGAACTTCTTTTGGTTGAAAGACGAAAGACCTCGGAATGTGAAGGATTTATTTAAAGTCTTCCCAAAAAAGGCTCGTGAAAAAATAGGTAAAAGTAACCTGGATAGTAAAAGCTCAAGCTCTAACACGGATGCCATTAAAGGAAAGACCAAGTTGGTTTCTCCCTAATAAATGAAAGAAGTCTGAAATTCCAATTTCGGAAACCATGCATGATTAAATACATATAGCCTGTCATATTATTAAATATAACAGGCTATATTATTAAAGGAAAAGATTCTCAATAAATACCGAACTGTTCAAAGAATCAATTCAGGCTCTATATTTTCTTTTCAAATTAGATTACAATAAAGCTTCCACTTTGCTTACAAGCGCAGCTTTCTGAGTAGCCCCTACTTGTTTATCGACCAACTCGCCTCCTTTGAAGAATAAGATGGTAGGAATGTTACGAATACCATACTCGTTAGGAGTATCTGTATTGTTATCCACATCCATTTTACCGATGACTACTTTTCCATCGTATTCTTTAGCCAATTCCTCAACCATTGGACCAACCATGCGGCAAGGGCCACACCATTCTGCCCAAAAGTCAATAACTACAGGTTTTCCACTGTTAATAATTTCTTTGATGTTTTCATCAGTAAACTCTAGTGCCATAATATTTTAAGTTTTAAAATGTTTCTTTTTTATATTGCTATTAAAACAGCAATAAACCGAATATAGTTCTCTATTTAAATGAAATATGTATATTGATAAAATCTATTGCTATTTAACGTTCTCTATTGTACCTGAAATTCCAGAATTTCTTCCTTCTGAGCCTGACTTAATAAATGATACATTGTTGTGTTTATCTGAATTCGATGTTGTCGCGAAAAAAGCATTACTTTGTTAGGCGATAGCTCATCCACAACCTGAATATACAAGTTCACATTCCCTTTATTTTTTAATATCGAATCATTCAACTCTGTAGCAAAGTCCTGAGTCAGCTGTTGTAACCGAATAGTCAGGGTTAATGTATTGATTAATTTATCTTTGATATCCGAAAACACTTCTATTTTCTGGATTTTCAACTCCAGCTCTTTGGGAATATTCGGATCCGAATTTTCCGGCTTACGGTATTTATAATCGGCTCCCTTTTCCTGAACTATAGCATTGATGTACAAATATAAGTCTTTAATCATATATTTGCCAAATTCAATGTAGTTCTTTCCAAATAAAGCGAACTCAAAAGCACCTACATAATCTTCGAGAGTAAAAATACCATATGGATTTCCGGCTTTCGAAGTTCCATGACGAAAATTGGTTACCATACCCCCTATTTTTAATGGTTTGCCCTGTATGAATTGCAAATCTTTCAGATCAACAGTGGTAGTATTACAAATATGACTAATTTCAAATTCATATTCGTCCAACGGATGTGCCGATAAGTACATTCCAATCAAATCACGTTCTTTATTCAGCTTTTCCAACGGTGACCATTCGGGTGCATATGGAATCTCCGGTTTGGTGATTTCCACTGCATCCATTCCTCCAAAAAGTGAATTTTGAGTCATTGCCATGTCCGTTTGGAACTTATTTCCATAGCGCAAGATAGATTCAAGTACCTGTTCGCCTTTGCTGTTTTCTACAAAGAGCTGTTCGCGGCGTACATCCTCAAAGCTATCAAAAGCACCTGAAAGCGCTAGGCTTTCCACAGCTCGCTTGTTGCACGCAGTAAGGTTTACGCGTTCAATAAGATCGAACATGCTTTTATATTTTCCGCTTGCCTTTCGTTCGTTTACAATGGCCTCTACAGCTCCTTCACCAACGCCTTTTATCGCTCCAAGTCCAAAGCGAATATTTCCATCAGCATTCACCGTAAAGGTCAGATCACTCTCATTTACATCGGGACCCATTACCTGCATGCCTAAGTTCTTACACTCATCCATGAATTTACCGACTTCAGTAATGTCATCCTTATTACGCGTTAAGTTGGCAGCCATAAACTCTGCGGGATAATGCGCCTTGAGGTAAGCTGTTTGGTAAGCAACCCAGGTATAACAGGTAGCATGCGATTTGTTGAAAGCATACTTGGCAAACTCGGTCCAGTCGCTCCATATTTGTTCTAGTTTGGCAATTGGTCCGTATCCGTTTTTTTGACACCCGTCCATGAATTTGACCTTCAGGTGCTCCATTTTTTCCAGAAGCTTTTTACCCATTGCCTTACGCAATTCGTCGGACTGTCCACGTGTAAATCCGGCCAAATCGCGACTCAGTAGCATGACTTGTTCTTGGTAAACAGTAATACCGTAAGTATCTTTCAATCTTTTCTCCATGATGGGGAAAGGATATTCAATCTTTTCACGGCCCTGCTTACGATTGACAAACTGAGGGATATATTGCATTGGACCGGGACGATACAATGCATTCATAGCAATCAGATCTTCAAACTTGGTAGGCTGCAGTGCCTGTAAGTGTTTTTGCATTCCGGCCGACTCAAACTGGAATGTACCTACGGTTAGTCCTTTACAAAACAGTTCGTAAGTTTCTTTGTCATCAATTGGAATTGTGGAAAGATCCAGATCAATTCCTTTCGACTTTTTGATATTTGATAATGCCTCTTTTAAAATCGACAGGGTTTTCAATCCCAAAAAGTCCATCTTGATCAGCCCGATTTCTTCAATTACAGAACCTTCGTACTGCGTAACCAGCATTTCTTCGCCGGTTTCTTTATCTATGGCCGTACTCAGCGGTACCAGAGTGGTAAGATCGGCAGCACCAATAATAACCCCACAGGCATGAACTCCGGTTTGACGCACTGTACCCTCAAGCATCTCAGCATACTTCAGTACACTTGAAAGGTTCGGATCAGAAGAATTTCTAGCCGCCTGTAATTCGGGCACGTATTTAAGGCAATTTCTTATATTTACTTTCGGAGCTTTACCATCAGAACCTTCCGGAAATTTATCAGGAATAAGCTTGGTCAATCTATCAACTTCGGGAAGTGGTATACGCTGTACCCGTGCCACATCCTTGATAGATGATTTCGTAGCCATGGTACCATAGGTGATAATATGCGCTACACGCTGCTTGCCATATTTCTCAGTTACCCAACGTAGAACCTGTCCACGTCCATCATCATCGAAATCGATGTCAATATCGGGCATAGAGATACGGTCTGGATTCAGGAAACGCTCAAACAGTAAATCGTATTTCAGCGGATCAATATCAGTAATTTTCAAGCAATAAGCAACTACCGAACCTGCAGCCGATCCACGCCCCGGACCAACCGAAACTCCCATACTCCGCGCAGCATTGATAAAGTCCTGTACAATGAGGAAGTATCCGGGGAAACCCATGGTTTTCATTACGTGTAACTCAAACTCAATACGCTCCATGGTTTCAGGATCAATGTTTTCTCCGTACCGCTGTTTAGCACCCACCAGTGTTAGTTCACTCAGGTAATCAGCTTCAAGCTTCACGCGTACTGCCTTTTCATAGCCTCCGAGTCGCTTAAATCCATCTTTAAACTCCTCCTGAAGCATGGCTTCAGTAAACTTAGCCCGATATTGTTCTTCGGTGGCAAAGCTCTCAGGAATGGGGAAAACCGGCATCATGGCGTTAGAGTCGATATCGAAATATTCAACTTTTTCAGCTATTTCCAAACTATTTTCCAGCGCTTCAGGTATGTCAGCAAAAATCTGCAACATCTCATCCGGCGTTTTAAGCCACTCCTGCTTCGTGTAACGCATACGGTTTGGATCATCCAGATCTTTACCGGTACTTAAGCATATCAGTCGTTCGTGAGCTTCACCATGTTCTTCTTCAACGAAGTGAACATCATTAGTTGCTAAAAGTTTGGTGCCAGTCTTGCGTGCCAGTTTTATCAGCTCTTCATTCTGACGCATCTGCTTCTCGTAAGTAGAATAGTCGGCATTCGGTTTATCAGTTTTATGACGTTGCAATTCGATATAATAGTCGTCGCCAAATACCCGCTTGTACCACAGCACCGCCTCTTCAGCCTCTGCAAGATTGCCTCTTTCTATTTTCTTGTGAATTTCACCGCCCAGACAGGCTGATGAAGCAATAATCCCCTCACTATATTTTTCAAGCAACTCGTGGTCTATACGTGGACGGTAATACATTCCGTCTATCCACGAAGTAGATACAAGCTTACATAAATTTTGATAGCCCTTTTTATTTTTAGCCAATAATACAAGGTGATAACCACTTCGATCTTCGCCACCCTCTTTCGATAGCCTTCCCCTTCGGGCTACATAGGCTTCGACACCTATAATGGGCTTAAATAATTTCTCTTTGGTTTCATCTATTTGCTTTTGGATTTCAGCTTGCTCCGCCTCCGAAAGTCCTTCAACAGCCAATTGCTTATTCAAATCGGCAATCTGACTTTTTACCTTGCCATTTTTCTTTTTTGTATAATTAAAAAGCTCCTTGATACCGAACATGTTTCCATGGTCGGTAAGTGCCACGGCGTGCATGCCGTTTTTGGAAGCTTTGTCCACCAAACCGGAAATGGTGGACATACCATCAAGTACCGAATAGTGTGAGTGAACGTGAAGATGAACAAAGGATCCCATGTTAAGTGTTTGTT
>DAIQOQ010000227.1:0-4782 GCA_036787795.1 Paludibacter sp. | reverse complement strand
TCAACGGAGTCAATTCTATTGTCGTTTTTTCCTTCGATTTTTGCATTTCCTGCCACCTCTCTTTGCCGAAGAACTTTTCACTGTTTAGTTGAGATAATAGTTTGGTATAACCGCTTTTGTTCACAACAAAATAGCCCTTGTAGTTGTAGTTCGATGCTTCATCATCGGGTAGCAAGGTATAAATACCATTTTCAATAGAACAGTTTTTGGGGAAATCCGTACAAACTGCCATTACTGTTACAAGATTGGTTTTTTGGTTGTTGTAAAACTGTTTTGAGAAATGATAGTAAATTGTTTTACCAATTGGGTTTTCATTTCCGAATAATTTCTGTGCCGTACTTTGGGTTATCATTGCTCTCCCTTGTCCGGCGAATAAATCTTTAGTACTCCCTCTCACTATCTCGGGTGTAAAAACATCTAAAAAGCCAGACGTGACAGGGATGACCTTTGTGGTGAATTTTAGCTTTAGTCCCTTGTTGTTTATTACGTCTACTAAAAATTCGTCCGAGGTATTGGGGTTGACTAAACAATAGCTTTTTACCTCCGGAAATTTACTTTGAATTTCCTTGGCCATGGTGGTTGGCATATTCGTATTCCTGTCTCCATTAGAAAAAGACATACTAAAATAATGGATATCATCTGCATTTTTAAAATTACGATCGAATGACAGATCATAATGCACTTGAGTCAACGTAATTGCAAACACAGCAAATGCCACCGACAAACCCAGAATATTCAGGATGCTTGACGTTTTGAATCGTTTAAGTACAAAGAAAAAGTTTCGAAATATTGCTTTCATGCGTTCATTTTATTTTTTGTTAGTTGTAGTATGAAATCTCGATATATCGGGACAAGCTTCGCAATGAACATGGTCTTATGGTTTAAACCTGCTTAATGCTCGTTTCATATTTTATTATTTACTGCTCACCGCTTACTGCTTACCGCTTACTGCTCTCTGTTTAGTCTCTCTTTATGGCATCCACCGGATTTTGGACGGCTGTGCGGTATGAGTTTAAGCTGACTACCGACAAAATGATAACTAATATGGCGATTCCACATCCCAAAAAGATAAAAAGAGACAGACTGGTTTTCTGAGCAAAGTTTTCCATCCATTTTTCGGCGGCAACAGCTGCCAATAATTCCCCGATGACCAGTGCCGGAATGGCTATACGCAAAATATCTTTTATGAAAAGTCGTAGAATTTCCTTAGCTGAGGCCCCATTTACTTTTCGAATGGCTATTTCGGCACTTCGGCGGTTTATTTCATCGTTGGTGTAACCTATAAGGCCTATCAACACAATGATGAGCGTAATGATGCCACCAATCAGCACCGAATTTCTGAATAAGCGGGATGAGGTATACAGAAAAGTCATGCTGGTTTTGTAGGGTGTCACTACAATGTCTTTGTTGGGCAATGCAGTTTGCAATACTTTGTTTACCTGTCGGATAGCATCCGAATTAAGTTGATGGAGCTTAATCATAATGTTGTTTAGTGGAACATTGGCCGAGAATATAGCTGATGGTCGTGGGTCGGGTTCACTGATGGAACCGATGCGGATATCCTTGTAAATGCCCTTGATGGTGCACGCACCATGTTCGGAAACCTGAATCGTTTTGCCTACTACTCCATCTTTCCAGTTCAACATTTTCGCAAGTTTATCAGCAAAGCTTTGACTAACGAGTACCTGTACCGAGTCGGCTGCGCTATGTTCAAAGTCTTTTCCTGCCACTACCGGAATTTCCATCAAAGAAAGATAATCGGCATCAGCATTATATAAATCGGCGATGTTGAACAGTTCCTGCGTTTTACCCGGTTCTGAAACATTATTGCCGGAAGCTCCAAATATGGGTAAAGTGGAGCAGGTTGCCACCGCTTGCACTTCGGGTATACGTTTCAATTCCTCCATGGCTTTTTGTCTTTCCTCTTTAGTTACTCCCGAAGTATTGCAGTAAAGCAGGTTTTCATATACATAACCGGGATTGTCATTTACCATGCTGTTATATTGCCGTCCGATGATGACCAACAGAGTAACCAGAAAAGCGGTGGCAATAAACTGAAGAAAAAGTAATCCGAGTTTCCATTTGCGTCGTGACTCTTTGAAGTTGCGGAAGGCCGACGAAACAGGTATTCGGGCAAAAATTCGTGCAGGAACAATGCCGGAGCTAAAGAATACAGCTATGCAAACTCCTGCGAGTAACAGGCCGGTTCGGAATGTAAACAAGGCATTGAGAGGTGCTGCAAGTATTTCTTCTACCTGTGTACGGAAAAGAAATATAAGTAGTGTGGCTACGATGACCGAAGCCACCAAATGAATGGCGGTTTCGGTAAGCACAATACTGCTGATGTTCCTTTCGGCGGCACCGTAACATTTATGAATGGCTATTTCTTTGCTACGTTTTACCAGCGACGAAAGCACGATCAAAATATAATTTAATACGGCAGTAAAAATAAGAGCAAAGGCCAGTAAAGTCAGCAGAATGGACATACGCTTTGTTGACGGTTCATCGCTATGAATTTTTTCCAGTTGCAATAAACTGTATGATAGTTTAACTCCGGCTTTTTTAAGTTCATTCATGTCTACGTGACGTGCCTGCATTTTATTGATGGCAGGGGTCAGACTCCTTGGGTTTGTGTTGGGAGCCAGGCAGACATAGGCCCGGTAACGGTCGTTGCCAACCCAGTTCTGCGTGCCGTCATATTGAAAAAAGTGTAGGATGGAGCTCATCGAAATTACCACATCGTATTTTAGATGGGTATTTTCGGGTACATCTTTAAACACCCCTCCGACGATTAATGTCTGAGTCGGCCAGGTATCTAACCGGATGCTCTGTCCCACGGCATTATTGCCCATCTTCTTTGCAATGGTTTCGGATACTAATGCATACATCGGTTGCGATAATACTTTCTTTGCATTTCCTGCAATCATCGGACGTGGCAACACATCGAACAAACAACTGTCTGCCATAATAAAAGTCCCGGTAAGTCGCTTTTTATCCTGCGTGAAAAAGACGACATCGTCCTGTAAGGGTGTGAGTCGGGTAGCTGCTTCTACCTGAGGTAGGTCTGCTTTCATTCCCGGAGCCACTCCACCGCTCACTTGTCCGTAAGTTACGGGTTTGTTGTCTCCCGAAGCTCCGGTTTCCAGAATCTGATAAATGCGTTCGCTGTGTGGGTAAAAGTTGTCGAAAGTTTGTTCGAAGCATACTTTGGCAATGAGCACAAGCCCCATGGCCAGTCCTACACCCAATGATATTATTTTGATTCCGTTGTTCTGCTTTTTCTTGAAAACAGAGCGAAAAGCTGTGCTGATATTGTTTGTCATAATTAACTATTTCCTGATAATTGTTAACTGTTTCCTGATTACTGTAACACCAACTCCTGGCTATCCCCAAAAGTTTCATAACCCGAAGTAATCACTTTTTCGCCCGGTTGCAGGCCGGCTGTTACCTCGTAGTAAAGCGGGTTTTGTCGGCCGATGGTGATGTTGCGGCGGGTAGCCGTTTTGCCATCTTTCGATACGACGAAAATCCACTGACCGCCGGTAGTCTGGTAGAACGATCCGCGCGGAACCATTACAGCTTGGGTGGGCTGCCCCAGTTGCAGGTTGATGTAGTAGGTCTGGCCGGTGCGAATGTTATCCGGTCGGTGACCTGCAAAAACGAAGTCGGTTTTAAACTGTTTGTCGTGTACTTCGGGGTATACTTTGCGCACCCGCAGGGCAAAGTTTTTATCCTGCCGTTCGAAGGTGGCACTCAGTCCGGCTTTTACTTTGTCGATATAGTGTTCGTCGATTAGTGCTTCGATTTTATAGTCGGACAATACACTGATTTGCCCTATTTTGTTTCCGGGTGCTACCGACTGACCTATTTCCACATCGAGTAATCCCAGCTGACCGTCAACCGGAGCTTTTACGTTCAGGTTATCAATGCGCTGTCGTACCAGCATCAGGTTTTGGCGCATATTGTGCAGGCTTTCTTCCATTTGTCTTATCTGAATGCCGCGGTAGATGGAGTCTTGTTTCTGACGTTCCACTACCAGTTTGCGGCTATTCACGGCAAACTCATAGTCTTCTTTGGCTTGCAGATAGTCTTCCTGCGAACATAGTTTTTCGGCATACAGCTGTTTGTATTGCATGAACTTTCGTTTTTTGCGTTCCACATCCAGTTCCAGTTGGAGTTTTTCTTTTTTCAGGCTGAGTCTTTCTTGCTCCATCGAAACCTGTGTGTTCCTCAGGAAGTTTTGCTTTTCGGCCAGTTGTGCCTCGCTGTCCAGAATGTTCAGGTTGAGCATCGGGTTTTTTAGTCGGACAATGACCTCGCCCTGATGTACCTGACTGCCTTCTTCCACCACTTTTTGCTCCACCATACCGCCTTCGATGGCACTGAGCTGAATCGTATTTATCGGTTCCACCTGTCCGTTGATGCGGATATAATCGTTGAACTCGCCGCGGGTCACCACATCCACCATCAGTTTGTCGTGCTCCACCGTCAGGCGCGACCGGTGATTGCCTAAAATCATCCACAAAATGAGGATTAGTATCAGGCTTCCTCCCGCCACGTAAGGAAGGTGTTTTTTTCTCAGTCCTTTTTTCTTTTCAAGTATAATGTCCATATTTGTTGAGATGTGTGTTTGTTGAGTAGTATAATTGTTGAATTGAGCAGTTATTTAACCATCATTTCTTACTGCTTACTGCTTACAGCTTACTGCTAACTGTGTTCACTGTTAATTGTATATTGCCTGCCCTTTATAATAATTCAGCAGTTTGTATTTCATCTGATATT